>CADDZO010000140.1 GCA_902812395.1 bacterium | reverse complement strand
GCCCGTGGCATGGCCATCATCCCACCTCCGCCAGCCGCACCGTGCGCACTTCGAATCCCCGCCACCAGGAGGCCCGGTCGACACGAAGCCTGAGTACGGTCCCGCCCTCCGGCAGCCGGCCCTGGTAGCGATGGGCGAGCCGCGGCCGGCCCTGGCCGGCCTCCTCCAAGCGGCCGCGCAGGCAGACGCCCCGGACCCGAGTCGCCCGGAAGGAATGTCGGCGCTCGACCACCAGCGCCGCCGGCGCCCCGGGCGTCACCCCGGCCGGGTGGGGCAGCCAGAACAAGGCCCCCCGGCCGTCCGTTGCCCATGCCACCTCGGCCAGCAGGGGCCTGCCCTCCGAGAGCCAGCAGAGCTGGGCCGAGGCCTCCCTGGCCACCGCCACCGCTACGTCGGACGGCGCTCCTGGCACCGTTGCCGCGGTGGCAGGGGGCGGCTCCAGGGCGGGCACCAGGCGTACCCGATCCGGCCTCATGCGGAGCAGGACCCGGTTGTGTGGCCACCACTCGGGCGGGATGCGGGCCAAATCGATCAGGTAGCCGGCCACGAAAGGAGCGTTCTTGAGGACGTAGCCGCCCAGGTTGAGGGCGAAGCCGGGTCCCTGCAGCATGGCCCGGACCTGGCTTCGCAGCGAGCGGGGGTCGTAGGTCTCGAGCAGTCCCTGGAGGAGCACACCCCGCCCGTCGTGCTCGGGCATGACCAGAAACGCGGCTCGGCGATCGCGTCGGACCAGGCGCAACTTGGCGGCATGGCGGGAGGTGGTGATCCAGAGGGCTTCCCCGCCGAAGTGGAAGGCCGCCGGGTTCACCAGCGGCAGCCGGGCCGCTCCCAGTGCCAGCATGCCGATCCGGGTCCTCGCCAGCAGGTCGCGCTGCTCGGCCTCCAGGCGCACGAAGGACAGCGTACGGTCAGCGGCCCGGCCGGGGGGGACCGGGCGGCGGAGGCGCCGAACGTCGCAGCAACAGGACCGGGCAAGGACTGTGGTCGAGCAAGAAGCGGGCGGTATGGCCAATCGAGTGCGGTCCCACCTCCCCTTCCCCGCCGCTGCGGGCGGCAACCACCGCCAGCTGACAGGCGCGGCGGGCAGCGAGGATCGCCAGAACTCGTCCCGGCTCGCCTTCGGCGACCACGGTCTCGGCGGCGGCCCCCAGGCGCTGGGCGACGCGGGCTGCTTCCTCCAGCGCCTCTCGGGCCGCCTCCCGCTCGGCCTCGTCGACCTGACGCAGATGGTGGCGGGGGATCGGCCGGTGCACCAGCCGGGCCCGAGCCAAATCCATCTCACCCCGGGCACCGTTGTCGATCACGTGGGCCAGGACCAGCTCCCCACCCTGGAGGGGCACGAGCCGGTTCAGGCGCTGTAACAGCTCGGTGCCACCGCGAAGATCGATACCGACCAGGACCCTCATGGCCGGAATGTTGCGACCAGGGCCAGGCCAGCGGTGAACAGCAGGGCGGGGGTGACCATCGCTCCCAGGCGGAGGTAGTCGAGGGCAGAGACGTCCAGCCCCCGTCGCCGCACCGCCACCAGCCAGAGCATGGTGGAGAGCGAGCCCACCGGGGTCAGGTTGGGACCCAGGTCAGCGCCGGCCACCGTCCCCATCAGGAAAGGCAGCCGCAGGCCCGCCAGGTGGACCGAGCCGGAGAGGAAGACCAAGGTGGCGGGCACGTTGTTGACCACGTTGGCTGCCACCGCGCTGCCGACCAGTCCGGCGGCGGCGGCGCCGGCGTCCCCCCTGGCTAGCCCGGCCAGGCGGCCGACCAGGGCCGCAGTGAGCCCGCTCCCCTCCAGGCCGCGGACCAGGACCAGAAGTCCGGCGACGTAGAGCAGGAGGGACAGGCTCAGGTGCTCACGCACGCGGCCGGCGTCGAAGCGACGGGCGGCCAGCGAGAGCAACGCCAACAGGCCTGCCCCGCCCAGCGCGATCGGGCCCACCGGCACGCCGGCGGCACTGCCAGCCACGTAGGCGATCCCGATCGCGGCCAGCCCCGCACAGATCAGACGGAGGTGGGCACGGTCCGGGACCGAGCGGGCCAGCGCCCGCCGCCAGTCGAACTCGAAGCGCTGAGCCAGCTGGCGCCGATAGACGAGCAGGAACAGCAAAGCGTTCAGCACCACCACCGCCAGCGCGGCACCTAGCAGATGGCTCCAGTAAGCCGCCAGCCCTAGGTGGAGGCGGTCGATCACGAGCACGTTGATCGGGTTGCTCACCGGCAACGTCACCGAGGCGGTGTCGGCCACGAAGGTGGTCGCGAAGAGGTAGGGCATAGGTGGAAGCCGGAGCCGGGTCACCACCGTGTAGACGACCGGGGTGAGGATCAGGGCGGTGGCGTCGTTGGACAAGAAGGCGGTGATCGCGGCGCCGGCGCCGAACACCGTTACCAGGAGCAGACGGCCACTGCCCCGGGCTGCCCCCGCCGCCACCGCTCCCGCGGCGTCGAAGAAGCCGGCGGCGTCGGCCAGCCCAGAGATGGCCATCAGCCCGCAGAAGAACAGAAACAGGTTCCACTGCTGGAGCAGTGCCATGCCTGCCTGTAGCGGCGTGACCAGGCCCAGGAGCAGCATCACCGCCGCGCCGGCAGCCGCCGCCAGCGATTCGGGCAAGCCCCGCGGACGGGTCAGCACCGCCGCCATGGAGAGGCCGAAGACAGCGGCGGCCACGGCCTGGTGGAGGGGGCTCAGGGCTTCACCGGTCCCGTTCCAACGCCAGCTGCATGCGCTCCAGTCCGCGCTCCAGTCGTCCCCGCACCAGTCCATCCAAACGGGCCATCAGCGCCGCCCCCGGCGCGCCCCCCGGCGGCCGGTAGTCGATGGTCAGCGTGACCTCGGTGCCGCCGGGCACCGGCTCGAAACGCCAGCAACCGGCCTGCTCGATCGGGCCTGCGACCGACCGCCAGCCGATCGAGCGAGGCGGCGTCCAGCAATCGATCTCGAGCACGTTTCCGAGGGGGAGGCCGAGCGCCCGCATCTCGACCTCGAAGCGCGCCCCCCGTCCCCGGACCCGGTCGGTCAGGGGACGCCAGCGGGTGACGCCCTCCAGGACCCGGGGCACGTTGCGGTAGTCCGCCACCCACTCGAAGACCGCCTCCGGAGGGCGGGCGATCCGGGTCCGAGCAGTAAACGTGCGGACACCCACGGCCACGATCCATGATGAAATCCATCCCCGGTCCCATGTCCGTGCACCTCGAGGTCAGCGTCGCCACCCCCGAACCCCCGGATCCCCAGCGTCTACGGGATGAGTTCTTCGAACGCATCTCGGGGCTGACCCTGGGGCTGGTCCGGGGCGAGCGCTGGCAGTTGCGTGTGGGGCCCCTGACCGTGCTTCGCTTCGGCGAGCCGGTGGAGGGCGACGCCGTGAGCGCCTGGCCGATCACCGGTGGCCTGGCGGCCCGACGCCCCGGCGGCTGGCTGGCCTTCGGCTGGCACCGGGGCCGGCTGGTCGGGCTCATCACCGGCTACGAGCCCATGCTCCCCCGTCCGCTGTACAGGGCACTGCAGCTCCCGGTGCATCGGTTCCTGACCCGTATGTTCCTGCTGCGGATGCGAGGGCGAAGCCCTCTCCCTGGGATCCCCGCCGGGACCGCCCAGCGGCTGGCCACGGCCGCCCTCGACGGGGCCCTCTGTGCCGGGATCACGTGGCTGCTCGGACCCCAGCGCCGCCTGGCTGGCTTCTGCGCCCTGGCGCTTACCTACCACGCCGTGGCCTGGACCGGGAAGGGCCGGACGCCAGCGGGCTGGATCACCGGCCAGCGGCTGGCGGCGGTGGACGGGAGCAGGGTCAGCCCCGGCCAGGCCCTGATCCGCCTGGCGGCGCTCCCCCTCGCTCTCGCCCGCCTGGACGCCAGCCACGACCGCCTGGCCGCCACCGAGGTCCTGGAGAGCCCACGGCTACCAAGCCGCGGCGCAGTGCGCCGGCCTTCAGGCCGGTGGTGAAACGCCGCGCGGCCCGCAGGGACAGCGTGATACACTTGTTCGGTCCGGTGACGGACTGGGTCGGGGGGCACCCGGTGACTGGGCTGGGAGGATCGCAAGAACCAAGCGACCCGAACGCTAGTCTGGGAATCTCCGCCCTTCAAGGCGGAGAGGATGTCAAGGCTCAGGCACTCCCGAAGCTAACCCAGCGTCGGCAAGGCAGCTGTCCCTCCAGGGTGCTCCGCATCTCGGATCACCATCGGCGACCCCAGACGGCACGGTGAGTGCGCCGACCGGGAATTCCCGCCCTTCAGGGCAGGGAGGATGTCAAAGACCCTCCCAGGGCAACCGGAGCTTCGGGGCGCGCGCCCACCTCGCCCTGGAGCGGCAGGTAGAGGGCGAAGCGGCTGCCCACCCCAGCCCGGCTCCACTCCAGGACCAGCTTCCCACCGTGGCGGGCGGCCAGCTCCCGCCCGATGTAGAGCCCCAGGCCAGTCCCCGGCACGGACGGTTGCTCGGGATCCTCCAGGCGGGTGAAGCGTTCGAAGATGGTCTGCTCGGCGCCGGGCGGCATACCCCGGCCGCGGTCCTCGACCACCAGCTTGGCCTGTCCCAGCTCGCGCTCCATCTGGAGCCGGACCCGGGCCCACGGTGGCGTTCCGTCGCGCACGTACCGGAAGGCGTTGACGACCAGGTGGGCGATCACCCGGGAGAGCTGCTCGCGGTCGCAATGCACCGGCACCGGCTCGCTGGGCAGCTCCAGCTCCGGCTCGGCGGCAACGCTGGCGATCCCCTCCCGCACCACCTCGCGCAGGTCGTGGGGTTCCATGCGTGAGGTCAGGCGACCGGTATCCAGGCGAGCGGCCAGGAGCAGATCATCCACCAGCCGCCGCAGCTCCGCCGCCTTGACCTCCATGATCTGGAGGTAGTCGGTCCAGCCGGGAGGGGGAGGGCCGTAGGTTCCGTCTCGCAGCACCGACAGGTACCCGCTGATCACGGTCAACGGCGTTCGCAGCTCATGGGCGGCCATGTCCAGGAACTCGGTCTTAAAGCGCCCCGCCTCCTCGGTACGCGAGTAGAGGTAGGAGTTGTGCAGGGCCAGCGCCGCCGGTCCCCCGAGCTGGACCAGGGTCTGTACGTCTTCCGCGGTGAAGGGTGGTCGCTGACGCCGACAGAGCACCAGCACCGCCATCACCTCCCCGGCCTGCACCAGCGGCACGGCGACCGTGTGCCGTACCCCCTGAAGGGCTCGCCGCAGCTCGCCCGGCATCCCTTCGGTGGACAAGCGGCCGCCCAGGGCCGGGGCCTGGCTCACCAGCGCCTCGTGGACCAGGTCCAGTGACGCGACCGGCTGGCGATGGCCGATGCCGCGCTCCAGGCCGGCCGCGTCGTAGGCGTCGGCCACCACCGCCTCACCCTCCGTTCCGCCCTCCAGTCGCAGCAGCATGCAGCGATCGGCTGCGGTGGCCAGGGCGGCCCGGCGGACCAGCCTTCGCACCACCTCGCTCACGTCCAGCGATCGGGCCAGATCCAGGGCCACGTCCACCGCCAGCTGCAGACGCTGCAATGAGCGCTCGCTGGCGGCACGGAATTCGGCCCGCTGGAGGGTGATCCCGGCCAGGGCGGCAAACTCGTCGAGCAGGCGCCGCTCCGGGGCGCTGAAGGGCCCGGAGACGGCCCGGAAGTAGACCACTGCGCCCAGGGACCGGCGGCCGTCGGGAAGGGGCTGGTCGGTGCCGATGGGGACCGCGCGCATAGTGTCGATCCCGTAATCGGCGAAGAGGCCGGCGAGCATCCCCTCCTTGCGCATGGCAGCTGACTCCAGCACCCGGTTCTCCTCCAGGGCCACCCCCAGCACAGTGCCCTGGCGGGGCAGGGTGCGCCCCACCAGCTGCTCGGCCGGGGGCCCTGCCCCTGCCACGCACGAGAAGCTGTCCTGGCGGTCGGCGGACACCAGCGCTACCAGGCAGGAGATGCCGGGCAGCAACCGGCGGGCCTGTTCGGCCAAGGACTGGGCCAACGCCTCCGGGCGTCCCGCGCGCTCCAGGTCAGCGGTGGTCTCGACGATGCCCCGGAAGGCCGCGCCCAGTCGGACCTCGAAGTCGGCGGCCTCGTCGTCGGCAATCATCTCGGCGCCTCCGATCCAGACCGTCAGGTCCTTGATCACCAGGACAGCCCCCTCGGTCCCTCCATCGGGGCCGTGCAGCGGGGTGAGGGTCACCGTTGCCGGGAACTGGGAACCGTCCCGGCGCCGCAGCCGGAGGCGCCGCTGGCGCCCGATCGGCAACACCTCCAGCCGGATCCCGACGTCGGGCAGCGGCCCTCCCACCACCTCCTCGGCGGCATGGCCCAGGAACCGCTCGGCGGCTGCCGTCCAGACGATCACCCGGGCATCCCGGTCGAGGGCGATGACGCCGTCACCAAGTGCGGCCAGGACGCTGGAGGCCGAGATCACCGGGCGACCCGGGGCAGGCGGAGCGAGAAGCGGCTGCCCTGTCCGGGTGCGCTCCAGTCGAGCTGGAGCTTGCCGCCGTGCCGGGCCGCCAGCTGGCGGCTGATGTAGAGGCCAAGGCCGGTCCCGGGCGAGCCCGCCGCCTCCTCGCCGCGCACGAACCGCTCGAAGATCCGTTCCTGCTTGTCGGGCGGGATGCCGCGGCCATGATCCTCGACGCTGACCACCACCGTGTCGGCCTCCAGCCCGGCCCTCACCCGGACCCAGGCCGGCATGCCCGGCTGCCGATAGGTGAGTGCGTTGTTGACCAGGTTGTCCAGGATGCGTCCGATGTGCTCCGGGTCGGCGCTCACCGTGAGCACGCCCTCCTCCAACTCCAGGGCCAGCTTGGCACCGAGCAGGTCCGCCCGAGCCTGGGCCCGCCGCACCGCCTGTCGGGCGGCGATGCCGAGATCGAGGCGCATCGCACGGACCGGCAGGTGGCCCGACTCTAGGCGGGCCGTGAAGAGGAGGTCGTCAACCAGGCAGCCCAGGTCCTCGGCCTTGCTGGCCAGCAGCTCCACCGGCTGGCGCAGGCCCGGCGGGACCTCGCCCAGGCTGCCATCGGCCAGCATCGACAGGTACCCCTTGATCACGGTCAGCGGCGTCCGGAGCTCGTGCCCGGCCATGGTCAGGAACTCGCTCCGGGTGCGGTTGGCGTCCTGAGCCTGTCGGTAGAGCTTGGCGTTGCGGATGGCCAGCACGGCCACGTTGCCCACCATCTGCAGCGTGAGCACGTCGTCGTGGCGAAAGGCCTCGTCCCGTCGCCGACCCACCACCAGCACTCCGTCCGCCTTGCCGCTCAGGACCAGGGGCAACAGCGCCGCATGGCGCAACTCCATCCCTCCGAGTGCCTCCCCATCCGGGATGACGAAGGGTCCGCAGGTGCGGCAGCAGCGCTCGTTCAGGGCCGCCGCCAGGGCCGGCCCCGATTCCGAAACCAGGTCGGACAGTGCCAGCTCCAGGCCCCTGGGCACCGGCCGGCCGTCGCCGTCCCAGCCGGCGAGGATGCGCCCCTGGGAGCCCTCGACCCCCAGCAGCAGCACCCGGTCAGCCCGCACCGCCCTGGCCGCCTGCTCCACCAGCCCCGTCACCACCTGCTCGGTCTCTAGCGAGCGGGCCAGCTCGATGGCGACGTCCACGCCCACCCGGAGCCGCTCGGCCAGCCGCTCGAAGCCGCGGAGCAGCTCCGAGCGCTGCAGGGTGAGGCTGACCAGATGGGCGAACTCGTCGATCAGGCGCCGCTCGTAAGGAGTGAAGTAGGAGCGCGTGCGCCGGAAGAACCCCAGCACTCCCAGCGCCTGGCGCCCGTCCGGGAGCGGCCGCTCGCTCAACAGCGGCACCAGACGCCCGGCCACGATTCCCCCCTTGGCCAGGGCCTCGTGGGCGCTGCTCACCTCCTGGAGGCGGGGCGTCTCGCGGGAGCGGCGCTCGGCCAGCACCTGACCGGCCAGCGTCCCGCTCAGCGGCCAGCAGCGGCCGACCAGTTGCTCCGCCCAGTCTCCCGCCCCGGCCAGCACCTGGAGCTCCTGCCTCCCCTCCAGCACCACCGCCAGCACGCACTCGGCCTGGGGCAGCAGGTCGCGGGCGCCGCTCAGGAGGAGCGGGGCCAGGGCCTCGGATCGGTCCAGGCTAGCGGGATCTCGTCCCGCCGTGGCCAGCACCTCCCGGACCAGGCGGCCCAGGGTTCGATGCCACTGCCGTCGGGGACGGCCGGAGCGCTCGGCCGGGTCCAGCCAGCCTCCCATCGGCCGGGCCAGCACCACCGACCCGAGCAGCCGTCCGTGGTCGTCGCGGACCGCGGTCCCGGTGGCCGCCACCGGCGAGCGGCTGCGGCCCATCCTGACCACCACGTCGAGTCGCTCGGCTCCGCCCAGGCTGATCAGCTCCGCCGGGTCGAGCTGGGCGAGCTCGGGGAAGACGGTCGCCACCCGGCGGCCCCGGAGCTCGTCCACCGAGCGCCCGGACACCTCCTCCGCCGATCCGGTCCAGTAGACGATGCGGCCCTTGGTGTCCAGGACCACGACAGCGTCCCCGATCGCGTCCAGCACCCTGCGGGCGAGGTCGGGGGGGACGTTCACCGAATCCCCGCCAGCTCCCCCCAGTCCACCGGCAGCCGGCTCGGGCGCCGTCCGCAGGCGGCGGCGATGGCGTTGGCCAGGGCGGCCGGCGGTGGCACCGCCGGCGGCTCGCCCACTCCCTTGGCTCCGAAGGGGCCGTGGGGCGAGGGGACCTCGACCAGCTCGACCTGCACCCCGGGGACCTGGTCGATGCTGGGCAGGCCGTATTCGGTGAAGCTGGCAGTGAGCAGCTGGCCGGCCTCGTCCCAGGCCAGCTCCTCGCCCAGCGCCCGCCCCATCCCCTGCACCGCCCCGCCGTGGACCTGGGCCAGCACCTCAGGGGGATTGAGCGCCCGACCTACATCCTGGATGGCGACGTATGCGGTGATGCGCCAGGCGCCGGTCTCGGGATCGACCCGGACCCGCGCCAGGTGCACGGTGAACATCGGCGACTGCTCGGTGACCGCGCTCCGCCCTTGCCCCTGGACCGGAGGATAGCGGCCCATGAACTGGGCGCCCAGTTCGGCCAGCTCGCCGATTGCGCGCGACCGCCCCGGCACCCCCCGGACGAGGACCCGACCATCCTCGACCACTAGGTCCTCGACCGCCGCTTCCAGCTCCTCGGCCGCGATCTCCAGAAGCTGCCGACGGGCCTCCGCCGCGGCCAGCTGCACCGCCGGCCCAACCGTGTACACGATCTTGCTGCCCCCGGCCATCCCCGCGTAGGGCGCGCTGGCGGTGTCCCCCCGCTCGATGCGGACCCGCTCCAGGGGGACACCGAAGGTCTCGGCCGCGATCATGGCCAGGGTGGTGTCGGTGCCGGTGATGTCGACCGAGCCCAGCTGGAGCAGCAGGGTCCCGTCCGGCTCCACCCGACAGCCGGCGGCGGCGGGCTCGCGGCCCCCGC
>CADDZO010000139.1 GCA_902812395.1 bacterium | reverse complement strand
AAGCGGTCCCGGATCTGGCCATAGACGAGGCGCTGAAGCCGAATCTTGTCGGCGGTCTTCTCCCGGAAGGCGACCTCGGCGATCCCATCGCAGGCCGAATTGAACCGCTCCATGGTCTGAAGCAACGAGGTGTGCTGATTGGCCGAAGGTCCGAGCTTGACGGCGAGCATCAGCTTGACGCATTGAATGCTATCGGCGTTCCTCCCCATGGCTGAAGCCAGGGGCAGTCTCGGAGGTGGTTTGGTGAACGGCCATTACCTGGGCGAGACCTGCTCACGTCCGTGACCGGAGAAGAGCGCGCGGGCCGGTCAAGATAAGGAACATCCCTGTGCTGGAACCAACGCGTCGGCGATTGCACTGGCTGGCGGCCGGAGCGGCCGTGCTGGTGGCCGTCGCGGTCGGATTTGCGTTGCTGGCCGACAGCGAGCCGTTCCTGTTCCACCCCCTCATCCACTTCGGCCACCAGCAGCTGCGTCACCTCGGGCCCGTGGCCGCGTTCGCCGCGCTCTACCTGGAGGAGTCAGGCGCCCCCATCCCCGGCGCGGGCGACGTGGCCGTCGTCTACCTGGGCCATCGCTTCGCTGGTTCGACCGCTCACCTGGTCCTGGTCGGCCTGGGTCTGGTCGTGACCGTAGTGCTCGGCTCGACCAATCTCTACTTGATCTCCCGCGTGTGGGGCCGGCAGCTCGTCGAGGGTCGCCTCGGCCTCTTGCTCCACGTCACCCCCAAGCGGCTGGCAGTGGCGGAACGGTGGTACCGGCGCTGGGGCCCGGTGGCGATCTTCTTCGGTCGCCACATCTTCGGCCTGCGCATTCCGGTGACCGTGGCAGCCGGCATCTTCCAGATTCGCTACCCGGTCTTCGTGGCCAGCGTCGCCTCCTCGACTGCGGTCTGGGCCGCGTTCTGGCTGGTGTTCGCGGCCATGTTCGGCGGTCGCCTCGCCCACGTCCTCCAGCTCTATCGTTGGCTCTATCTGGGAGTGCCGGTGGCGATCGCGGTCCTGGTCGTCCTCCCCCTCATTCGCATCTGGCGGGAGCAGCGCCGGTAGAGGCTATCCTCGGGCCATGCGGGCGATGGTCCTGGAGGCGCCCCGAGAGCCGCTGCAGCCGCGGGAGCTGCCGATTCCCCGGCCCGCCGTCGGCCAGGTGCTGGTCCAGGTCTCCGCCTGCGGGGTCTGCCGCACCGACCTGCACGTGCTGGACGGGGAGCTGCCCGACCCCAAGCTGCCCCTGGTCCCCGGCCACCAGATCGTGGGCAGGGTGGTGGAGCGAGGCCAGCAGGCCGGCCGCTTCGAGGTCGGCCAGCGGGTGGGCATCGCCTGGCTCGCGTGGGCCGACGGCTCCTGTCGCTACTGCCGGGAGGGTCACGAGAACCTCTGCGAGCAGGCCCGGTTCACCGGCTACCAGGTAGACGGCGGCTATGCCGAGTTCGCGGTGGCGGACGAGCGCTTCTGTTACCCGATCCCGGAAGGCTATCCCGACGCGCAGGCGGCCCCGCTGCTCTGCGCCGGGCTGATCGGCTACCGCTGCCTGCGCATGGCCGGTGACGCCCAGCTTCTGGGACTGTACGGCTTCGGTGCCTCGGCGCACATCGTGGCCCAGGTCGCCCGCCACCAGGGCCGGCGCATCTTCGCCTTCGTCCGGAGCGGAGACGAGGAGGGGGCTCGCTTCGCTCGGCAGATGGGAGCGGAGTGGGCAGGAGACTCCCTTCGGCCAGGGCCAGAGCCGCTCGACGCCGCCATCATCTTCGCCCCGGTCGGGGAACTGGTGCCGGCCGCACTGCGAGCAGTGAGGCCGGCGGGCACGGTGGTGCTGGGCGGGATCCACATGTCGGACATCCCGGGCTTCCCCTACCACCTGCTCTGGGGCGAGCGGGTGGTACGCTCGGTGGCCAACCTCACCCGCCGAGACGGTCAGGAATTCCTGGAGCTGGCACCGAGGGTGCCGGTGCGGACCGAGGTCGAGACCCATTCCCTGGTCGAGGCCGCAGCGGCCCTGGAGCGCCTCCGCCGTGGGCAGGTGCGAGGTGCTGCCGTGCTCGTCCCCTAACGTTTCACCATTCGTGGCGCCGGCCGGCAGCATGGCGGAGGGCCGAGTCCAGGGTCATGGCCGCATACAGCAGGCCCCCGAGCGGTAGCGTCAGTGCCCACGCGGGCGAGATCTCGAACAGGGCCACGCTGGGGCGAAAGACGAGCGTCATCAGGCCCCAGGCGGTGGCCCCGACCAGGCCCAGGGCCAGTCGCCCGGCGCTGGCGGGCTCCCATCCGACGATCGCCGCCAGCACCGACAGCGGTGGAACTGCGAACAGGAGGCCGAGGCCGGCGAGAGTGCCCAGCAGCAGTGCCCAGGAGTAGCCCAGCTGGTCGAACGCCGAGCGGCGGACCATTCGCCATAGCGGCCCAGGCCCTCCGTACGCCCGGACGCTCGCCACCTCGCCACGGCTGACGGCCAGCCGGACGCGGCCCCCTGCGCGTTTGACCGCACTGGCCAGGTGGACATCGTCAATGATCTCGCCCCGGATGGCGGCAAGGCCGCCGGCCCGCTCCAGGTCCCGCCGCCTCACCAGGATACAGCCGCCCGCGGCAGCCGCCGTCGCGCCCGGGCCATTTACCCACCGCATCGGGTAGAGGAGGTTGAAGAAGAAGAGGAAGGGCGGGATCAGCAGCCGCTCGGCCGCCGAGCGGGTGCGCAGCCGGGCCATCCGGCTGTTGAGCGCGAGGCCCCAGGCCTCGCTCTCCGCCACCATCCGGCGGAGCGAGCCGGGGCCGTGCCGGATGTCGGCATCGGTGAGCCACAGATAGTCGACCGCGCCCACAGCCGCCACCCCCTGGGCCATGGCCCAGACCTTGCCTGCCCAGCCCTCGGGCAGGGGGGTACCGGTCAGCACCTGCACCCGTCGACCGCCCACCCGGCGGGCCACCGCAGCGGTGTCGTCCTCCGAACGATCGTCAACCAGCACCAACCGCCAGCGCCCCGGATAGTCCTGGGCGAGAAGGGCGGGCAAGGTCTCGGGCAGCAAGCGGCTCTCGTCGCGGGCAGGCACGACCACCCCGACGGAGGGCCATGCCGGCGGCGGCGGCGCTGGCTCGTCCTCGGCGACGGGCCGGAGGTCCCAGGGGCGGGCGGGATGGAGCGCGATCCCGATCCACGCCGCCAGGGCGATGGCGGCGACCGCGATCTGGATCTGCACGCCGATATGGTGAGGGCACGCCGACCCACCGCTGGTTGCGGGTGGCAGGCCAACGGCCGACGGGTCGTGCGAACCGGAGCCCTTGAGGCGGAGGAACGTGCCCATGAGTGTGACCTGGCTGGTGGCCCTCTCAACCTTCATCGCCGCCGGCGTGGAGTGGGTGGAGGCACTGACGATCGTGCTCGCGGTGGGGATCTACCGCAGCTGGCGCAGCGCCCTGTTCGGGGTGGCAGCGGCGGTGCTCACCCTGGCATTGCTGGTGGCGGGGCTGGGTGCAGCCCTGACCGTCTCGGTCCCGCTGGGGGCGGTTCGGACCGTGGTCGGTGTCCTGCTCCTGCTGTTCGGGCTCAAGTGGCTCCAGAAGGCGGTCCTCCGATCCGCCGGCCTCCGGCCGGAGCGAGACGAGGCGCTCGCCTTTGAGGCTGCCCGGGCCGGGCTCGGGACCGGAAGTGCCAGATTCGACACCGCATCGTTCGCCACCGCCTACTCCGGCGTCTTCCTGGAGGGACTGGAGGTGGTTTTCATCGTGCTCGCCCTGGGTGGGCTGAACAGCCTCCCGGCTGCTGTCCTGGGAGCCGGGACAGCACTGGCGGTGGTGGTGGCCGCGGGTGCAGCGCTCCGGACCCCGCTCACCCGGGTGCCGGAGAACACAATCAAGTACGCGGTGGGCGTCATGCTCTCCTCCTTCGGCACCTTTTTCGCCGGGGAGGGGGTGGGCGTCGCCTGGTGGCGAGACGACCTCAGCATCCTCCTCCTGATCGGCGCCTACGCCCTGGTCTCGCTCCTGGTGGTGCAGGTGCTCCGCAATCCCCGCGTGCTCCCGGCCCGCTATCCGACCTGGCTGCAGGCGGTACGCAGGGCCGCACGCGAGGTCTGGGGGCTCTGGGTAGGGGACGGCCTGTTGGCCATGGTCCCGGTGGCGGCGCTGCTGGGGGCAGCCCTGCTCGACAGCCATCGCGGCACCGCGGGCACCGCTGCCTGGGTTCTGTTCGGGGGGGTGGTGGTGGGTTTGCTGGTGGGTCTGCGCGGCCCCCTGCGCGAGGTCGTCCGGCGGCGGGCGCCAGGCACGACTGCCCCACGCTCCAGGCCCGGCTCCTAGACTCGGAGCATGAAGACCGTGGGCGAACCGGAGGAGGTGATCATCCCCCGGGAGGACGAGCTGCCAGCACCGGAGGTGGAGCCGGTCGCGACCTGATGACGGCGGTTCCCGTCCTCGGCTTCCGGGAGTGGGTGCTGAGGTCAGGCGTGCTGGTGAGCAGCGTCCGTGGGGAACCCTGGCGGGCGCCAGTGATGCAGGCGAGCTGCGCGGAAGGCCATCCCGCCCCGGCCGACGGCTGTGCCTGCGGCGTCTATGCCATCGATGAGTGGCCGCGGTTCGGGGATTCGCGTCTCTATGAGCAGGCGGCAGCGCCGATGCGACTCTTCGCCATCGCCATGCTGACCCTGCTCCTGACCGGCGGCGCGGCCATGACTGCGCTCCTCGACCAGCCGCTGGTGGCACAAGGCCACTGGGCACCTGCTCTCGGGTTCACGGCCGCGGTCATGCTCGGCCTGATGGCAATCGCCTGGGCCGAGCGGGCGCTGGCTCATCCGCCCTACCTGCTCGGGGCGGTGGTCCTGACCGGCCGCGTCCTCCATTACGACAACGGGGTGATGCGAGCCGAACATGCCCGCATCGGCTGCCTGATCCGGCCCCTGGGCGTGAGCCGCAAGCAGGCGCGACGCGCCGCCGACCGGCTGGGCGTACCGCTCTTCGATTGGCGAGAGCGCCAGCGAGCACTCCGCTACCTGTCCGAGCACGGTGACCTGTGGGGCCGGCGCTCCTCGGCTGGGCGCGGCTGCGGCCCCTCCCCGGCCGGGGGTGCGTAGCCGGTCCGGAGGAGCAGGAGCCGGAGCCGGATCGACGGGCCTCAGGAGCACCGCAAGGGATGGTCCGGAGTTGTCACCAGCCGGAGCCTGTAGCCGCGATCGTGACCATCCATCCCAGGGATGGGTGGGCAGTCGTGGCCGGAGAGCCCAAGCACCTCCCCCCATGACTCGATGCGTCAGCCGTCGAAGCCCCCTGACATCCCCTCTGGCTCCCGCGCCGTGGAGCGTGCACCGGCGGCGCCCGCGGTATCCTCGCCTGGCGATGCCATGCCGGTTCGGGTGGCACGCTGGTCACAGGTCCCGCCTCGGATGCCAGCGGTGGCGCGGGCAGAGAGGGAGGTGATTCCGGCGCCGTTCGCGAGCCTGCCCGTCCCCCGGCTGGCGCCCGCGGAGGAGGCGCTCCGAGTGGTCTCGGAGGTGGCGATGACGGTGGCCGAGCCAGTCGAACTGGAACAGCTGTCGGCCCTCGCGGTCGACACCGCCCGTGACCTCTTGGGAACAGATGCCGGCTGCCTCCTGCTCTGGCAGGAGGAACGACAGCGGCTCCACCCGGCTGCCCGCAACGATCCCGACTGGAACCCGCGCTCCAGCTACAGCTGCGCACCCGGGGAGGGGCTGATCGGTCAGACATTCGTGGCCAACCGCCCCTTCGCAGTCTGGAACTATCCCGAGTCGCCCCATGCGCTCAGCACCGCGGTGACAGCCGGGATCAAGAGCGGGTTGGCAGTGCCGCTGGTCAGCGGCGGCCGGCAAATCGGGGTGCTCTCTGTCCGCAACTACTACCAGGCCCGCTTCACCACCGGCCACATCGGTCTCCTCATGCTGCTGGGCTCGTTGGTGGCGCCCGCCCTGGAGCTGGCCCGCAACCGGCGCCAAAGGCCTCCCATCCGCCTCACCGCCCGCGAGGCGATGGTGCTGGAGGAGATCATGGCCGGCCGGCCGGCCAAGGCCATCGCCAGCCGCCACGGCATCACCGAGGCCACCGTGCGCAGCCACATCCGGGCTGTACTGTCCAAGCTCGGGGTCAGCTCTCAGCTGGCAGCCGTGGCAGCAGCGCGTGAGCTGGGCATGGTCCCTGGACTCATCAAATTTGGGGAGACCGGGCCGGCCGGCTCTCGGTAGGCTGAGCTTGGCCGGAAACGGCCCCGAACCCGACCTCACCCCCGCAGCCATGCTCGGTGGAGGTGCGAGGAGGGCAACCTCCTCGCCCCCCCGAGCGGCGGTCAGTCTTCCCGCGACCCCGCCGTTGTCGACGGGTGAACGCCGCGGCATGGCAGGTAGGTTCCCCCTGCCCGACTGGTGGAAACCACCCTCGCCAGCCGTGGGCGGGCCAAGCAGACTCGGTAAGCATGGTGCCCTTTTGGGGATCCCTGAGCACCCTTCCGCCGCGGCTGGTTGCGGCCGGCCCACCTGCGGCAGGGATGACGAGGTTGATGTGGCCAACACAAGGCGGTCGCTCGCCATCGTCTGTTGGTGTCGGCTGCCCGTCACACACCGCGGTGGCGAGATGGCACCGATCCACCTGTCCCAAGCCCCTCGACGCCGAGCCAGGCGTCGGCATCGCCGTTGCTCTGTGCATCTGCCCTCGCTGTCGGTCCTGCCGGCTGCTGGTTGTCTCGCCGTCGTTCCTGCCAGGATCCTCACCCAGCCAGATCGCGGGCGTCCGGACCCTCTTGGCTTCTCGGGCCACCGGGTCCTCTGCAACGAAGACGCTGATACCGCGCATCGCGGATGTTGTGGTCGAGCCCATGGCGACGTCTTGTTGCCTCCTTGGTGGGCTGTTGTGCGGGCCCTGGATGGCGATAAATTCGATGACTGGAGGGGGCACTCACCCAGGGCAACGGTGAGAGCTGATACGAACAGAGCCGAGGTCTTGGGGGTGGTGGCAAGGTGGCGACCCACGCGCCCGGGGGTCGATGTTGGAGCAACCTCGGACCGAGGGATGGACGCGTTCCACCTGGGGTAGAGTGGCAGCCATGGCAGCGGCCATCGAGGTGGTGGGGCTGGTGAAACGGTACGGCTCGCGCACCGCCCTCCATGGGCTCACGCTGGGCGTGGAGGCCGGTGCCATCACCGCCATCCTCGGCCCCAACGGAGCCGGTAAGACCACGCTGATCGAGACTTGCGAGGGCTTCCGCCGCCAGGACGCCGGGACGGTCCGTGTCCTCGGGCTGGACCCGCATCGACAGGCGCGCCAGCTCAAGCCGCGGATCGGAGTGATGCTGCAGCAGGGCGGCATGTACCCGGCGGCACGGCCGCGCGAGCTGCTGAACCTCCTGGCGTCCTTCTACGCCCGACCCCTCCCTCCCGAGCTGCTGATCCGCCGGCTCGGCCTGGAAGAAGCCACCCGGACGCCGGTCCGTCGACTGTCCGGCGGACAGCAACAGCGCCTGGCCCTGGCCGCGGCTCTGATCGGGCGCCCGGAGCTGCTCTTCCTGGACGAGCCCACCACCGGGCTCGACCCGCAGGCTCGGCAGGGCACGTGGGAGCTGATCCAGGAGCTGCGCCGAGATGGGGTCACCGTGGTCCTCACCACCCACTACATGGAGGAAGCGGAACGGCTGGCCGACACTGTCGTGATCGTGGACCACGGTCGCCTGGTGGCTCAGGGATCGCCCCAGCAACTGGTGGGTGGGGCTCCGACCTCGCTCGAGTTCCAGGCCCGGCCCGGCCTAGAGCTCACCGGCCTCCAGGGCCGGCTACCGGACGGGGTCCTCGTGCGCGAAGCGTCAGCCGGCCGCTATCGAGTGGAGGGAACAGCCACGCCCGAGGTGATGGCAGCGGTGGCGGGCTGGTGCGCCGAGCAAGGAGTGCTGGCGGGCGAGATGCGAGTGACTGGCCGCAGCCTGGAGGACGTGTTCCTGGAGCTCACCGGCAGGGGGCTCTCGCGGTGAGAGAGGAGAACGCCGCTTTCGCACCCCGGCCGGGAGCGGCGCCAGCGCTGCGACGGGTGACGGCCCAGGCGACAATGGAGCTCCGCTTGCAGCTCCGCAACGGCGAGCAGCTGCTGCTGACCATGGCCATACCCGTCCTGCTGCTGGTGTTTTTCACCGTGGCGCCGGTCCTCGATCTGGGACGGGATCGGGTCGACTTCCTCCTCCCCGGGGTGATCGCGCTGGCCGTGATGTCCACCGCCTTCACCGGCCAGGCGATCGCCACCGCCTTCGACCGGCGCCACGGGGTGCTGAAGCGACTCGGGGCAACCCCGCTCGGCCGCTCTGGCCTGATCCTGGCTAAGACGCTCGCCATCCTTGCGGTCGAGGTCCTGCAGATCGCGGTCCTGCTGGCCGTCGCAGCCATTCTGGGCTGGCGGCCGCATGGCTCCGGTGCCGCGGCGCTGGCCTTCGTGCTGTTGGGCACGGCCGCGTTCAGCGGCCTCGGCCTACTCATGGCCGGCCTGCTTCGGGCGGAGGCCACCCTTGGCGCGGCCAACCTGGTCTATCTGGTGCTGCTGGTGCTGGGCGGTGTCGTGTTCCCGGTCTCGCTGCTCCCTACCAGCTTGCGGCTGGGCGTTTCCTTCCTCCCCATCACCGCCCTGACCGGTGGCCTCCGCGCCGCCTTCCAACCGGCAGCCATGACCTCCGTCAGGGACCTGATCCAACTGGCGGCCTGGGCCGCGGCCGGGATCGCGGCTGCGTCGACCACCTTCCGGTGGGAATGACCCGGCCCGGCTCGTCGCCTCCGCCGCCGCGAGGGAGAGGCCGGGCCAGGATGGACGCGCCCTCGACCCGGCAGCTCGGGGTGGGGTCGGTAGCTGTTGGAATTTGAACCTATGGTAGTATGTAGAGGTGAATCTGAAGGAGTTGGCGCGGCAGCAGGGCGTTCATCCCATGACTGCCTACCGCTGGTTCCGGGAAGGCAAACTCCCAGTTCCCGCGCGCCCCGCCGGCCGGCTGATCCTGGTGGACCAGCCACCGGTCAGTGCCGTTCCGGGGAGTCACGGCCGTGGATGCCCGCGTGTCCTCCGCCGACCAGAGATCTGACCTGGACCGGCAGGTTGCCCGGGTGACCGCATGGGCAGCAGCCGAGGGACTTCCGGTCGGCCGCGTGGTGACCGAGGTCGGCTCCGCACTGAACGGCAAGCGCCGCAAGTTCTTGGCCCTCCTGCGCGACAATTCGGCGACCACGATCGGAGTGGAGCACCGCGACCGGTTCGCCCGCTTGGGCGCGGAGGAGGTCGAGGCTGTGCTGGCGGCACAGGGCCGCCGGTTGCTGGTTGGGGATCCATCGGAGGTGGATGACGATCTGGTCCGGGACGTGACCGAGATCCCAACCAGCCTCTGCGCTCGCCTCTCCGGACGGCGAGCGGCTGCCAACCGAGCGGCCAAGGCCATCGCAGCGGCCACCGGGAAGGACCCGTGAAGCTGACCCAGGCCGGGTCCCCACGAAGTTCGCTTCG
>CADDZO010000138.1 GCA_902812395.1 bacterium | reverse complement strand
GACCGGTGGCTGGTCCACCAGGATCAGCCGGCCGGCGCGGCGCGCGGGAACTGGGAGTTTGCCTTCCCGGAACCAGCGGTAGGCAGTCATGGGATGAACACCTTGTTGCCGCGCCCAGTCCTTCAAGTTCACCTCTACATACTATCATAGGTGCAAATGCCAACAGTTACCGACCCCCCATCCTCCGGGCCGGTTCCATCCTGGGGGCGCCCCGGCCCGGAGCGGCGGCCTTCCCGCCCAGCTACGGTCACTGGTCTGCCTGCGGGTCGCCCAGCTGGTGGGCTGCCCCCTGTCGGGAGCAGCGCAGCTGGAGCCTCCAAGGCCAGGATCGCGGCCGTCGAACGGTGGCGGGAGGGCGATGAGTTCGATTCCGCGGAGCGGGCCGCTCTGGCCCTGGCCGACGCGGCCACCAGCACGCCGGCGGAGGTCTCGGACGAGGTCTTCGCCGAGGCCCGACGTCACTTCTCCGAGCAGCAGCTGGTGGAGCTGGCGGCAACGGTGGCGCTGGAGAAACTACCGGGCCTGCCTCACCCGTCTTCGCTGTGGAATCCAAGGGTTTCTATGGCTGGCGGACGCAACCGTCCCGGAAATGATGTCCCCACGCCTTCGAGGCCAGAGACGCCGGAGGGCGGACCGCGGGCATGGACCCGCGGATCGGACACAGTTGAGGTGAGTGCAGGGACGATGCGCAGGCTGGTCACGGCCTGAGGACGAGTGGCGGTGGGGCAAGCGACGAACGCATCGCCGCGCTTGTCCCACCGTTGCTGGCCAAGACGGGCTCTGGCTGGACGTCGAGGTTCCCGACGAACCTCGTACACCATGAGGACTCGTCTGAATTGGAGGCGCTCCGGGGTGGCATGCACAGACGGCCAGAGCTGACCCCAGGTCGGGGGCTTTCTCCCCGCCCGGTCGTCGACACTCTGATCGACGCCATGTTCCCCCACCCCCGGATCCCGTGGACGAGACCATCGACGAGATCCAGAACTCGGCCATAGATCAGGCCTCTCGACGCAGGAGAGGCCACGAGGCAGAATCGACCATGTTGACCGCCCCCAGCGCGTAGGCGAAGACCCACCGGGTGCGGAACGCGATCCGCGGCCGCATTGGTAGGGAGGGAGACAGCTTCATCCATGGCGTTGGCGTACAGGTACTGGGTGCCTGCCAGCACGGCCGCGGGGGCCTCAATGGCGCGCGACGTTCACCCTGGGCTGCTGGGCGGTGAGCGACACGCTCCCGCAGCCGCCCTGCCCAGTCCCGCCGGGCAACAACGAACCTTGGCGATGTCCTCGATGCGCCGCCGCATGCTGACCGTAGAGGCGGGCGCAGAGGCTGGTCAGGATCTCGGTCACATCCCGGACCAGATCGTCATCGACCTGGGAGGGTCCCCACGAAGCAGGCTTGTGGGGTGCCCCTCGGATGGTTCCACCACGGGCACCGGAGAGCATGGGCCGGCAAAGCGGCTTCCACGCACTCGGCACCGCAGCGGGCGAACCGATCCCGGTGCTCGACCACGATCGTGGTCATAGCCTTGTCTCGAACGAGTGCCAGGAAACTCGCCAAGCCTGCGGTTGAGCGCCGACCCGATCTCGGTAACCACTCGGCCCACTGTCCATCCTGTCTTGTCGGCCCAGGCAGCTACCCGCGCTACCTGTCGATCTGCATCACCTGCTTGTCGGCCGATGACACTGAGGCATACACGGCGGTGACGCCTGATATGGGAGTGGGGTCCGGGCTACCGATCGCGATCAACCTGTCAGCCTGAGAACGCGGGTCCCGGAAGCCTCCCCGACTTGAACCAGCGGAGAGCCGACAAATACGACACCCCTCTGCCCCATGCTGACTCCTTCAAGTTCACAGCCAAACTCTTGGCCAACTAGAAACCATCTATAGCAGCTCGACGGGCAGGAGATAGAGCCCCAGTCTCCGGCCATCTGCGCCCGCTCCCGGGTGGACCGGTCGGAGCTGGAACGATTTGCGCACTCAGGAGCTGCTGGCCTGCTACCGATACCTGATCCGGCTCTGCCGGACGCGTCCCCGGGCTTTCAGGTCAACCCCGACCGGCAGGCGGCCGTCTGAAGCGATCTGGGCTGCGCTAGCGCCCGACCGAGGTCGTGATGACGCTCAACCCGGCTCCACCGCGGGCGGAGGACGGCTGCGAGATCAGGTCCTGACCACGACCGTGTCCACGATCTTGTCATGGAGGGCCTGCTTGCTGCTGCTCAACCCGATCATGAAGGCGCTGACGATGGCCGGGATGAAGACGAATGCGAAGGACAGCTCGATCAGGATGTAGCGAACTGCGGCCCGGAGCACGCTCACCGGCTGGCCGCCGGTGGTGGTCAGCCGCAGCCCCAGTGCCGCGTATCCGACCGTGCGGCCGTATTGCCCCCACAGCCAGGAGAAGTAGACCAGGCCGACCAGGAACTCGATCAAGTAAATCATGTTGAGGGAGGTGGTCCCGTGATCGACGGCATCGATGACCGCGCGAACGATCAGATTGACGATGCCGACGACGATGGCATCGAGGATGAAGGCCACCAAGCGGCGCCAGAAGCCGGCCCTGAGTGCCTGGGCGGTGCCCTGGACGGGCTGGCCGAAGCCGACCGGAGCGGCCGGCCAGCCAGACGACGGTGGCATCTCCCCGGCTGGTGGCTGCACGGCGGGTTGCTGTGGCGGGTGCGGGGGCCAGTTGCTCGGCGGCGGCGTCCAGCCAGACGAGGAGCTGCTGCCGGGCTCTCGGGGCGGCGGTGCCCCGGGCGGGTTCTGCGCATCCATAACGTGCCACCTGTAACACACACATGCCGGAACACGCCAGTTGACGCTCACGTCGTCCGCTGGCGCGTGCCCCCGGCCAGCAGGAGCACGCCGCCGGCGGCGAGGAACGAGACCGCCATCACCCAGAAGGCAGGGCCGAAGCCGGCCCGGTCGATCAGCGCACCCAGCACCGCCACCCATGCCGACCCCGCTCCGTACGACACGGCGAAGTACGCGCCGAAGGCTGCCTGCTGGGGAGCGCCCTGGATCGCGTCCGAGAACAGGGCCTGGAGAAGCGGTGATTCGGCGTAGGCGAAGATACCGACCAGGGCGGCGGTCAGGGCCAGAAGCGGCACCGAGTGCCCCACCAGGCTGAACAGGACCAGGGCGGCGGCGCCGGTCACGTAACTGAGCAGCACCATCCGACGTCGGCCCTTGCGGTCGGCCAGGTACCCGGCCGCGATCGGGCCGGCGATGGCAGCCGCCGAGACCACCGTGAAGAGGACGCCGACCGTGAGCTCGGGGAGGTGGAGGCCGGTGCGCAGGTAGGCGGGCACATAGACGTTGATCACGCCCAGACCCCGCCCGCCGGCGGCGATGGTCCCGGCCACCATCACCGCCAGGGCCGGCCGGCGCAGCACCGCCTGGCGGACCCCCAGCGTTGCTGCCCGCGGGGTCCGCTCGGGGGCTGACTCGGCCGCCGGCCGCAGGCGCACGGCCACCAGCAGGCCGCCCACGGCGATGGGGATCGCGAACAGCTCCAGGGTCGATCGCCAGCCCAGCCGGGCGATGGCGAGTGCGGCCAGCAGCGGCACCACCAGCGTGCCGATGTTTCCGCCCGTGGTGTGCCAGCTGAGGGCCGCGCTGCGCCGCTCGGGGAAGCTGCGAGTCAGGACCGCGTTGCCAACCGGATGCTGAGGCGAGCCGACGATGCCGCCCACCAGGCGGGCGGCGCCGAAGACTGGGAAGCTGGGGGCAGCCCCGCCCAGGGCCAGGGTGCCCGCCAACAGCAGGTTCTGTGCCGCCAGGACCACCCGCGGGGCCAGCCGCTGATAGAGAAAGGCCGCTCCCTGGAGCAGACCGCCCACCACCCCGACCACCGCCAGCACGACACCCAGGGCGGTGTACGAGACGTGGAAGGTGCTGATCGCCAGTGGGTAGGCGAGCGGCAGTACCGCCGTGTAGACGTGGTTCAGGGCGTGGGAGAACGTGACCATGCCAACCAGCTCACGCCGCCGCCAGGCAGTACCTACGGTCTCGGGAGCAGAGAGTGCCACCGATCGAGCTTGCCATCCCTGGCGGGCCGCGCGCTGAAGACCACGGGGCAGGGAACCGAACGTCGCGCCGGCGCGTTGGAAAGGCGATGGAAGAGCAGCTGGGCTGGCGTGCCACCCCCTATCGGGCCCCGGTCCTGGACGTGGAGGGCCGTCCCTTCGGCGTGGCGGAGTCCCTGCTCGGGGACGACGAAGAGGACATCTTCCACGGCCTGGCGGTCAAGACCCAGGACGGTCGGCTGGTGGAGCTAGCCGCAGCCCATGTGACCCGGATCACGCGGTCCGGCGTCCACACCGATCTGGCAGGTGCCGACCTCGCCACCCTGCCCGCCTACCGTGAGGAGCGCTGGTACCACCTAGGCTGGGGTGGGCTCTTCCGCAAGCATCCCGAGTGGAAGCCAGGAGAGTAAGTCCAACGCCTCCGGCCCAGCATCGGCACGAGTTCTGGCTCGGTGCCGGTGGCGTGCATGTCCGGGCTCGTGGGCGTCCGGCCACCTTGTAGCAGGCTTCAACTCCATGGGCGTGTTGGATGGGAAGTCGGCGCTGATCAGCGGCGGCGGCCGCGGGATCGGGCGGGCGGTGGCCCTAGCCTTCGCCGCCGAGGGGGCGCGGGTAGCGGTGGCAGCGCGCACGCGCAGACAGGTCGAAGCGGTGGCCGCCGAGTGCGGTGCGGGTGCGCTGGTCCTGGAGCTGGACGTCACGGACGAGGCCTCCTGCCGGTGTGCGGTGGAGGCGGTGGAGAGGGAATTGGGAGGCCTGGAGGTCCTGGTGAACAGCGCTGGCATCGGCACCTCCCAGAAGTTCACGGAGCTCGACGCCGCTACCTGGCGCCAGGTGCTCGCGGTCAACCTGGACGGCCCCTTTCATCTCATCCGGGCGGCGGTGCCGGGAATGCTGGCCCGTGGCTCGGGGACGGTCATCTCGATCGCCTCGGTGGCGGCCCGCCGTGGCGCACCCTACGTGGCGGCCTACACTGCCTCCAAGCATGGCCTCCTGGGCCTGACGCGGGCCCTGGCGGCCGAGTACGCTCGCTCCGGGCTGACCTTCAACTGCGTCTGCCCGGGCTTCGTGGACACGCCCATGACCGAGGCCACGGTGGCCAACATCGTCGCCCGCACCGGTCGCACCCGGGAGCAAGCGCTGGCTACCCTGGTGACGCCTCAGGGCCGGCTGGTCCGGCCGGAGGAGGTGGCTGCTGTCTGCGTGCTGGTTGCCTCGGACGCCGGCCGGGCCATCAACGGCGCCGCCATCGACGTTGATGGGGGCCAGCTGCAGTCCTGAGCCACGCCCCGGCGAGGCTCGCCGGCGCTCCGCCCCCTCCCGCAGCGACCGTGGCCGGAAGGCACGGGTGGCCGGGCCGGGAGGCGGCAAACACCGCCTCGACCCGCCGGCCCCACCGCGGTTCCCGCCTCACGGCCGACTCCTCAGTGCTCCCGGCCAGCCAGGTGGCGAGCCATGAGCCACTCCGAGTAGAGCCCCGCGCCCTCCGGACACAGGTACTCGGGCGGCTTCTGCTCGCGCACGACCCCTGCGCAGACGGGACAGTCGCACATGTGGCTGGTGAGGGTGTGCCAGGCGTGGTCGAGAGTGGAGCGGCTCATTACCCACACAACGGTGGCGAGGCGCGGTCTGTTTCGGCCGCGGAGGCGAGACCGACGTCAGCATGTGAGTTCTGATTTGTCAGCGCAAGACGGCGCGGGCTATGCTCGGCGTCGAGTGGCCCCGAGCGGGGCCGGCAGGTTGCGGGGTGCTCAGATGAGGATCGATGAGATCGAGGGCGTGAGTTCGGAGGCGGCTCAGAAGCTTTCCCGTGCCGGGGTCAGGACGGTGGAGGCGCTGCTGGAGAAGGCGGGCAAGCCGGGCGGGCGCGCACAGCTGGCGGCCTCCACCGGGATTAGTGCCCAGGACATCCTGCGCTGGGTGAACCGAGCTGACCTCATGCGGCTCCGGGGAGTGGGCCGCGAGTACGCCGACCTTCTGGAGGCCAGCGGCGTCGACTCCTGCCTCGAGCTGTCGCACCGCCGGCCGGACCACCTCCACGCCAAGCTGGAGGAGGTGAACGCGGCCCGCAAGCTAGTCCAGCGGATCCCGACCATGGCCGAGCTGGAGGCCTGGATCAGCCAGGCCAGGTCGCTTCCCCAGGTGGTCGAGCACTGAGGACGGGACCCCGGAACTCTGGACCGGGCGGCGGACCGGGCTCCTGCTGAGTGGGCGCTCTGGCCTTGTCCGGTGGCTGCCGGTCACCGCCTGCCGGAGCGCCCGCTTGAGTCCGGCCGGCGTCGGACCCCCCAGGGTCGGCCTTTGTCGCCGAACCGGTTGCGGCGGCCCCGGTTGGGGAAACTCCACGCCGGACGCTGAGCCGGCCGCCAGTGGGCCTGCTTCCATGTCGGAGCGGCCCGAGGAAGGGAGGCCCGGGCCTCCCGGGCAGGGTCGGCTGCGGGGGTTCAGGGGTTCTGGGCGCAGACCCCCGTCGCGTGGTCGGTCGGGGCGTAGCGGACCTTTACGTCCGGAGTGATAACGCCACGCTGATCCGCCTGCAGCACCCAGAGGTAGGCCGAGCACCCTTCCGCCTGTTGGAAGTTCTGGTCCAGGTGGGTGGTGGCGGGTAGCGACTCGTAGGAGCCGGTGACGCAGCTGACCGCAAGGCCGCAGCTGTCGAACTGGGCCCACTGCTGCAGCGTGAAGAAGTAGGTCCGAACCGGGACGGTGGAGGTGAACTCCACCTCCAGCTCGAAGGTGTCGGGGACGCTCCCCACCCGGACGCCGTCAGGTCCGATCTGGCAGGGCCCGTCGCAGCTGTTCCACATGACCAGGGTCGGGTTCTGTGCCTCCGCCTGGAGTTTCGCGTTCTGCGCCTGGAGCTGGTCGACCTGGCCGGTGAGCAGGTTCACGCGCTGATGCTCAAGTCCCAGTTGCCGGCCTAGCGTCTGGGCACGCTGGGCCTGATCGGAAGCCTCGATGTGAGAACGGACGTCATCCGTCCCCAAAGCGGCTGCGGCCACTGCCAGGGCAACCAGCAGTACCAGCACCGACCGGCCGCGACGAGAAGGAGCAGGCGGGACCCTCGGCTCCGCAGGCAGGGGGGAGGGGAGCGGGGGTTCGACATCGTAGCGCATCACCCACATTGTTGTCGCGGAGCCGGCGAAGGAGACGCCGACAGACGAGACCAGGCCAGGACCTTGCCCGTGCTCCCTTGAGCACACGCCATCCCCAGGCGCCGCCCAAGGATGCGGGCGGAGGGTCGGCCAGCTTCACCTGGCGGCCGGACCGGGTGCATGCAGCTCCGACTCGATTGCACCGGCGACGAGAGGGCCGGTGACCGGGAAGCGCAGGAGACTCGGGCGGAAGAGGCTCAGGGAGGGCCTTGGAACACGTTTCCGTTGCAGGCCAGTGATGAAGCTCACGACCACCATCACCCGGTTGCCCGGCGATGGTCCAGGTCGTGCCTGGCTCGACCGGGGCTTGTCCTCCGCCGCCGCCAGCGAGCTTGAGAACATTCTCGGCGAGGTCCACCTCCCGGTCGATGACCAGGGCGCATCCCTCGCGCCTCGCGTATTGACGCACTCCGAGAGGGCGAACTCGGCTTTCACCACCCCTGCAAGCCGAGCACCGCTGCGAGCTTCGGGACCAACCGGCCAGCGACGATGGGCCGACCCCGGCGCGCTCCGGTCGTGTCGCCGGGTCCAGGGCGCACCATTCAGAGGGCCGCCAGGCTATGGGCCCGTCGCCAATGGGATCCCGGCCCACGAGCGTGGCCGTGCGTCGTCCGGGCAGCACCTCGATCAGGCGCCGAGGGCAGGGCCGCCAGGTGGAAGCGAGGCGACGAGCGTCGGCTGCGACCGCTTCCAGGTACGTGCTCGACCGCTGGTTGCCTCCTGCGCGCGACCCGGGCCCCGAACCCGGCTCGTGAACGGGGCGACGTTTCGAAGGAAACCGGCGACGGGCTGGCGGTGGGCTGCCGATGCGGGGATGCGGCAAAGGGGTCGCCCTACCCATTCTCGATTGCCGGCGCTATTCGCCTCCGGGAGGGGGCTCGCAGGCACGGCACAACCGCCCCAATGCCGGCCGCAGATTCCCTGGCTGGCCATTCAGCTCACCTGCCCTCGGTGAGCCCTCCCAAGCAGCCCGGGCGAGGGTCCACGGTTTGCGTCCGGTGGCGCGGCTGTGCTACGGTCTGCCCCGGCCGGTTGGCCCGGGTGCCGCCGACCAAGGGGGGTAGACGCCAATGCGCCGAGCGATCGTCGTACTGGTGGCCTTCGCCGGACTGGTCCGGCCTGCCTATGCCGCGGACGCCACCGCGCCTCCGCAGCAGGACGTGGCGCAGCAGCTGGCGGCCACCTCGGCCAAGATCACGCAGCTCGATCAGCAGATCGCGGCCCAGGAGCAGACGGTCAGCCAGACCCAGGGCCAGGTGAACGCTGAACGTGCCCAGGTCCGTCTGCTGGCCCGGCTTCTCTACGTCCAGCCAAGCTCCCTGGTCACCATGGTCTTCCAAGCGAGTTCCCTTTCCCAAGCCCTGACCGAGATGGCAGACCTGACCTCCGCAGGCGACCGGGCTGCTGCCACCCAGCGAACGCTGGAGCGAGACCTGGCCCGAGTCGAGAGCCAGGAGCAGCAGCTGCAGGCCGAGCTCAACCAGCAGGTCCAGCTCAAGAAGCAGCTGGAGGCCGAGTACAGCCGGCTGGTGGCTGCCAGCTCACCCGCCGATCTGCCGTCGACCGTCCCCACGAGCCTGCCCACCAGCTCGACCTCGGTGGCAGCGATCAAGCAGATCATCCTCGATGCGTTCGCGCCGCTGGGCGCGGCAGCGCAGAACTGGGCGCTGGCGGTGGCCAAGTGTGAGTCCAACTACAACCCGTACGCAGTCAACAGCGCCACCGGTGCGGCTGGCCTCTTCCAGTTCCTGCCCTCGACCTGGGCTTTCACCCCGGAGCATGCGTTATCGCCATTCGACCCCCAGGCCAACGCCGAAGCCGCAGAATGGCTCTACCAGCGCGATGGTCCCTCACAGTGGGCCTGCTCCGCTTTGGTCTGAGCCTTACGGTCCTGCCGGGTCGCCGAGCCCGAGTTCGCGGCGGTCACCGGTCGGCGAGCGGCTGTCAACCTGCCCGAGCTGAGGGAACCGATCACTGTGCTTCTGCTCCGGTTGGACCTCGGCGCAAGGCCGTTTGAGACCTCGGGCCGTTGCGGGTCAAGCATGAGTCATTCGGCCCGCAGTCACCGGTTGCCCGGTGGCGGTCCCGGTCTTACCCGCTTGCGCGGCGCCGGGTTCCTGCTTGGGGTCCCCACGAAGCCTGCTTCGTGGGGTCCCCTCCTGCTTCATCGCCGTGTGCCCAGCACGGCTGGGTCTTACCTCGGCTCCACAGACCCCTCTGCCACTGACGGCGAGCTCAAGAAGGTTCTTCGCAGCGTTCACGTCCCGATCGATGACCAGGCCGCAGCCCTCGCAGCGGAAGATGCGCTCGGCCAGCCTTGGCTTTCAC
>CADDZO010000137.1 GCA_902812395.1 bacterium | reverse complement strand
GGACGTGCAGGAGCCAGCAGCCGTCGAGTAGCTGTCCACTGGGAAGCCGGCCGGCCGCCGGGGTGCGCCGGGCGCCATTGACGATGGCGCCTGAACGTATCGTCGGCCAGCAGCCGCTCAGGACCGGCCCTCGGCCAGGTCCTGACCGGAGGGTGCAGTGGCTCGGTCGGGTGCCGTCTGCCGACCCTGACCAAAAATCCCGGCGGCGCAAGCCCCCGCTTCAGCGCTGGGGATAGGCCCCTGTTTGAATTGGGTGGCTCCACGCGGGCTTGGCTCGTGAGCGCTGGCCAGGGTGCGGAACCGCTCCCGCGGGCGGCGTGGAGCCAAGCTACCCAACCTGCGAGTGGAAGGGCGTTTCGCCCTTCCTCTTTCAGGGCTGGGCCCCGGAGGAACAGCGGGTCGCCCGCAGGAGAGGGGACAGCCCAAGCCGAGGCCTGCGATGTTGGAGCGCATGCGCAAGCATGTGGCGAGAGCCGAGGAGAGGCGGCGGCGGTTCCCCTCAGAACCCTGGCTTTCGCCGTGGGGCGGTTCACTGCCATGAGTCAGCGCTGGCGATGTGCGGGTTCCAGCGCAAGTTTGTGTCCGGCGCTGAGAGGAGCGTCGGCGGGGCACCTGCCGGGCGCCCCGGACCCGAGTCGCATCCGGCTCAGCCCTGCTGCGGTGGAGGATCGATGCCGCTGGAGCAGCTACCTCGGTCGGTCTGGGGACAGGGGCAGTCCCATTTCCGGTGGCATCCGACACTCGAACAGGCCATAGACGGGCCCCACTCCCTCAGGAGTGGTCCCCGGACCGGCCACCAGCACGACGTGCAGGCCGCCGGTGGCCCGGGTCCGGCGCTCGAACCTGGCCAGCGCCGGCTCAGCCGCCGCCAGCTCGACCAGACCGTGTGCCGCCTCCGCGCAGACCAGCACCATCAGGGCGCGGTCCTCCACCTCCATCCATGTCACGCCGTAAGGGTCGTCGTGGGCGATACGGGCCGCCACTCTCGGTCCCGACCGCGGTCCCACCGAGATCGTGACCAGCGGAATCTCGCTTGACAGTCCGTGCATCCCACCGGGTGCCGGCCGATGGATCTTGGCCTGGCGTCGGATCTGGGCCAACCCGTTGGAGGAGATCGTGCCGATCGAGACCCGGACGAGAGCCCGCCCGAGCAAATCCGTCTTGATGCGGTGGACGCGAAACTGGAACGCCCCCGATCCCACCTGTTCCGGCGCCAGCCGTCGGATGGTGAATCGCCCGGTTGGCCCGTCGGCCAGGACCAGCTCCCCGGCGACCGGCGCAGCCGCTTCGCGCTCGAGCAGGACCGGACCGAGGCGGTCGATCTCGATGACGGCGGCGATGGCCAGCGTCAGCCAGCGAGCCTCCTTCCGACCCAGGTCAACCCCGCCCTGGCCGTCCAGCCCCAGGAAGACCGGCACCAGCGGCTCGCGCTCGGCCCAGCCGTAGCGCTGCGCCTTGGCCACTAGCTCGGGCGGCAGTTGCTCGCGCGGGTCGAGGTTGAACATGAGAGTGCCCGGGGGCAGGGGCAACTGGCCCGGGGCCGGTGTCCGACCCAGCTCGGGCGGTGGGCTCGCCCCCGGATACAGGACCAGCCCGCGCTGGATTCCCTCGTTGCCCAGGATGGTGGCGCAGAAGGTGGCGGCGCGGCGTCCGATGCGGAGCTGGAGGACGAGGTCGGTTTCGTCAGTCCATCGTTCCCAGGGCATGGCCTGGTGGTAGCGCCAGGCCAGCTCGATCAAGAGGCGCCAGTCGTCCGGGGTGGGGAGGTCCTCTGGCTGGGCCCGGCCGGCGAGATAGCCGAGGAGCGAATCGAACGCGTCCTCGCATGCATCCAGGGACGCGACCTGCATAAGCGGCGGTTGGCCGATCTCGAGCCGGGCCAGGGCCAGGGCCACCCTGGGCGCCAGGGAGGGGAGACACACGATCCGGTCGGGGCGTTGTGCGATGTTGGGCCGCAGTGGCGCGGTCGCGGCCTGCTCCATGGCGTCTCGCAGTGCCGCCTCCGGGTCACTGTCCATTTGCATGGCCAGGATGCTGCCGGTCTCCGCCGCCATGACCATACTGCCGTGGACCTCGGTCTCACCCTGCACGTGGACTGAGTTCGAGAGGTCTCGGAGTGTGATCAGCCAGGTTAGCGGAGGTGCGACCTGGCTATTGTCGCAGGTCTCGACATGGCGGGACGCACGTTGGCGGAGCCGGGGTGGGCTGGCGGTGCGACCCGAGGCTCACACTGTCCGGGGGAGGGTTGCTCGCCAGCCGAGGAGGATGGATCGTCATCTGACATCGGGGCCTCATGCTCGCGGACTGCCTCCCCGGTCCCCTCGCCGTCGTTCCGGCCTCTGGCAACGGGAGGAGGTCGCCCAGCCTCCCGGGGGCCATGCAGAATCCGCAACCCGTTGGCGCTTGCCATGCCAAGCCCCCCTTCAACCCGCCGGCAAGCGTTGTTGCGCCTTGACCGGTCGGCAGCAAGGTCGGGCCCACCCTCTGGTGATCCGGCGCGGCAGGACTACCCTCCTTGGCTCCTGCCGGTAGCCCATGAGCCGGCGGCATCCCCCTTCGCAGCGCTCGCCGGGAATTGCCACGTGCTCGTCCGGGTCGACCTCAGGGGCTTCGCCTCTGCCCCGTGGTCGCCGAACCGATGCCCATCGACCGACCTGCCGGCCCGGTCGTCGAGGGCGCATAATCGAGGTTCACATGGAGCCGCTGGTCGTGCCGGTCGATCTGCTGGGGACCTGGAGCCGGTCGTACCGCGGCGTGCCGTGCCCTAGGTAGCCCGCGCGACGCCCTCAAGATCGCGCGGGCAGGACGGTTGGCAGCGATCCGACCCTAGGGGAGATTGGTTCATGGCGGACACCATCGAGAGCACCCAGACGCCGACCTTCGTGAGGGAGATCACGAAGATGTCGGAAGATTTCGACCGCTGGTACACGGACGTGGTCCGGAAGGCCGAGCTGGCCGATTACTCGCCTGTGCGTGGTTGTATGGTCGTCCGTCCCTACGGCTACGCCATCTGGGAGCACATTCAGCGGGCCTTCGACGACATGATCAAGTCCAGCGGGCATGAGAATTGGTATTTCCCCCTCTTGATACCGGAGAGCTTTCTGGCCAGGGAGGCTGAACACGTCGAGGGGTTCACGCCGGAGGTGGCCTGGGTGACCGAGGCCGGCAAGCATGGCCGCCTGGAGGAGCGGTTGGCGATCCGGCCCACTAGCGAATCCATCATCGGTGGGACCGTCGGCCGCTATATCCAGTCGCATCGGGACCTCCCGGTGTTACTCAACCAGTGGTGCAACGTGGTGCGGTGGGAGATGCGGACCCGGCTCTTCTTGCGCACCGCCGAGTTCCTCTGGCAGGAAGGCCACACCTTCCACGCCACCGCCCAGGAGGCGATGGACGAGGTCGATCTGATCCTCGAGTACTACCGCCGAATCGCCGAGGACTGGCTCGCGATCCCGGTGCTCGTGGGGAGGAAGAGCGAGACCGAGAAGTTCGCCGGGGCGGTCTACAGCAAGAGCATCGAGGCGATGATGCGCGACGGCCTGGCGCTCCAGGCCGGCACCTCCCACTACTTCGGCCAGAACTTCAGTCAGGCCTATGGGATCTCCTTCACTGCCCACGACAATCGGCGGGAATACTGCTACACGACCTCGTGGGGGATCTCCACCCGGCTTGTGGGCGGGTTGGTCATGGCCCACGGTGACGATGCCGGCCTGGTTCTACCGCCGCGGGTGGCCCCCGTCCAGGCGGTGGTGGTGCCGATCTTCCGGGATGCCGAGGGGCGAGAGCACGTACGTCGGTTCGTCGAGACCTGGCAGGACCTGATCAGGGATGCCGGTGTCCGGCTCCGTGTGGATTGGAGCGAGGAGCGGCCGGGGGAGAAGTTCAATCGATGGGAGTTGAAGGGCGTGCCGCTCAGGTTAGAGGTGGGTCCACGCGACGTGGAGGCCAACCAGGTCATGCTGGTCGACCGCCTCAGCAGGGAGAGGCGCCCGCTGCCGGTGGCGGGGCTTGCGGACCGACTGCAGGAAGAGTTGGATCGTTTCCAGATCCGGCTCTTCGAGCGGGCGCTCGAGTTCCGGCGTCGGAACACGTACGAATTTGCCACTCTGGCTGAGCTGGTGGCCCATTTCCGCGAGGGAACCGGCTTCGCCTGGGCGCCGTGGTGCGGCCGGGATGAGTGCGAGGCCCGGGTGAAGGAAGAGACGGGCGGGGTCACCACCCGCAATTTCGAGCCCGACGTCCCGGCCCAGGGCACCTGCCTGGTCTGCGGCCGGCCGGCCCGGTGGCGGGTGGCGTTCGGGCGCTCCTACTGAGGAGCGCCAAGGCGAGGTGAGCGACGGACGTACTCTGATGGTGCAGATCACCGACGTCCGGACCAAGCGAGCGCACGTGAGCATCTCGGAACTGCTGCGGATCTCGGAGCACCTGGCTCCAGCAGACCGGGAGTTGGTGCGAAAGGCGTACGAACGCGCGGCTGCGGCGCACGTGGGTCAGCGGCGCGTGTCGGGCGAGGACTACGTCCAGCACCCCCTCCAGGTGGCAGCGATCCTGGCCGACCTGCATCTGGACGCTCATACCCTCGCTGCCGCCCTCCTCCATGACACCGTCGAGGACACCGATCTCACCCTCGAGGAGCTCCAGGCCGAGTTCGGCCCCGCCGTCGCACGCCTGGTCGAGGGGGTGACCAAGCTGAGCCGGATCGAGTTCCGCTCCGATCAGCAGCGGCACGCGGAGTCGATCCGGCGAATGCTGCTGGCGATGGCGGAGGACATCCGCGTCGTGCTGATCAAGCTCGCCGACCGCCTCCACAACATGCGCACGCTGGACGCGCTGCCAGAGTCGAAGCGCCACCGCATCGCTCGCGAGACCCTGGACATCTATGCCCCCCTCGCCCACCGACTCGGCATCGGGCAGATCAAGTGGGAGCTGGAGGACCTGGCCTTCCGACAGCTGGAGCCGGAGACCTACCAGGAGATCGTGCGGCTGGTGAACCGCAAGCGCAGAGAGCGCGAGCGGTTGGTGGGTGAGCTGGGCGAGATCCTGGCCCGGGAGCTGGAAAAGATTGGGATCGGAGCCGAGATCTCGGGCCGGCCCAAACACATCTACTCGATTGCCCAGAAGATGCGTCGTGACGGCAAGGACTTCAGCCAGATCTACGACCTGTTGGCGCTCCGGGTTCTGGTCCAGTCGGTGAAGGACTGCTACGGCGTGCTTGGGGTAGTGCATTCGCTCTGGAAGCCGCTGCCGGGCCGGTTCAAGGACTACGTCGCGATGCCGAAGTCCAACGGCTACCAGTCCCTGCACACCACGGTCATGACGCATACCGGCGAGCCGATCGAGATCCAGATCCGGACCGACGACATGCATCGTGTCGCCGACTTCGGAATCGCTGCCCACTGGACCTACAAGGAAGGGTCGAGGGACGCTCGCTTCGACGAGAAGCTGAGCTGGCTCCGGTTGCTCATGGAGTGGCAGAAGGAGGTCACCGATGCCCAGTCCTTCGTGGACGGGGTCAAGGTGGACATCTTCCAGGACGAGGTCTTCGTGTTCTCACCCAAGGGAGATGTCATCAATCTCCCCGCCGGCTCCACCCCCGTCGACTTCGCTTACCGCATCCACACCGAGGTCGGGCACCGATGCATCGGGGCCAAGGTGGACGGTCGGATGGTCCCTCTCGACTACGAGCTTCGCAATGGTGAGATCGTCGAGATCCTGACCTCGAAGGGACCGCACGGTCCCAGCCGGGACTGGCTGGGCTTCGTCAAGAGCGCATCCGCACGTGAGCGCATCCGGAAGTGGTTCAAGAGCCAGCGCCGGGAGGAGAACGTGGCCAAGGGCCGGGACCTCCTCGACAAGGAGCTTCACCGGATGCATCGTCTGACGCTCTCGCAGCTTCCCGAGGGGAAGTTGGATGAGATCGCCGGCCAGTATCACTATCAGAGCACGGACGACTTTCTGGCCGCCATCGGCTACGGGGACGTATCTCCACGGACCGTGGTGATGCGAATGGCGTTGACCCGGGGTGAAGAGGGCGACGAGCTTCGCTGCATTCCACTCATTCCTCAGGGCCGTCCCACCCCACGCGTCCTGGTTCGTGGGGAACGGGGGATCCTGACCCGAATTGCGCCGTGCTGTCAACCGGTGCCTGGAGACGCGATCACCGGCTTCACCACCCGGGGCAAGGGGGTGACCGTCCACCGTGTGGATTGCGTGAACGCGATCAACACCCCGGATGTCGAGCGTGTGGTCCCGGTGGACTGGGACATGCAGGCATCGCAGCTCTACCCGGTGGCAGTCAAGATCGAAGCCTGGGACCGCACCGGGCTGCTCCGTGACATCGCCACCGTGGTGGCCGAACAGCGGATCAACATGTCGTCGGCCTCCGTCCAAGTCTACGACGACAAGACGGCAGTGGTCTCGGCCACTGTGGAGATCGACTCGCTGTCACAGCTGTCGCGGCTCATGGAGAAGCTGGAACAGGTCCGCGACGTGCATACGGTAGCCCGGGAAGCGGGCTGACATAGCTCTTCCGGGCGGCGCCTGCGAGTTCGGCAAGCGCTTCGTGCCGACTTGCGCCGGCAGAAAGATCAGCCCGTGCAAGGATTCGATTCCTCGACGACGGGAGGCGTCGCTGCCAGTTGCAGTGGCGGTCCTCTTCCGCTTGCAAATCGAGGCCCCGATCTCTGTGAGTTGCGTTGGACGGGCCGGTCGAGTCCAGGCCGGAGTGCGTCAGCCCAATCGCGGGCTATCACCGGCGGACCTTCCGAGGGTGGCCGGACGGGTGCATGTGAACAAGGGAGATACGCGCCGGCATCTTGTTGTGGGCTGGGCCCCACGACCGCGGTCGCGGAAGCCCGCGTCCGTCCCCGCGAACGGGCTCGCGCTCTGCTGCGGGGGAAGAGGTTGCCGGACGGCTGCGGACCGCTCCAGCACCTGAGGTTCTCTTGGTGTCGGCCGGTACAAGAGATGTCTCAGCTCGACCACCTCACCCAAGGGAACCACCATCCGGATTGGCCCGAGCTGGTGATAGGTGAACAGAGCGATGATAACGGCGAGTCGATTCGGCTCCTCAGCGTTGCCAGCCGACTTCGGCTCGGGCAAGCCAGATGGGTGAGGGTGGTGGCCTCGGCCACGCCGAGTCCGGGTTAGGCTCTCATGTGCTTGGCCAGGTGCTCGGCGGCCATGATCACGGTCAGGTTGGTGGCAGCCGAGACGGGCTCCGGGAAGATCGAGGCATCTATGACGCGCAATCTCTCCAGGCCGAGCACGACGCCTTGGGAGTCCACCACGGCATAGGGATCGTCCACGCCGCCCATGGGCACGGTGGACGTGGGGTGGTAGGAGGTACCCAGCCCAGCGATGGCCTCTTCCGTATTTCGCCTGACTGTCGGTTGCTCAGAGATTTCCGAGTGGACAAGGCTGCGCAAAGGATCGGTTGCGGCCAGGCGCCGAGCGATCGCCAGGCCTTCTGCCAGCCGGCGGCGGTCCTCTGCCTCGGCCAGGAGATTGGGCTGGATCAGCGGCGGGGCATTTGGGACTCGGCTACGGAGGCGCAGGCAGCCATGGGAACGCGGCTGGACCAGGGCCACTGCCACGGTGAAGGCGGCCCCGGTGGGACTCCGTTGAGGATCGGCCGGGTGGGTTGCGACCAGATGGAGGTCAAGCTCGTCTGGTTCGGCCTCGGAGCTATGTGTCCACAGTTTGGCTCCGACTGCGGGCCGCACCTTCCCGAGCTGGTTCGGGTAGGCAGCGTACAGTCTGCGGGCGATCGGGTGATCGACAAGCCGTTGACCCACTGGGAGGTCGGCTACGGGTTCGATGCCCAGCGCTGCCAGTTCGTTGGCAGGCCCGATACCGCTGCGCAAGAGGATCGCGGCGCTGCCATACGTCCCGGCGGAGAGGATGACCTCGTCGGCCGCGACCACGGAGCCGTCGTTCGTGCGGACCCCGTGCGCCCGCCGGCCGGCCACCACGACTGAGTCGACCATCGTCTCTGGACGGATGGTCAGGTTGGGCCTCCTCCGAACACGGTGGGTCAGATAGCACATGCCGGTGTTCTGTCTCACGCCCCCAACCACGTTCTTGGGGTACGGTCCCACTCCTTCCGGCCGGGGGCCGTTGAAGTCCTCGACCTCAGCGAACCCGCACGCCAGCGCAGCCTCGACGAACGCTCCCTGCGCCGAAGTCAGATCGGCGAGACGCAGCTGCTGGATCGGAAGTGGTCCGGTGCGCCCGTGCCAGTCATCGTCGCCGGAGGCGTAGCTCTCGAGTTCGCGGTAGGTCTGCAGTACCTCCTCGAACGACCAGCCCTCGAGACCGTGCTTGGTCCAGGAGAGGAAGTCCCGCGGCAATGCTCGTACGGCCACGCCGCAGTTGATCGCCGAGCTTCCGCCCAGCACTCGCCCGCTGAGAGCCGGGATCGCGTCTCCGCAGACCCCGGGTTCAGTTCGGAAGCCCCAATCCCACCGGACCTGATCAGGCGTGCCGACCAGGTCGGCGTCCTTGAGTTCCAACGGGTAGCGGTCAGGATCGAAGGCGGGTCCGGCCTCCAGCAGGAGGACCCGCCGGTCCGGGTCTTCGCTCAAGCGAGCGGCTAGCACCGAGCCAGCGGAGCCGCCGCCCACGACAACCGTGTCGTAGCCGCTCGTGCTCATGGATCCTCCTTAGCGGAGGCGACGGTGCAGCCCCCGCCGCCTGCAACACAGCTCTGCCACCTCCAGGGTACGTGGCGCCGGGGGTGACCCGGAGGGCCCGTCGTAGCCCGAGCCCGAGGCGCTGGTCCGGCATTGGCGCTCTCCGCATGGTGGTGCCGCTCCGGAACGCGGTCCATTAGATCAGCCGGTCGAGGTTGATGCTGGAGCTCCGCTGGACCGGGCGATCGAGCGACATCCGAGCGTCCTGACTACAAGCCCGCCAGGTGGACCCGCTCCGCGACTACCAGCGGCCTCGCCTGCGTCTCCAGGAGGCTCCTGCCGTTGCGGGTCAGTGAGCATGAGCCAGCCGACCCGCAGCCACCGGTTGCCCGGTGGCGGTCTCGGTCTTCTCCGCTTGCGCGGTGCCGGGTTCCTGCTTGGGGTCCCCACGAAGCCTGCTTCGTGGGGTCCCCTCCTGCTTCATCGCCGTGTGCCCAGCACTGCTGGGTCTTACCCTCGGCTCCACAGGCGTTGATCCTCCCCTTCCCACTGAAGGCGAGCGTCACTAAGTTCTTCGCAGCCTTCACCTCTCGGTCGATGACCAGGCCGCAGCCCTCGCCGCGGAAGGTGCGCTCGGCCAGCCTTGGCGTTCACCGTCCCGCAGCCAGAGCACGTCTTCGACAGCCCGGGCGCCCGACCCTGGAGGCCGAGCTGAGGAGCTACGAGCGGGAGCTGAAGCAGGCGCGGGAGCTGGTCGCCCACACCGTCTACGAATGCGCTGAGTGCGGGACTCGGCATCTGGGCAAGCAGCGCTGCCCCTCGGCCAGGGTGGGGTCGGGGATGGCCTGGTGCCAGGCCTCGATCGGGAGCTGGCTGACCACCACGGTCGAGCGCAGCTGGGAGCGGTCCTCGACACCTCCAGCAGGTCCCGCGCCTCCTCGGCCGTCACCTGGGTCATCAGGAAGTCGTCCAAGACCAGGAGCCCGACCTTGGCCAGCTGGGCCGGGAGCCGCGGATAGCGGCCGTTGCCGCGGGCCAGG
>CADDZO010000136.1 GCA_902812395.1 bacterium | reverse complement strand
CCCCCTCGGCCAGGCGAGCGCCGTGGCGACGGGCGGCGGCAGCGTAGCCGGCGGTGACGTCGGCCGGGCTGGCCAAGCCGTCGGAGGGGCAGAAAGTGCCGCCCACCAGGTCGTCCACTCGAACCACCGGGACCAGCTCGGCGATCTCCTCCGGGCAGAGCCAGCGTACCTCCTTAAGACCGAGACGGTGCCAGCGCTCAAGCAGCGTTCGGAACTCGCTCGCCTGATCTGGCCGGCTCAGCGCGAACAAATAGCCGATCTGGCGAAAGCCCGCGTGGCCCCCGGTTCCCTCCTCGAAGCGCTGCAGCTCGCGAACCGCCAGCCGTTGCAGGCGCACGTTGATCTCGGTCGAGAACTGCTGGCGGACGCCCCCGGCACAGCGGGCGGTCGACTCCCCGCCCAGCAGGCCGCGCTCGAAGAGCCGCACCCTCACCCCCTGGCGGGCGAGCTGGAAGGCGAGCACACAGCCGACCACGCCGCCGCCCACGATGACGGCGTCAGCGGTCTCCATCGGCGGGGCCTGGGAAAAGGCAAGCCCAGGTCTCGAACACGACCTTGAGCGCGGCCAGAACGGTGATGTCGGCTTGGTCGAGAGGCGGCGACACCTCGCACACGTCCAACCCCACCAGCCGGCAACCGGAGGCGAGGCGGTTCAGCAGGGTGAGCGCCTGGCGGGTGCTGAGCCCGCCGGCGGACGCGATCTCGGTGCCCGGAGCAAACGCGGGATCCAGGACGTCGATGTCGAAGGAGAGGTGGACGGGACGGCCGGCCAGATCCCGGACCGCGCGCTCGACGATGGCGGGGTCGGCCGCCAGCTCGGCGGCGGTAACCAGCGTCAGGCCGCGGGAACGGATCAGCTCCACCTCCTCCGGATCAAAGTCCCGGCAACCGAGGAAGACGGCCGTCTCCGGCTCCATCCCCGCGACCTCGAGCGCCCGACGCAGGGCACAGCCGCAGGTCCAGCGCCCGCCCCGGGAGACATCGTCGAGGTCGGGATGGGCGTCCACCCAGACCACGGCCAGGCCCGGATGGCGACGGACCTCAGCCGCGAGGATCGGGACCTCAGAGCAGTGGTCGCCGCCGATGACGGTGAGGAAGGCGGCCGGCGGCACCTCGGCCAACCGGTCCGCCACCGCCTCCCAGCCCGTCTCGACGGAGCGGCCCATGGATAGGTCACCCAGATCGCACACCCGGATCCCGCCCAGCCAGCGGCCACGCTCGTCCACCGGCGGCATCGCGGCCGACAGGCGCCGAATCGCCGCTGGGGCCAGCGCTGCTCCCCGACGGTAGGCGGCAGAGCCGTCGTAGGGAATACCTGCCACCACCACCTGCGCATCCTCGAGTGAGGCAGTTGACAGCCCCGCCCAGGGGGCAAGACCGCGCAGGTCCATGGCGGGCCAGTTCATCGCCCTGCCACCCGCACCTTGAGAACCAGCAGCGTGCCCACCAGCAACCAGAGTACGAAGGTGCCAAAGATGACCGGATAGCCACCTGGCAGACGGAGCAGGTGCGGGCCGGCGTTGAAGCGGTCGAGCAAAAAGCCGGCGACGAAGCGGGCGACGATGCCGCTTCCGGCCGTAGCGATGTTGGAGAAGCCAAAGAACAGGCCCGCCTCGGCCCGGGGGACGACGTCCGTGATCAGGGCCCAGTCGACCGAGAGGAAGGCGCCCAGCCCCGCCCCGACCAGGATGCCGGCGGCCAGGGTCTGGGTCGCCAGGTCGGGCAGATGGAGGGCAGCGGCCGCGGGTGCCACCAGCCCCGCCGGCATCCAGCGGTAGCCGCTGAACAGCAGGACCAGCATGCCCGCGGTGGCCATCCCACCACCGGCCCCTATCAAGACACGGCGACCGACGCGATCGGAGAGCCATGCGGCCGGCCAGGTGACCAGGATCGCGAGCCCCAGCACCAGTCCCTCGACCGCCACCGTGGCGGTGTTCGCCGCCCTGGGGTCGTGGGGAAAGAAGGCGTCGCCGAAGAAGTAGAGGGCGAAGCTCTGGAGCCCGAAGACGCCCATCAAGATCAGCAGGCGGGAAGCCATGAGCCAGAGGAAGCTGGGGTGGCGCAGCGGGGTCCCGAAGGTGGCTCGCGCCACCTCCCAGGGTGAGCGGAAGGGCTCCTGGACCGGCCGGACCCGATCCGGCACCAGGGTTACGGTCAGCAGCATGGTCGCCAGCAGCAGCAGCCCGATGCTGGCCACCGCCCCGGCTCGCCCGACCGCGTTCAGCAGCAGCCCGACCACCACCACCCCGGCCAGGGTTCCGACCAGATTGGCCAGGCCGTAGTAGCCAGAGGCGGTCCCGCGCTGGTCCTCCGGGACCACGTCCGGCTGCAGGCCCTGGTAGGGGCCCTGGGCGCTGTTGGAGGCGGCCTGGAGCAGGAAGTAGGCCACCAGCAGCCACCAGTAGGTGCCCGCCACCGCCAGCGCGGCAAGGAAGACCACGTCGGCCACGGTCCCGCCGACGATGAACGGCCGGCGGCGACCGAACCGGGAGCGGGTGCGATCGGAGACCGCGCCGATCATCGGCTGCCAGACCACCGCCATCAACGTCCCCACCCCCTCCAGCACCGCCAGGGCCGTACCCTTGCGGGCCGACCCCACCAACGCCTCGACCATGGCCGGCACGATCAGGGTGCCCAGGCTCTGCCACAGGTAGCCGATCGCGACCCAGTACAGGGCGAGCAGGGCGAAGTCACGGTGTCCGAGCCTATGCCCCATCGCCGGGGCGGGGATCATCGCTTGGGAGTGGCGGTGGCCATGGGGGCCGGGGTGGCCTTGCCCGGCACCGCCGGCTGGTGCCCGGGCAGCTCCTGCGAGGTGACGTGGCCGAAGCCGGGGAAGTGGCCTCCGATCTTCATGACCAGCGGGGCTAGGTGGGAGTGCTCGATCTGGCGCTGGACCAGGTCGTCGTAGAGCGTGCGGAGCATGCCCAGCGCACCCACGCTGTCGGCAGCGACGCTGCCCCTGCGTGCCGCGGCCGCCAGCTGCGCGCGGTCCTGGCCGGTGAGGATGGAACCGGTGAAGGGGTTGCGACCGAGCTGCGCCTCCATCGCCGCCAGCTGGGCGACGTTCAGACTGGACTCGTTGGCGGCGCTGCCGGCGAGGATGAAGCCGGAGATGATCAGGTAGCAGAAGAGCATGCCGGTCAGCGCGCCCACGAACACCCCGAGCAGCCCATCGATCCCACGAACCGAAGGCATCCGGTGGATGGCCCCGCCCAGCCGAGCGCCGGCATAGCCGAGCAGGCCGGCGATGAACAGGGCCATCAGGACCGCGATCGCGGCGTTGGCGTGGAAGAGCGCGCCGACCAGGTCGGTGAAGCCGACCCGATGTCGGATCAGGAAGGCGAGGCCGCCCAGGGCGAAGATCTCGACCAGGAGCGGCTGGATGGTCCCGTAGCGATACCCGAGCCAGACCGCCACGACGACGGCCAGAGCGATCACAATGTCTATGACCACCGGGCGCGAAGTCTATCCGACGACATGACCGGCTCCTGCGAGATCGCGAATACCATCCAGTAGACTCGGACCACACGCGTGGCGACCACCATAGCCATCGCCAACCAGAAGGGCGGGGTCGGGAAGACGACCACCGCCGTCAACCTGGGGGCGGCGCTCGCCGAGCGGGGCCAGCGGGTCCTGCTGGTGGACCTCGATCCCCAGGCGCACTTGACCATCAACATGGGGATCAAGGTCCCCGACGAGCTCCAGCACACGGTCTACAACCTGCTGCTGGACCCCGAGGTCGCGGCCCAGCAGATCATGCTCGAGAACCCGGTGGTGGGGGTCCACTACCTGCCCTCCAACATCGAGCTCTCGGGGGCTGAGACCCAGCTGATCAACGAGATCGGGCGGGAGCTGCTCCTCAAGGAGAAGTTGAAGCCGATCCAGCGCCACTACGACTGGGTGGTCATTGACTGCCCCCCCGCCCTCTCCCTGATCACCATCAACGCCTTCGTTGCCGCCGACCTGGTGATCATCCCACTGCAGTGCGAGTACTTCGGGCTGAAGGGGATGCAGCAGCTCCAGCGCAGCGTGGAGCGGGTCCGGCAGAAGCTCAACCCGAAGCTCCGCATCGCCGGCATCCTGCCCACCATCTTCAAGGCCCGTACGCTCCACTCCCAGGAGGTGCTGGAGCTGGTCAAGCAGCACTTCGGCGACCTGGTCTATCCCTTCGTGGTCAGGGACTCGATCCGCTTCGCCGAGTCGCCCCTAGCCGCCGTCTCGATCCTGCAGTACGCCGGAGCCTCGGCCGGGGCCGACTCCTACCGCAAGCTCGCCGATGCCCTGCTCGGAGACCGCAGCGTGCCACCTGCACTCTACGGGAAGGTGGCCCAGGAGCAGCCGCGGTGAGCAAGTTCAAGCGGGCCAGCCTGGCCGGATCGGAGGAGTTGTTCCGGCCCACGATCCGGCCGCGCGTGGTCGAGGAGGAGATCGAGCCGGAGGCGCCCGCGCCCCCGGCGCCGGTGCAGAGCCGGGACCTGCGCGTGCCCCTCAGCAAGGACGAGATCGAGCTTCTGCTCGACGCCATCCATGCCGCCAAGTATCCGGAGCGGGCCCGGCGACTGCCGCTCGAGAAGTTCGAGCGCTACGACGCGCTCCGCGACAAGCTCCAGGAACACCAGCGGAATGTCTGAGCCGGTCGACCGGGTGCTGACTACCACCCGGGCGGCGCGTCGGCGCCTGGACCTGGGGCGACCGGTGCCCCGCGAGCTGCTGCTGGAGTGCCTGGAAGTTGCCTTGCAGGCGCCCACCGGCTCCAACCGCCAGGGCTGGCAGTTCGTCCTCGTCTCCGATCCGGACCGCAAGCGCGCAGTGGCCGAGCACTACCGCCGCTCCTGGTACGCGTATGCCGCACGTCCCCGGCCGGCCTATCCAGAGGGCGACCCCAGAGGAGCCCGCATGGACCGGGTGGTACGCTCTGCCCGCTACCTCGCCGACCACATGGCAGAGGCACCATGGCTCGTCATCCCCTGTCTCGAAGGACGGCTGGCGGCCGGCGCCTCCACCGCCGAGCAGGCCTCGTTCTGGGGCTCCATCCTGCCCGCCTTCTGGAGCTTCATGCTGGCCGCCCGCGCCCGCGGCCTGGGAACCGCGTGGACCACCCTGCACCTGGTCTACGAGCGGGACGTGGCGGAGATCCTGGGCATCCCCTACGACCGCTACACCCAGGCCGGGCTCAGCCCGGTGGCCTACCTCCGGGGCGAGCCGGGAGCGGCCCTCCGCATCCCCGCCAGCCAGGTGGCCCACTGGGAGAAGTGGTAGGAGCTATCGCCGCTCCCCCTCCTCGTGCCAGCGGCGCCGGCGCTCCTCCTCCCAGCGGCGATGCAGGCGACCCCTCCGGGCCCGCCGCCAGACGTAGCCGAAGGTCCACCACAGGCAGATCAGGACCAGCACCGCTCCGAACACGACCGCGGCCAGGTTCATCGTGTAAATAAGACCACGTGGCCAGACTGAGCATCGTGAAGGTGCGGGGGGACCGAGAGGTCAACGGCTACGTGATCGCCTGCCGCGCCACCTCGGAGGCGATCGTGATCGATCCGGTGGAGCCTGCGGCCAAGCTGCTGGAGCAGCTCCAGGCTCTCCGGCTCCGCTGGATCGTGGCCACCCATGGGCACCCCGGCCACCTGGCCGGCAAGGACGAGCTCAAGGCCCGCACCGGCGCCACCACCGCCATGCACGTGGCCGACGCCAAGATGTTCCTGCGCTCGGCCGACCGATACCTCCTGGACGGGGAGGAACTTGAGTTCGGGCAGTTCAAGCTCAGGGTCATCCACACCCCCGGCCACACGCCGGGCAGCCTCTGCTTCCTGGTCGGCAATCACCTCTTCACCGGTGACACCCTGCTCGCCGGCGGCATCGGCCGCGAGCGTCCCGGCACCGACCTCCGGCAGCAGCTGATCTCGATCGCGTCCCGGCTAGGCCGGCTCCCGCTGGGGACCGCCATCTACCCGGGCCACGGCAGCGCCACCAGCCTGGAGAACGAACTCCGTACCAACCCGGTGTTCCAGCCGGTCCGGTCCTGAGCGTGCGCCTGCGGGTGACCGGGGGCTGGCTGGTGACCCCCCGGGGGCGGTTGCGGGCCGACCTGGTGGCCGATGACGGTGTGATCACCGCGCTGACCGAGCCCGGGCGGGCGGGCCCGGCGGACGAGGAGCTGGACGTCTCCGGGCTCTGGGTCTTCCCCGGCTTCATTGACCCGCACGTGCACAGCCGGGATCCAGGCCTGGTGGAGAAGGAGGGCTTCGTGCACGCCACCATGGCGGCTCTGTGCGGCGGGATCACGACCATCTTCGACATGCCCAACACGGTCCCGCCGCTGAGCCGGGCCGACCAGGTCAGGGTTCGGGCCGCGGCCCATGAACCGGCCTGGTGCGACTTCGGCCTGTGGGGCATCGGGCTGGGAGCCGAGAACCTAGCCGAGATCTCCGGGCTCTTGGCGGCGGGCGTGGTGGGGATCAAGCTCTACTGGGCCTACGCCTTCGATCGCCGCACCGGGGCGCTGGTCCAGGAGCCACCGGGCAACCCGTCCGAGGTGGTCCCGCCGCCCTCCACCGATCAGGTCATGGACCTCTTCCACTGCGTAGCTGCTCATGGGGGGCTACTCGCCGCCCACTGTGAGGACCGCGGCGTCCTGGACTGGGCTGCGCGCCGGCTCCCCACGCCGTGCGATGGTGAAGGGCTAGCTGCCCGCCGCCCGGCCGTGGCCGAGGCGGCGGCGGTGGCGCTGGCGGTGGAGTTCGCCCGCGAGACCGGCTGCCGGCTGCACGTCGTCCACCTGTCCACCGCAACAGGCGCGGCGCTGGTCCGCCGGGCACGCGCCGAGGGGGTGCGGATCAGCGCCGAGACCTGCCCTCACTACCTGGTCTGGACGGCGGCCGACGCCCGCGACGCCCGTTTCAAGGTGTTCCCGCCGCTGCGCCGCCCGGCCGATCGAGAGGCGCTCTGGGCGGCGCTGGAGGACGGCACCATCGGCTCCATCGGGTCCGACCACGCGCCCCACACCGCCGCCGAGAGGGCGCTGGATCTGGCCAGCGCGCCGGCTGGCCTGCTCGGCACCGAGACCATGGCCACGGTCATGCTGGGTGAGATGACGCGCGGTCGACTGGAGCCAGAGCAACTCGCCAGCCGGCTCTCCGAGGGAACCGCCCGCATCTTCGGCCTCCATCCGCGCAAGGGCACACTCTGGCCGGGTGCCGACTGTGATTTGACCGTCGTGGATCCGGAAGCCCCCTGGCGGATCGACCAGTCCCGTCTCCACTCCAAGCATGCGGTGTCGCCCTGGGACGGGTGGTCAGGTCGAGGCTGCCCGCGCTACGCCGTGCTCCGCGGCCGGCTAGCGATGCGCGAGGGCGAGCCGGTAGGAGAACCACGGGGACGCCTGGTGACGCCGACGATGGGGGCGCAGACGCCAGCGGAGGGCGGGTGACCGGCGAGGAGCGAGCCGAGCTGGGCCGTGACCTGGTCGCGGCCTGCTACCTGCGCGGCGACTTCGTCCTCAGCTCCGGCCTCCGCTCTAGCGACTATTTCGACAAATACCTCTTCGAGACCCAGCCCGCGCTGCTTCGTCGGGTAGCGCGGCAGATGGCCGATCTGGTCCCGCCGCAGACGCAGCGCCTAGCGGCTCCGGAGCTGGGCGCGGTCCTGATCGGCGGCGCGGTCTCGCTGGCACTGGATCTGCCCCTGGTGATCGTTCGCCGCCGGGCCAAGGAGTACGGTACCGCCCGCTCCTTCGAAGGCGAGCTGCGGGCGGGGGATAGGGTGACGCTGATCGAGGACGTAGTCACGACGGGACAGCAGGCGGTCGCCGCCGCCGTGCAGCTGCGCGAGGCAGGCGCCGAGGTGCTGCGCCTGATCGCAGTCTTGGATCGGGACGAAGGAGGCGCGGAACGGATCCGGGCTGCGGGCCTCGACTACGCTCCGCTGTTCCGCCGTGACCAGTTACCGCTCGGATGAGCGGATCTGCCAGCAGAGGCGAGAAGCCCCGGTCGGGGGCCAGCGTCCATGTTGGCCATCACAGCCGGCTTGGGCTCCGACGACCTGGTGACGTGAACCCAGGAGTGCATCGGACCGGGGGCCGGTCGTCCGAAAGCCCGAAGCCAGTCAGCGGGAGCCGGCTCGGGCAGGACCTCGTGGAAGTCGACTGCCATCGGCATCGAGGATTTGGGACGCCGACGACAACCAGCGGCTCGAGTTCATCTGCAATTCCACCGCACTGATCCTGGGCCACGCCCACCCCCGGGTTACCGCCGCCGTCCGCGGGGCTGCCGGCCGAGGGACGGCCTTCGCCGCCCTCAACCCCTACGGGCTAGCGCTGGCCGAGCTGCTGTGCGAGCGGGTGCCCGCGGCACAGCGGATTCGCTTCTGCAACTCCCGGACCGAGGCGGTAATGTTCGCCATCCGCCTCGCCCGCCCCTTCACCGGCCGGCCCAACCTGACCCGCATCGAGGGCGGCTACCACGGCACCCTTGACGGCCGAACCGAACCTCCCACAGCTAATGCCGAGGGGTTCTGAGGGGAACCACCGCCGCCTCTCCTCGGCTCTCGCCACACGCTTACGCATGCGCTCCAACATCCGGGGCCTGGGCTTGGGCTGTCCCCTCTTCTGCAGGCGACCCGCTCTTTCTCCAGAGCGTGGCCTCGAAGGAGGAAGGCGAAACGCCCTTCCACTCGCAGGTTGGGTAGCTTGGCTCCACGCCGCCCGCAGGAGCGGTTCCGCACCCGGCCTGTGCTCACGCGCCAAGCCCGGGTGGAGCAACCCACTTCGAACAGGCGGCTTCTCCCCAGCGCTGAAGCGCGGGGCTTGCGCCGCCGAGATTCTTGGTCAAGGACCTCAGCAGGGAAGCCTCACCTGCCGGCCCCGCTCTCTCGGTGGGGGTCCTCCAGCCGCGCTGCCAGCTCCCGGAGCCGGATCTTCTGCACCTTGACCCCGTTAGGGCCCTGGGTGGTGCGGAACTCGTCCACCGGCACCACCCGGCAGGGCACCTTGTAGCCGGCCAGCGGGCCGCGCAGGAACTCGAGCACCCGGCCCTCGTCGAAGCCCTCCCCGGCCAGGACGAAGGCCACCGGCACCTCGCGCGCCCTCCCCCTGCCGCTCCACCCCTACAACCTGGGCCGTCCGCACCGCCGGATGCCGGCCCAGCTCCTCTTCGATCTCGGCCGGGTCGGCCAGGAAGCCCCCGCAGCCGCAGCGAGTCCTGGAGCCGGACCAGGAAGACGAAGCCGCCGTCGGGCCGGGTGTAGCCCAGGTCGCCGGTCCGGAACGAGCCATCCGAGGTGAAGGCGGCTCGGGTCGCCTCCGGGTTGTGCAGGTAGCCCTCGGTCACGTTGGAGCCCCGGATCTGCAGTTCACCCGGCCGGCCGTGCGGGCAGGGCCGCCCCCTGCCGGCGGTGCGGCGCCGGCTCAGCTTGCGTGTACAAGCGCCGGGGGCTCCAGCGCTCACCTCGGACCCCCGAGCCACGACCGTCGGCCTCATCCGTCCGGCGCTCAGGGACGGGTTGGCGACCGCGGTGGCCGCGATCGCCCGACCCTCGGGAGCGGTTCACCGGCTCTAGAGGGCCAGCGTGGAGTGGCCCGTCCTCACTTCCCACCGGCCCGACCACCGCCGGGGCCAGCGCCCGATTCTCGCACCGGGCCCCGGGGCTGCGCTCGGCCCCGCCGTGGGGCTGGCGGGCGC
>CADDZO010000135.1 GCA_902812395.1 bacterium | reverse complement strand
CGGCTCCAAGACCGTCTGGCGCGGCGGACGGCTGTTGGTTGCCGAGCGGTTCTTCCCCAGTTCCAAGACGTGCTCTGGCTGCGGGACAGTGAAAGCCAAGGCTGGCCGAGCGCATCTTCCGCTGCGAAAGCTGTGGCCTGGTCATCGATCGGGACGTGAACGCTGCGAAGAATCTTCTCCTCAAGCTCGCCGTCAGTGGCAGAGGGGCCTGTGGAGCCGAGGTAAGACCCAGCAGTGCTGGGCACACGGCGATGAAGCAGGAGGGGACCCCACGAAGCAGGCTTCGTGGGGACCCCAAGCAGGAACCCGGCACCGCGCAAGCGGGTAAGACCGGGACCGTCACCGGGCAACCGGTGGCTGCGGGTCGGCTGACTCATGCTCACTGATCCGCAACGGCCCCCGGTACCCGTGCGTACCATACGTGCAATTGGTCATCGGGTCAATAGCCCGGAGGCTCGCGACCCGATGACAGCGGCACCAGGCTTCCAGGGATTCCCCCATCGGAAGCGATCGCGGCTGCCGAGATGCGGCGTGGTGGGACCAGGCACTGCCAGCGACGGCTCGGATGGGGAGAAGTTGTCGCTCGCGGCTGGCCCGAGGGTGAGCCAGCTGCGTCGGCTCGTGGCCCCGGGAGTCCCCGCTCGGGGGCACGGCCGAGTCCGAGCAGCGCCTGGGCATCGCTCCTGGAAGCCCGATCGTCGGTTGGCGCCAGGTCCTGGGAGGCCCGACTCGCCCCACCTGCCCAGGGCCCCGGGGCGGAGCCTCTTCTGTCCGTGAGTCGCAGGCCCTCGGGTGAGGCAAGGCGGGGCGATCTCCGCCGACCTGGCGACGAGGGCCCATCCCAGAGGACCAGCAGTCGGCCGGCCCTCGACGGCTGCGGAGGACAACACCTTCGCCTGCGATCGCCACCGCCCGGCGGCCATGCCCTCGGCACATGGCGGTGGATCGGCTCCAGCTATGCTGCAGAGCCGATCCCTGGTCGTGAGGAGGCAGGTTGGTAGAGCTGGTGGTACCGTCGTTCGCCGGTGTCTCGAGGGCTGTGATCCTTGGCGCCGCCCACAACCCGGTGGTGGAGCGGGTGGTGGCCCGCTACGGGATGCGCCTGGGCGCCAGCCGATTCGTGGCCGGCGAGACGCTGGAAGAGTGCATCTCGGTGCTGAGAGCCCTGAACCGAGCCGGCTTCAAGGCCAACACCACGATCCTTGGGGAGAACGTTCGTGACCTGGCCGTGGCTCGGCAGGTGGCCGACCGCTACGAGGAGGTGCTGCGTCGGATCCGGGCCGAGGGTCTCTGGGTGAACCTCTCCTTGAAGCTGACCCACCTCGGGCTCCTGGTCGACGACGAGGCCTGCTACGGGCACCTTCGCCGCCTGCTCGGGGTGGCCCGGGAGACCGGCTCCTTCGTGCGCATGGACATGGAGGAGTCGGTCCTCGTCGACCGGACCCTGGCTATCTACGAACGTGCCCGCTCCGAGGGGTTCGACGAAGTCGGCCTGGTCCTCCAGGCCTACCTCCGGCGCACGCCCGGCGACCTGGATCGGGTGCTCCCGTTCCGCCCCAACCTGCGCCTGGTCAAGGGGGCCTACTTGGAGCCGGCCGAGGTCGCCTATCCGGCCAAGGCCGACGTCGACCGGGCCTACCTGGCCCTGGCCCAGCGGGCGCTGCAGGAGGCCGGCTACACCGCCCTCGCCACCCACGACGACCGCATCATCGAGCACCTGATCGCCTTCGCCGAACGGCACGAGATCTCTCGCGATCGCTTCGAGTTCCAGATGCTCTACGGGGTCCGGCCCCAGCTCCAGCGCCAGCTGTTGGAGCGTGGCTACACAGTCCTGGTCGCCACCCCCTTCGGAGAGGCCTGGTACCCGTACCTGATGCGACGCCTGGCCGAGCGACCGGCCAACGTCCTCTTCCTCCTCCGGAATCTCATTCGCGGTTGAGGGTCGCCTACGATCGATCTCGCCCGGCCCAGTCGCCGGAGCCCCTCGCGGAGGATGCCATGAGCGATGCCTTCCAGCCCCCGCCACTACCGGCCAACGAGCCGGTCTTCGACTACGCACCGGGGTCGCCGGAGCGAGTCTCGCTCCAGCGCCGGCTGGCCGAGATGTGGGGGGAGGAAATCGAGATGCCGCTGGTGATCGGCGGCGAGGACGTCCGCACCGGCCGGACGGTGCCCATCGTCGCACCCCACGACACTCATCACCGCCTGGGGACGGCCCACTGGGCGGGGCCGGCGGAGCTGGACCGAGCCGTCGAAGCAGCCCGGGCGGCCTGGCCGGAGTGGTCCTCGCTGCCGTGGACCGAGCGGGCGGCGGTGTTCTTGCGCGCGGCCGAGCTGCTCTCGGGCCCCTGGCGCGACACCCTGAACGCGGCCACCATGCTGGGGCAGTCCAAGACCGCCCACCAGGCCGAAATCGACTCGGCGGCCGAGCTCTGCGACTTCTGGCGCTTCAACGTCGCCTACGCCGCCCGCCTCTACCAGGAGCAGCCGATCTCCTCTCCGGGCACCTGGAACCGCATGGAGTACCGGCCCCTGGAAGGGTTCGTGCTGGCCATCACCCCGTTCAACTTCACCTCCATTGCCGGCAACCTTCCCTCTGCCCCTGCCCTGATGGGCTGCACGGTGGTATGGAAGCCATCGGAGTCGGCCGCGCTCTCGGCCCACTACCTGATGCGGCTCTGGCAGGAGGCGGGGCTTCCCGCCGGCGTCATCAACCTGGTGCACGGGCCGGGAGCCGAGCTCGCCCCGGTGGCGCTGGCCCAGCCCGAGTTCTCCGGTCTGCACTTCACCGGCTCGACCGCTGTCTTCCGCGGGCTGTGGAGCCAGGTCGGCGAGAACCTGGGCCGCTACCGCAACTTCCCCCGCCTGGTGGGCGAGACCGGAGGCAAGGACTTCATCGTTGCTCACGCCTCGGCCGACCCGGACGCCCTGCTGGCCGCGATCGTCCGCGGGTCCTTCGAGTACCAGGGCCAGAAGTGCTCCGCCGCCTCGCGGGTCTTCGTTCCCGACAGCTTGTGGGCCCGCCTCCGCGACCGGCTGGCCGAAGAGGTGGCCGCGATCCCGATGGGGGATGTGGCCGACTTCCGCAACTTCATGGGGGCGGTGATCAATCGAAGTGCGTTCGAGCGTCATGCCGAGGCCATCGGCGAGGCACGCACACGCTCCGGCCATCGGGTGCTGGTGGGTGGCGGCACCGATGACCAGCGGGGATGGTTCGTGCAGCCCACGGTGGTGGTCACCGAGGATCCCACCTCGCGGCTGCTGCGGGAGGAGCTGTTCGGTCCGATCGTGACCGTGATGGCCTACCCGGAGCGGGAGTACGAGGCCACCCTGGACCTGATCGACCGGTCGGTGCCCTACGGGCTGACCGGGGCCGTCTTCGCGCACGACCGCGCCGCCATTCGGGCGGCCTTCGAGCGCCTCCGCTACGCCGCCGGCAACTTCTACATCAACGACAAGCCGACCGGAGCCGTGGTCGGCCAGCAGCCCTTCGGCGGCGCCCGGGCGTCGGGCACCGACGACAAGGCAGGGTCGATGTGGAATCTGGCTCGATGGGTGGCTCCCCGGGCGATCAAGGAGACCTTCGTGCCTCCGCGCGACTACCGCTATCCCTTCATGGCTTGACCGCCGGTCGCGAGCTGCCGCGTGGCGGCCGGACCCCCATACCTGCCGCGCGGTGATACTGGCGGGACCACCGACGCAGCCGTCCTCCCGAAGGTGCTCACCTGGCGCTGGACCCACCGGTGGGGTGCGACGGAGGCGATCCTAGCTAGAAGCTGCCAAAGAACCCCAGCCAGGGCCGGCTGCCTGCGGTGCCTCCCACGCTGCCGGCAGCCAGGTTCAGCAGGGCACCCTGCCCCTGCACGGCCGAGATCAGTGCTGCCGGGGGCAGTGCCGCCGCCACCGTCGCCCCATCATCGCGCTGGAGGAGGCCACTGGTCTGGTCAGGTCCAACGTGCGCGGGAGGGCTGAGCTCTACAGATAGAGGAGTGCCCCTCGATGCGAGACACTCGGTGCTGCCAAACGGCCGATATCCGCACTCAGAGAGGCACCTTCCGCATGCACCCTACCACGCGCCCCAGCCAGAGTGCAGCTCGGCGTTGGTCCTCGACCACCCCGCCGGCCAGCTCTTTCGCCAGCCTCCTGAGCCGATTCATCGGCTGCTTCACCCGACCCTCCTACGACATCTTCTGGAAGCTGATCGTCGCCTGGGTGATCTGTCCGGGCCGGCACACCATCACCCGTTTCTCCTCGATCGCCGAGCCGGATGGCCGTCGGGCTCACGATGCTGCCACCGTTTCCTGCGGCTGGGAGTGTGGAGCCTAGAACACCTCTGGCGAACGCTGGCGTCGCTGGTCGTGGAAGCCCTCGCTCCGCCTGGACAGCTCGAGCTTGCGATCGATGACACCATCTTCCAGAAGCAGGGGCGCAAGGTGGAGGGAGCCGCTCGCTACCGGGACCCGGTGCGGTCCCTGGTTGGGGTCGCGTCCTTCGTGACCGGTGTCAACTTCATCGGCCTGGCGCTCTTGATCCACCCCCCCTGGGGCGGGATGCCGCTGGCTCTTCCTCTCGGCGTCCGCCTCTACCGCAAGCAGGGCCCAATCCACCTCGAGCTCGCGGCCGCCATGGTCATTGAGGTCGCCGCCTGGTTCCCCGAGCGCCGCTTCCGAGTCGTCGCCGCCGGGGCCTACGCTGCTCTCGCCCGAGCCGGACTGCCGCGGACCGTCTTCGTCTCCAGGATCCGAAAGAACGCCGAGCTCTCTGAGCCTGTGGTTGGCGCCCCGGCTGCCCGGCCAGCGTGGTCGGCCCCGGAAGCGTGGCCAACGCCTGCCCTGGCCGTGCCAGATGGCTCAGCAGGCAAATCTACCCTGGCGTCGCTGTGAGTTCGAGGCTCGGGGCCACCGGATCGAACGGCTGATCTACGCCCGGGTGGTGTGCTGATGGTTCACCTGTCGGGAGATGCCGGTCCTGCTGGTGATCGTCCGCGACCCTGGTGGCCGCAGCGACGATGAGTACCTCTTCAGCACTGAGCTCGACGCCGCCGTGGAGACGGTGGCCAGGGCGTATGCGGATCGTTGGGCGATCGAGGAGACCCATCGCAACTGCAAGCAATTCCTGGGTGCCGAAGATCCCCAGTGCTGGCACCGCCAGGGACCGGAGCGAGCTGGGGCTCTGTCGCTGTTCATCTATTCGTTGGTCTGGTACTGGTACGTGGTGGTGCACGGCGGCCGTCCCGCTGGCAACGGAACACTTGGTACGAGAAAGCCACGCCTTCCTTCCTGGATGCGCTGGCCCAGGCCAGGCGCGAGTGGTGGTGGGAGCGGGTTTTTGCTGAGAGCGATCGCGGTACCCTCCCACGGAAAATTCCAGGCCGCTCTGATCGAGACCCTCGCCTATGCGGCTTGAGTGAATCGGTGGAGACCTTCAGCCCCGCAACGCCCTTGTTCAGCAGAATTGCAGAAGTGCAGGACTGCGCAATCAAGGGGAATTCCTCTCGGAGCAAACGTGATGAGCGTCCCTTCAAGAGACGCACCAACCGATGGATGCCGGACTGGGATCGACCGAGGCCAGCAAATGCACATGATCGGGTATGACCTCCATTTCGATGATCTCAGCCCGCCTCTCCTCAGCAACCTCCCAGAGGCTGGTTTTCAGACGCTCATCCACCTCGTCGATGAGTTAGGACCCCCTGTCGGTACTTCGGGCACCAGACTACGTGGTATTGGCAGGAATACGCAACATTGCGGTTGGACTTGAACTTTCGATCACTCTATCCAACTGGCGGCTTATCCCCAGCGCTGAAGCGAGGGGCTTGCGCCGCCGAGGTCTCGGTCAGGGTGACCTTGAGCTGGTCGTTTCGGACTGCGCACTCAGGCCAGCCACCTGGTACCCATGCCATTCGTGTCGGAGGTGGCGAGCAGCCGGTCCTCGCCGCCCGGCCAGAGCGCCAGCCGGAGCTCGGCCAGGGGGGTGGCTTCGGTCGACGTTAGTCCCTGGGCGACCTCCAGCCGAAGCCAGGCCAGCGGCGATCCGGCGGTGGTAGCGGCCCCGGCCCGGTGAAGCGCGGCCAGCATGCGCTCCCGACTGGACTCGGCCATCTGGCCCAGCGTCATCGAGTGGAACACCACCGTAGTGGCCTGAGACGGCCGCTCTGCCAGGCGGTCCGGGAGCCACTCGGCCGCGTCGGCGCACTCCACCCAGGCTGGCACCTGGCGGCAGACTTCGATCGCCTCGTCCAGCATGCGGAGGTGCTCGACCAGGTCGGCCCAGATCGCCGACCGCAGCGTGAGCCTTCCCTCCGGGGTGGTGGGGTCGATGGGATCCGGGTCGCAGCCCCGCCGGCCCACGACCTCCAGCCGGCCCTCCAGAGGCGGGGCGACCGCGAACACCTGGGGCAGCCAGCGGCTGTCCCGGTACCGGTCGGTGCGCAGGAGCAGGCCGGCACTGGAGCCCACCTCCAGCAGCCACAGCGGCCGCTCGGTGACGCGTGCAACCCAGAGCAGGCCGCCCAGCAGCGCTCCGGCCCGGGCCACCTGGTTGTGCTGGTGGCGCTGGGGCAGCTGCCAGCGCAATCGGTCCCGGTGGGCTAGGCATGCCTCGCGGAACAGCGGCCAGGCGCCCTCGGGAGGCAGGGTGCCGCCCGCCGAAGGATAGTAGGCGGCGAGCTCCGGCAGCTCCCCTGAGAGCACCCAGCGGTGCACCAGGCTCATCAGCCGCAGCGGGAACATGCGCGGGAAGGGCTCCTCGGCGAAGGGCTGCAGGAGCGCTGCCAGTGGGCCCCCGGCGGCGATCTCCTCGCCCGTCTCGCGTAGCAGGTGGGCGTAGAGCGGGGCACCATGCTGGGCGCAGTTGCGCGCGATAGCGAAGAACTGATCCGGCAGCGGCATCGTGGATTGGGTGGTGAAGCTCGAGGTCACGGCTAGAGGACCCCCGGCTGGGCCAGCGGTTCGGCCGGCTCGTCGTACTCGCGGGTCAGGTCCTGGCGCGACCGCTCGGGCATCACCAGTGTGGCCGCGAAGCTGACCACGGCGGTCAGCATCAGGTAGAAGGCGATCGGGGTCGAGCTGTGGTACCGCTGCAGCAGCGCCACCGAGATCGCCCCCGCCGGCCCGCTCAGGATTGCCGACAGCCCCGACCCCACCGAGCCACCGCTGTAGCGGAGGCGGCCGGTGAAGCTCTCTGCCACCAGCGCTGCTAGAGGGCCGCGCAGCAGGTGGGAGAGAGGAAGCGCGATTGCGATCGCTGCGAAGACCAGCGCCGGCACGCGGGTGTCCAGCATCCGAAAGTAGATTGGGGAAAAGGCGAAGACGAGGACGATCCCGATCGCGTACATCCACTTGCGGCCGATGACGTCTGAGAGGGCACCGGACAGCACCACGGCGGGCAGACTGAGGGCCGACCCGATCGCCACCCAGGCCAGAACCTGGCCCTCCGAGAAATGGAGGATGGAGACGGCGTAGAACAGGATGAAGCTGCCGAAGACGAAGCCCGGGGTCTGTTCCACCACCCGGGCGAAACAGGCGAGGATGACCTCGCGGCTCTGGTGCCGGAACAGCGCCGGCAGCGGCGCACGCTCCACTCGGCGTCGCTCCAACAGCTGGGAGAAGGTGGGCGTCTCCAGCAGCCCCAGCCGCACGTACAGCCCCACCCCGACGATCACCACGGCGACGATGAAGGGGAGCCGCCAGGCCCAGTAAGAGCGCGGTCCGACCAGGTGGACGGAGGCCTGCAAGGCGAGCGTGCTGAGTAGTGCGGCCGCCGGCAGTCCGAGCATGGGCAGGCTGGTGAGGAGGCCGCGCCGGGAGCGGTTGCCCCACTCTAGGGGCAACAAGATGGCGCCACCCCACTCGCCGCCCAGGGCCATGCCCACCCCGATCCGGAGCACGAGCAGCAGGATCGGCGCCGTCGGCCCCACCTGGGCGTAGGTGGGGAGGAACCCGATCAGGACCGAGCAGATCCCGGTCATGCCCAGGGTTGCGATCAGGGTCGCCTTGCGGCCGGTGCGGTCGCCGAAATGCCCAAAGACGGCGGCGCCGATGGGGCGGCTGAGGTAGCTGATGAAGAGGGTGCTGTAGCCCGCGAGAGCGCTGGCCAGCACGTTGTGGCTGGGGAAGAAGAGCACACCGAGATAGATGCCGACCACCATCGAGTAGAGCACCGTGTCGTACCACTCGATGGTGGTGCCGATCGTCGAGGAGACGACAGACCTGACGATCTGGCGTCGGGTGAGGATATCATCGTAGCTCGGCATCCGCCGAGCGCCCTGTCTGGTCACCTTCCGTCTCTCCTTGGTGAGCGCTGGAGCCACGGGAGCGGCTTCGACGACGAAAGTCCTTTGCACGGCAGTACCAACCCACGCACGCTGGCGCCGTCGACCGTCGAGGCTCGATCCGACTACCCGGAGCTTCGTTGGCTGCCATTCAAGCAGGCGGCCATCGGGGTGTGATTGGCGGTGTATGCCGAAGCAGAATTGCAGGTGTTGACTTGGTGAGACTGCAGCGTGACATCGCTGACGGCGGGCACCACCCAATGCCGATTGTGGGCGGGAGCGGTTGGGCCTCCAGCCGGCCGCTGGCCGGTGGCCACCTGGGATTGGCCTGGAGGCCTGGGAGCGTGCTCCCCAGGGTCAGGCCCGCACGATCTCCTCCCCGAGCTGCTCCACGATGGCCACGTCCTGTGAGTAGTCGATTGGCACCGACACCAAAGAGGGCACCCCGGCCCTCAGCGCCCGCTGCAGCAGCTCGGGCAGCTGGTCGGCCGAGCCGCATCGCCAGGCTGGCATCCCGAAGGCCGCTGCCAGCCCTACCAGGTCGGGGTTGCCGAACGCGGTTCCGAAGCTGCGGCCGAACCGGCGCCGCTGCTTCCACTCGATCGAGCCGAAGTGGCCATCCTCCCAGACCACCACCACGAATGCGGTCCGGAGCCGGACCGCCGTCTCCAGCTCCTGACAGTTCATGAGGAAACCGCCATCGCCGGCCACCGCTAGCACCTGGCGCTCGGGGTGGACCAGTTTGGCGGCGATGGCGGCGGGGATGGCGAAGCCCATCCCGGCTAGGCCGTTGGCGATCAGCACGGTGTTGGGCTCCCCGGTCGGGAAGATGCGCCCGATCCAGAGCTTGTGCAGGCCCACGTCCGAGACCAGGATGTCGCCCGGCTCGAGCACCCGCCGGATCTCGTACAGGACCCGGGGGGGCCGCATCGGGTAGTGGTCGTCGGTGCGGGCCTGCTCGAACCAGGCCAGGACCGCATCCCTGAGCCCGGAAGCCACTGGCCGCCGACCTTGGCCACACTCCCTGGCCAGCCGGAGCAGGCTCAGGCGCAAGTCGCCGACCAGCTCGACTTCGGGTACGAAGTGCTCGTCGATCTCGGCCGGCACCGTGTCCAGACAGACGATCCGTTTCTGCCGGTTGGGATTCCAGTAGCTGGGCGCGTGCTCCACGAGGTCGTAGCCGACCGTGATCACCACATCGGCCTCCTCGAAGCCGGCCATCCGATAGTCGCCGGCCTGGATCCCGACCGGGCCCAGGGCGAGGGGGTCGTCGGGCGGCATCAGGCCCTTACCCATGAAGGTCTCGGCCACGGGGATCCCTGAGAGCCGGGCGAAAGCGCGAAGGGCGTCGGCGGCGCGGCCCCGGACCACGCCGTTCCCGGCCAGCAGCACGGGCCGCTGGGCGCCGGCGATCAGCTCGGCGGCACGTGTGAACGCCTCCTC
>CADDZO010000134.1 GCA_902812395.1 bacterium | reverse complement strand
GCCCAGCCGGGCCGGCCCCGAGCCACCGCCGCCAGCTCCCGGGCCCGCCCCTCGGGCACCCCTCGGCGGCAGAGCAGGGCCGCGATCTCGGGCTCGGGCACGTTCTGGAAGGAGATCCGCTGGCAGCGCGAGACCACCGTGGGCAGGACCACGAAGGGGTTGACGCTGGGGGTGGTGAGCACGATTAGGCGGCCCGGGTGGGGCTCCTCCAGAGGCTTGAGCAGGACCCCCTGATACTGGTCGGGGAGGCGGCCCACCTCGCTCACCACCGCCACCCGTAGGGCCCCCAGGGCCGGCTTCAAGGAGAGGAACTCGAGCAGGCTCTGGGGATGGTGCAGCGGCGGCTTCTCCGGAATCAGGCGGACCTCGTCCAGCCGCAGCCCATCGGGGCGGTCGTCCTCCCAGTAGTCGGGATGCCGCTCCAGCGGAGCCTGAGGCAGGAGCGCGGCAGCCAGGGCCCGGGCCAGCGTGGTCTTCCCTAGCTGGCGCTCGCCCACGAACAGGTACGCGTGGGAGAGACGGCCCGACGCGAGCTGACCAGAGAGGAGCGCACGGGGTCCGGGGTGGCCGACGATGGCGGCGAAGGGATCGGGCACGGCCCCCAAGCCTACGTCCCTCAGGGCGCCGGGCTACTCTCCGGGGCCACCGCCGGCTCGGCTGTGCGCAGCCGCCGCAACAGCCGCTCTCCGGGGAGCAGCAACGCCACCGGGATGGTGGCCGCGACCACCGCCACCTGGAGGAGGAGCGCCGCTTGCAGCCCCCAGCGGTCGGCCACCGCCCCCGTCACCGGCACCCCGATGGCGCCGGTGATGAAGGCCAGTCCCAGGATCAGGCCGGAGGCCAGCCCGGCTCGGTGGGCCATCAGCTCCTGGGCCATCATCAGCGTGAGCGGACCGCTGCAGGCGGCGAGCCCTCCAACCAGCACCGCCCACCCGAAGGCCTGGGGTCCGGGCAGGCTCACGAACAGCCAGACCGCAGGCACGCTCCCGATCAGCGTGGCCAGGATCACGGCCCGGCGCCCGAACCGGTCGGCCAGCGAGCCGGCACCGACCGAGCCCATGGCGCTGGCCAGGACCAGCGTGGTGGCGAGCGGGCCGTAGAACCAGGCTGGGTAGCCGAGCAGGTGGTACCAGGTGGGCGTGAACGACTCCAGCGTGATCACAGTCCAGTTGCGGGAGGCCATCACTGCCACCGTCGCCACCAGCGGCAGCAGCGGGACCGGTGCCGGCGGCCTCACCCGTCGAGCCGAAGCGACGCCTCGGCTGCGCATCGCCAGCAGCAGATAGGAGGCACAGGCCAGGCTCGGGACCAGCATCACCGCCGTGCCCCGGATCCCGAGCAGGGCCAGCAACACCACCCCGACCAGCGGCCCCAGCGCCACCCCGACGGTGCCGCCGGTCACGTACACCGACATGGCGGTGTTGGCGCCGCGCTCGGGCAGCAGCCGGCGCACGGTCAGCGCTCCGAAGGGATGGAAGGCACCCGAGCCCAGTCCGGCCAGCCCCGCCACCGCGACCAGGGCCGGAAACGTGGGCACGAAGCCGGCGGTGGCGAAGGTCGACCCGGTCCAGACCAGGGCCAGGCCGGTCAAGCGGGTGCCGTAGCGATCGGCCAGGATCCCGAAGAGCGGCTGCGAGATCGAGGAGCAGCCGGTGTAGGCCAGGCTGACCAGCCCGACCGTGGCCAGGTCGAGGTCGAAGCGGCGGATCAGCAGGGGATAGAGCACCGGGATCAGCCCGACGTAGCTGTCCAGGCTCATATGGCCGAACATCAGGGTGACCAGGCCCCGGTTGCGGAGCGCGTTCAGCACCTCAGTCATCGGCGGCGGCCAGGAACGCCTCCGGCTGCCCGGGCTCGAGGTCGAGGGCGCGCTCGCCCGGCCGCAGCCGGGCCGCGCCCCGCTGGAGCAGGGCCAGGAGCAAGGCAGCGCCCAGCGCTCCTCCAAGATGAGGACGGCACTCGGTCCAGTCCTGGCAGCGCAGCGCCAGCCGGCGTCGGGCACGGCGTGCGGCCTCCAGATCGCAGAGGCGGGGCAGGGCAGCCGCCCCGGCAGCCGTCAGCTCCAGGTCGCGCTCGCCGCTGGCCCGCAGCCAGCCCCGCTCCAGCAGCCCGTCCAGCAGGTGAACGCCAGCGTGGCCGGCCAGGTGGTCGTAGCAGGTCCGCGCCCGCCGCAACGGCGATTCGAGCGAGAGCCGCTGCTTCGGCGGCACCGCCGCCAGCGTGCGCAGCGCCGCCACCGCGACCGCCGGCCGCTCGCCGGCAAGAGCGTACCGATGCTGGCGCCCCTGGACCTGGGCCCGGACGAGGCCCGTCTGGCGCAGGATCGCAAGATGGGTGGAGACTCGGGAAACCTCGAGGCCGAGCCGGCAACCGAGTTCGCTCACGGTCGCTTCCCCGCCCGCCAGCTCCTCGATCAGCCGCACCCTGGTGGGATCGGCCAGAGCCCGGGCCAGCGCTGCCACCGCCGCCTCGTCATGCACTTCACATATCGTAAATCAGCGAAACGTCAGAGACCCGGAATATCGGCCGTGCCCGAATCGTTGACATTCTCACGGAATTGGTCACAGGACCCTCGGCCAAGGAGTTGAGAAATGAGGAAGACCTATCGACTGGACCCGGCCCACACCCGGATCGGCTTCGCGGTTCGGCACATGATGGTGGCGACGGTCCGGGGCAGGTTCGGTGAGTACGACGGACAGGTGACGGTCGAGGACGACGACCCGACCACCGCGGTGGCCGAATTCACGATCAAGGCCCACAGCGTGGACACCGGGCAGGAGATGCGGGACAACCACCTCCGCAGCCCCGACTTCTTCCACGCCGAACAGTTCCCGGAGCTCCGCTTCAAGAGCACCTCGGTCGAGCGGGTGGAGGAGGGCCGCTACAAGGTCCGCGGCGACCTGACCATCCGCGACCAGACCCGGCCGATCGAGCTCGACGTGGAGGTGGAGGGACCGATCACCGACCCCTACGGCAACGAGCGGGCCGGCATCACCGCCCAGACCCGGATCAACCGCAAGGACTGGGGCCTGACCTACGGCGCCGCCCTCGAGACCGGTGGCGCGATCGTCGCCGACCAGGTCCGGCTGGAGATCGACGCCGAGCTGGTTGCGGTCAGGGAGCCGGTCGCGGTCTGAATCCTGGGACGCCGCTCAGGGCCGGCTGGTCTCGCTACCGGCCGGGGCCTGGGCGGCGTTTTTCTCCTCGCGGGCACGGCGCTGCTCGCGGGCCTGTGCCCAGACCTGCAGGATGCGCTGGATGGCGGTCACGTTGGTGAGCACGGCCAGCAGCGCGACCACAATTCCCAACCCCATGGGGTTGCCGACCACCAGTCCGATCACGGTCAGGACCACCCGCTCCGGCCGGGCGAAGATGCCGCCCTCGGAGCGGAACCCGAGCGATTGGGCACGGGCGCGGACGTACGAGACCAAATAGGAACCGCCCAGCGCCACCAGGCAGGCCAGCGTCCACCAGCGGTCGAGGCTGCCGCCGTGGTTCAAGAAGAAGGCCCCGATGCCGACGTAGACCGCCCCCTCCGAGTAACGGTCGAAGGTGGAGTCCAGGAAGGCGCCGTAGGGATAGCTGCGCTTGGTGGCCCGGGCCAGGGCACCATCGAGGATGTCGAAGGTGCCGCTCAGGGCCAGCACGATCCCGGCAGGGAGCAAGCGTCCCAGCCCGGCCAGGACGGCGGCGACGAAGGTGAGCAGGGTGCCGGCCACCGTTACCTGGTTGGGGGTAATGGGCAGCTTGCCGATCCCCCGCGCCAGCCGCAGCGCGGTCCGCCGCACCCAGGCCTGAAAGCGGCTCGTGAACACGGCTCCTCCTCCTAGGCTGGGACCTGCGCCGGCGGACACAGACGGGCGGCGTGAACCCGCTGCGCCTCGCGATAGACCTCGAGCACCTGGGCGGCCACCACTGGCCAGGCGTAGGTCTGGGCCTTGATGTACCCCGCCTCGGCCAGCCGGGCGCGCAGCAGCGGATCGCGGGCGAGTACAGTCAGCGCCTCGCCCAGCGCCACCGGGCTCTTGGGGCGCACGGTCAAGGAGTCCACCCCCGGCTCCACCACCGACAGGTAGCCAGGAATCTCGGTGACAACCACCGGCAGGCGCGAGGCCATCGCCTCCAGTAGCACCACCCCGAAGCTCTCGCGACCGGTGGCGGGGGAGCAGAAGATGTCAGCGGTGCCGTAGAAGCGGGGCAGCACCTGGTCGGGCACGTACCCGGCCAGGACCACGTCCTCCAGCCGGTAACGGGAGCAGAGGGACTCCACCATCCCCCGCAGCGGGCCGTCGCCAGCCACGATCAGGCGGCTGCGAGGAACCCGGGAGCGAAGGTAGCGATAGGCCTGGATCAGATCGCCCAGGCCCTTGCGCTTCTCCAGCCGGCCGACGAAGAGCACGTTGACCCGGTCGTCGCGCAGGTGTCGGATCGGGACCAGGCCAGGGCGGAAACGATCGACGTCCACGCCGTTGGGCACCACCCGGGGTTCGAGCTGAGGGAAGTAGCGGCGGATGAAGTCGCGGGCGGGCACGGAGACGGCGATGGTGGCGTCGAGGTGGCTGACGTAGCCGCGCAGGATCGGCCGGCCGTAGTGGTAGCCGATGTTGGAGCGGGCGAAGGCGTGGAACGTCCCCACCTGGGGCGCATGCGCCCAGGGCAAGAGCGTGAGCGGAAGCCCCGGAACCAGCGGCTCGTGGAAGTGGAGGACGTCGAACTGCTCGCGGTCCAGGATCTCGCGGACCCGCCTGGCCAGATGGAAGCTGAGCGTGATCCGAGCCACCGAGGCGTTGCCGGGGATGGGGAAGACCCGGCCGATGCGGTAGAAGTCGGGAATCTCGTACTCGGCCTGTCGCCGGCTGGAGGGGGCGAAGACTCGGACCTCATGCCCCAGCCGGCGCAGCCAGTGGGCCAGATGACGGACATGTTCGGTCACCCCACCGGCGTGGGTGTAGTCGTAGGGCGAGACCAGCCCGACCTTCATCTCCTCAGTGTGAACCGTCCGGATCCGACCGGTGACTCCAGACTCTGTGGAGGCAGGAAGATGCGGTGGGGAAGGTGCCACTGATCGGGGTGGGCCCGGATCACTTGCTCCAGCCGCTCGACCAGCTGACAGGTCACGCAGCGGACGTCGGCGAGGCGGTCCCCGGTCGGCTCGGCGAAGATGGGCGGATAGCCGACCGCATGGAAGGTGTCGTCGGGCAGCCGATACACCGCCACCGGCAACAGCGGCGTGCCCTTGCGGAGCGCGATCGCGGCGGGCCCGTCGGGGATGCGGGCCGGCCGCCCGAAGAACTCGACCACGATTCCGGTGCCGGTGATGTCGCGATCGATGGCGGTGATCACCATCTCGTCCTGTTCCAGCGCCACCAGGACCTGGCGCAGGCCGGCGCGGGTCAGCGGCAGCACGCTGATCCCGAGCCGGGCCCGGGTGCGCCGGTACCACTCGTAGAGCTCTCGCGGCTCCAGCTCCTCGGCGAAGAGCGTGACCGGGGCCACGGTCGCGGCCCAGATCGCGGCCGCGACCTCCCAGGACCCCATGTGGACCGAGATCACCAGTACCCCGCGGTGGCGCTCTCGCGCCCGCTCCAGGTTCTCGGTACCTTCGACCCGGAGCAGCGGACGCAGATCCTCGACCCGCGCCACCGGCAGCCGCATCAGGTCGGCGTAGGCCTTGGCGTGGTTGCGGAAATTGCGCCAGGCCACCCGCCGCAGCTGCCGTCGGTCGAGCTCCGGCAGCGCCACCTGCAGGTTCTCCTCCAGGGCAGAGCGGGCCTGGCGGGCGAACAGGAAGGCGAAGCGGCCGACCATGATCGCGAAGGCGTAGCCCCACTGCCGGGGCAACCGCTCCACCACCCACTGCATGGCCCGGAAGCCCCGATACCGAATCACCGGACCGGCTCTCCCAGCACCCGCTTGAACGCGTACCAGTCCTCGGGCCGCTCCCGGATGTACCCCTCCAAGGACCGGATCATTCGCTGCGACAGCTCCTGCGATGCCGTCTTCCGGTCCCCCTCGCCGGCCCAGAGCGGCTCGCCGATGCGGACATGGTAGCGGCCCCTGCCCCTCCGGTAGACGGCGACCGGGATCAGGGGCAGGCCCATCCGAACGGCGAACGCGGCCGGGCCGGATGGGATCACCGCCCGGCGCCCGAAGAAGACCACCTCGGTCCCCCGCCCCTCCGGTGGGGGCAGATCGCAGAGCAGCGCCAGCACCTTGCCCCGGCCCAGCGCCCGCGCGATCCCCCGCACCGCCGCCCGGTCGAGCGGGATGATCTCGAGGCCGAAGCGGGTGCGGGCCTCCCGCACCGCCCGGTCGAGACTGCCCGGGAACCGCTCCGCCACCGAGGCCGTGGGAATCCCCAGGCTGGCGGCGTAGGCGCCGGCGTAGTCCCAGGAGCCCATGTGGGGCAGAGCCAGGATGGCGCCGCGACCGGCGGCAACCGCCCGGTCCACCGCCTCGCGCCCCTCCTCGGACATGCGCTCGAGCACCTGGGCCGGGCTGAGGGTAGGCAATAGGCAGAAGTCGGCCACCATCTCGCCGTAGTTGGCGAAGGCGCGGCGGGCGGTCCGGGCCACGTCCGGATGGTCAGGGGGCAGGTCCAGGACCGCGGCGTAGTTGGCCAACGCATGGCGACGCTGGCCGGCGGAGAGCCGGTACCAGCCCGCCCCACCGCCCGCTGCCAGCGGATAGCGCAGCCCGGGGGGGAGGGCCCGGGCCAGCGCCGCCGCCGTCCTGTAGGCCGAGGCCAGAAGCGGCGGTCCCGCGGCTAGCTCACCTCCGGGGCCGGGGCAGGGGTGCGGCGATAGCGGGCGATGAACTCCTCGGTCAGCCGCCGGGCGTCCTCGTCCGTGTACTGATGGGGAGGGGTCTTCATCAGGTAGGCGCTGGGCCCTTCCAGGGCGCCCTTGAGACCATGGTCCAGGGCCAGCCGGGCGCACCGGATGGCGTCGATGACGACTCCGGCTGAGTTGGGCGAGTCGTGCACCTCCAGCTTCAGCTCCAGGTTGAGGGGCAGGTCGCCGAAGCCGCGGCCCTCGAGCCGGATCTGGGCCCACTTCCGATCCAGGAGCCAGGGGACGTAGTCGGACGGCCCGACGTGCACGTTCTCATCGCCCAACTGGTAATCGAGCTGGGAGGTAACCGCCCGGGTCTTGGAGATCTTCTTGGAGAGCAACCGCTCTCGCTCCAGCATGTTGAGGAAATCGGTGTTCCCCCCGAAGTTCAGCTGGAAGGTCCGCTCCAGGCGCACGCCCCGATCGCGGAAGAGTCGGGCCAGGGTCCGGTGCACGATGGTGGCCCCCACCTGCGACTTGATGTCGTCGCCGATGATGGGCAGCCCGGCAGCCTCGAACCGGCCCTGCCAATAGTGCTCACGGGCGATGAAAACCGGGATGCAGTTGACCACCGCGCAACCTGCCGCCAGCGCCTGCTCGACGTACCACTTGGTCGCCTCCTCGGAGCCGACCGGCAGGTAGTTGACCAGCACGTCGGCGCCGCTGCGCCGGAGGATGCCGGCCACGTCGGCGGTCTCGCCCGGCGCCTTCTCGATCACGTCCGCCAGGTAGCGGCCGATCCCGTCGTGGGTCATCCCCCGCTCCACCCGGACCCCGAGCGGCGGTACCTCGCAGAAGTGGGCAGTGTTGTTGGGCTCGGCGAAGATGGCCTCAGAGAGGTCGCGACCGACCTTGGTTCGGTTGACGTCGAAGGCGGCGACGAACTCGATGTCGCGGACGTGGTAGCCGCCCAGGTCCACGTGCATCAGGCCGGGCACGAAGTCGGCTGGCGAGGCTTCGCGGTAGTAGTGGACGCCCTGCACCAGCGAGGAGGCACAGTTGCCCACGCCCACGATCGCAACCCGCACCCTGTCGTCACGGCGTCGCTCGGTCATGTCCTCACTCCGATCTTCCTGTTCTCGAGCAGCATCTCCCAGAAGACCCTCTGCCGGCGCTGGATCCCTTCCTCGTCCACCGAGCAGTAGACCTGCCGGCCCACGCGGCGCTGGCGCACGACTCCGCCCCGGCGGAGAACACTCAGATGCCAGGACACCCGCGGCTGACTCATCCGAAGGTGCGCGGCCAGCTCCTTCACGCTCTCCTCCCCGGCCTCGGCCAGGCGCTCGAGGATGCGCAGGCGGGTGGGACTGGCCAGGGCCCGGAAGTGGGCGGGAAGCTGGCGCCGCTCGAGCTCCGGATACACAACGATTCCTTTATACATCATGGGAGACTTAACGAATTCTTTAAGCGATGGCCGATCTGGCATGCGCCGAAGCGGCGTTCGATCGGACATCGCCGTGCCACCGACAGCCGACGATGGCAAGCGCCGGTCGGCCCGGCCGGGGCCGCCGAGCACCCGTCACTCAGCCGTCGGGGCGCCAGACGGTGTGGCCGGCGGGCAGATTGGCGGCGGTGCTCAGGGTGAGGAGGCAGCGCTCCAGCAGCAGCTCGAAGAGGACCATGTCGTCGAAGCCAGGCCAGGGTGCCGCCAGCTCGCGCTCCTCCAGGAGCTGCCGGCCGACGCGCTGGCGGAGGGCCCGATCGGCCTCGCGGTCCACCGCCGCTCCGGCGACGTAGAAGGCGTCCTCCTGCCGGGGCGGGGGCAAGGTGTCCGAGCGGAGCGCGTAACGGGGATCCCGGCGCAGGTCCCCAGCTTGGGCCCGGGGAACACCATGACATACAGCCCCGACTCGGTGAGGATCGGGCAGACGGGGTGGAGCCGGGGGCCGCCGTCGGCGCGGACGGTGGCCAGGAAGCCGACGCCGACGCCGTGCCCGTAGAAGAGGCGCCTGCCCCAGGCGGCGAGGTCGGGGCGGCGCTGGCGGAACTGACCCCAGCTGACCATCGGATACAGGATGACAGTTGGAGGTCGGCGGCGCCGGCCCCTGCCCGGAGAGGGCGCCTCGCCCCGCCACTGCCGGACCCGGCTTCCAGGGGGGCAGATCTCCGCGCCCGGCCTCTATGCTGTTGCTCGCAGTGGCCCGGTCATCCTCGGAGCTGGCGGCAGAGGTCGCCCGCGACGCCCAGAGGTTGGTTCAGCTCCAGCTCCAGCTGGCCCAGCAGGAGGCCAAGGAGCTGGCCGCCAGGGACGGGATGGCGGTCGGGCTGATGGCGGTGGGGGCGCTGCTGCTGGCGCTGGGCACCCTGGTCGGGATACCGGTCATGATCGTGGTCTGGATCCCCAACCACGTGGTGGTGGCAGCGATCTGGATCGGCGCCTACTGGGTGGTGGGCGGCCTGCTGGCTCTGATCGGCTTCGCCGTGCTCAAGCCCAAGCCCCGGCAGCTGCGGGGTTCGCGCCGTGACCTCCTCGGCGTGCTGATGCCCCGCAGCCGCCAGAGCTTCCAGGAGACACGAGATTGGCTCCGTCGTCAGATCAGCTCCAACGCCAGATAGCTGAAGTGCGGGGCTCGATGGAGTCTCGGATCCTGGAGCTGCGCGACCGCAGCCAGCGCAACCTGGCCCGGTTTGGCCGTTCGGCGCTGATCGCCCTGGCGGTGGGGGCAGCGCTGGGAGTCGCGATCACGGGCATCTACGTCACCTACCGCCTGACGCGCCAGCCCAGCCGCCGTGAGCGGCTGGAGCGCCTGCTCCCCTCCTCGCTGACCGGCTGGTCCGGACGCCTGGTTCGCACCCGACGAACTCGCGGCCGGCGCCACCCCGGCCGTGGCTTGCCCCCGATCCACCTGAGCGTGGGCGAGCGCGCGACGGCCCGGCCCGATCGGGACCGGACCGCAGCCCGCGTCCTGTTGCGGGC
>CADDZO010000133.1 GCA_902812395.1 bacterium | reverse complement strand
GTCACCGGCCCCGGCCGGTGACGGGGCCGCCGCCCTGGGGACTGGACTCGGCCAGGCGGGCCAGCTCCCCAATCGGGACCGCCCGCCCCCGAACGCCGCGGACCGAGATCACACCATCGGCCAGCTCCAGATCCTCGACGGCCACTTCCAGCCGGTCGGCGGCCAGCTCCAGCAACTGGCGGCGAACGTCCTCGGCGGCCGCCCGCACCGCCGCGGACACGCTGTAGGCGGTCTGGCTACCGCCGCTCGGGCCCGCCCAGAGGCCGCTCTGGGTGTCGTCCTGGACCAGCTCGATCCGGTCGGGGTCGATCTGGAGCACCTCGGCCGCGACCAGGACCAGCGCCGAGTTCACCCCCGAGATGTCGACCGAGCCGACATGGACCTGGACCGAGCCATCGCCGCTCACACAGCAGAGGGCGGCGGCAGGTGAGGCCGCCCCCGGCCAGGCTCCGATGGCCAGGCCCACCCCCTCATCCGGGTTGCGGGTTCGCTGGCGCCAGAGCGGGTGCTGTCCCAGCCGCTCCAGGCACTGCCGCAACCCCAGGCTGGGAGCCGTCGCCTCGTTCCCCGTTGACGCGTTCGACGCCACGTGCCGCAGGCGGAACTCAAGTGGGTCGAGGCCGAGGGCCCGGACCGCCTCGTCTACCGCCTGCTCCAGAGCGAACATGGCGGGAGGTGCCCCTGGCGCCCGGTAGGCCCCGGCCGGCTGTTTGTGGGTCAGGACGTCCAGCGTCTCAATATCGACGTTGGGGCACCGGTAGTAGCCACTGAGCAGGACTGCGATGATCGCACCCTCGGGGCTGGGATACGCGCCCTGGTCGACCACGACCCGGGCCCGGACCGCGGTCACGCCCTTCTCGGCGCTGGCCCCCAGCTCGAGGTCGATCACGGTCGCGGGCGCGGGGGTGGTGGCCAGAAAGTCCTCGGTCCGGGTCAGGGCCAGCCGCACCGGCCGCCCCACCACCATCGCCGCCGCCGCCGCCAGCGGGTCGACGACGCCGTACTTGGAGCCGAAGCCACCGCCGACCGCCATCGGGGTCACCCGAACCCGGCTCGGGGGCAGGCCGACCAGGCGGGCGACCAGGTCGCGAACCAGGTACTGGCCCTGGGTGCTGCTGTAGAGGTGCAGACGTCGCCCGACCGGGTCATAGGCTGCCACCGCCACGTGCGGCTCCAGGTAAGCCTGGTACACGACCGGGGTGCGGTAGCGGCGGCGCACCACCACCTCGGCCTCCCGAAGCCCGGCCTCGACGTCGCCGCGGCAAAGGCGCAGCCTGTCCACCACGTTGGCGGGCGTCGCTCCTTCCTCCGCCGCCTGCGCGCCCACGGCCGCGTGCAGGTTGGCGATCTCCTCACCGAGCTCGAGGCGATCCGGATGCACCCCGGGGGTGCCGGGCTCGAGTGCCACCAGCGGGTCGAGCACCGCCGGCAGCGGCTCGTACTCCACCACCACCGCCGCGGCCGCATCCTCGGCGGCCGCCTCGGTCTCGGCGACCACCAGCGCCACCGGCTGGCCGGCGAAGACCACCCGATCGCGGGCCAGGATCGCGGAGGGCCGGGAGTTCACCGGCTGGCCGCGGCCGGGCAGGTCCGCCTCGGTCAGCACCGCCACCACGCCCGCTACCCGTCGGGCGGCTTCGGCATCGACGGCGAGGATGCGGGCATGGGCATGGGGGCTGAGCACCGGCCGGCCGTGGACCAACCCCGGCAGGACCAGGTCGGCCGCGTAGCGGGCATGGCCCGACACCTTCCCGGCGCCATCGATCAGCGGCCGACTTCGGCCCAGATAGGTTCCGCTCGCCATCCGTCCTCCTCCAGCACAACCCACCGCCCGACCGCCCCTCGAGCTGGCGACGAGGCATCACTCGACAAGCACCAACCGGCGAGGCCGGGAGCGGATTCCGGCTGTGGCCCACCGAGCCCATGGGGACCTCCCGACGGAGGGGCCATGTTTGGCCGGCGCCCGACCGGGGGAGTAATGGTGGTGGAGTTCATCTGGGACCGTCTCTGAAAGGAGGTGGTGTCAGATGGTGTGGCCGATCGTCCACGAGGAGCGGTCGCCTCCGCTGCGGATGCGATAGCCCGATCCCGGGAGGCTCGCCCTGGTCGGTGGAGGTCAAACCGGTGCGTCAGGGTGACACCGGGCCTCTCGCCGCGGGTAGCGGCTGGTGCGAGCCTCTCCTCCGCTCTTGGGCTTGTTCGAGGCCCCCGATGGGGCGCCGGAGAGCTCTCGACGTTGAGGCCAGCTGGAAAGGTGAGGCCGACCTGGCGCGGCAGATCGCGCGAGCTCCCCACCCGACGTGGCACTCGTGCAACCGCGTGGCACGCTGGTTCGGAGGCCAAGGGTGGGCGAACTCATCGCTCCGGGGGGACGCCGACCTCGTGCGGCGCGATGCCGGCGTCGAGCGGATCGGAGGCCATCGGCTAGGCGCTGCGGGCCTGGTGTTCAGATAGCGGCAGACCCCGGGCTGGAACCCCCAGAGCCGGCTCCATCTCGTCGACGTGGAGAACCACCACCTGGCGCCAGTCGTCTCCGGGCCAGGACCGCGCCTCGCAGTGCACGGCCGCGATGGACGCTTCGACCTGGTGGCCGGGGCGCCGGGCGGCCGCGGCCTGCTCGATCAATCGAACCGCGCGGGCGATGGCACGCCGGTCACCGAGGGAGCGGTCCTGGTGCTCCAGCAGGACCAGGCGGCCGCCGGGCTCGAGTCGTGCCGGCCAGCGGGCGAGGCCGGGCGGGATGAGGGCCAGTAGCTGGACTAGGCGCTGCGGGCCTGGGGTTCAGATACCGGCAGACCCCGGGCTGGAACTCCCGGAGCCGGAGGTGCTCCATCTCGCCACGCAGGTACCGCGCCTTGATGGCCAGCGCCGCCGTCCCCTTCACCTTCTCGTAGGGATATCGATAGAGGTACTTGGAGTCGACCAGCAGGCAGAGGGCCAGGCGCTCGCCATCGGGTTCGACCACGTACTTGTAGCAGGGCACGGTCCGGCGAGCGATCTCGGTCTTGGCGAAACCGCCCACCCGCCCCATGACCAGGTCGATCGGGGAACGCATCGAGGGCATCGTAGCCCAGCCCCAGCCTCAGCCGGCAAGCAGCCTCAGCTGCTCCGTCTGAGGACGCGGTGATGGCTCCAGCCGGGGGCGTCCGTCTAGCCCGATCCGCGCCACCAGGGCGGCCACGGTTCGCGGGGCCCGGGCCTGGTCGCCGCGCAGATAAGGGCCCGTGCGGTAGGCCTCCAGGTATCGAGGCAGCAGTTCGGGCCAATGGCGGGCAAGCACCTCCAGGAAGTGCTGCCGGGTGCCGTCACGGAGATGGAGCATGCTTGCCCACACCCCGGTCACCCCTGCCTCCCGGGCTGCCCGAACCACCGCCGCGAGCTGGTCGGGCCTGTCGCTGAGGCCGGGTAGCAGCGGGGCCATGGCCACGTTGACCCGGATCCCCGCATCGGCCAAGCGGCGGGCAGCGCGCAGTCGCTGGCGAGGATGGGCCGTGCCGGGCTCCGTTCGGCGCCAGACCTGCTCGTCCAGGGTGGGGACGCTGAACGCCACCGTGAGCTCAGCTCGGCGGGCAAGGGTGGTGAGGACGTCCACATCGCGGACGATCATTGGCCCCCGGGTGAGCAGCGACACTGGGGAGGCGAAATCGGCGAACGCGGCCAGGCAGGCCCTCGTCAGTCGATAGCGGCCTTCGGCGGGTTGGTAGGGATCGGTCGCCGCGCCCACCGCCACCAGCTCGCGACGCCAGCCGGGCCGGGCCAGCTCGGTTCGCAGGACCTGGGCCACGTTGGTCTTGACCCGCACCGTCCGCCCGTAGGCGGCGTCCGACGGCCGGTCGGCACGCTTCTCGAAGAAGCGGACGTAGCAGAAGGCACACCGATGCTCACAGCCCATGTAGGGATTGAGGGACCACTTGAACGGCATCCCCGCCACCCGGTTGAGGGCCGTGCGGCAGGGCTGCTCCAGGTAGCGAACCTCGATCCGACGCGGCTCCAACCCGAGCACCACTCCATTGTAGAACGGATGTTCACTAGCGCGGGCGCACCGAGGACGAGGGGCAGAAGTCGTTGAGCACGCACTCCTCGCAACGTGGCCGGCGGGCCTCGCAGACCCGGCGGCCGTGGAGGATGAGGCGCAGTGAGAGCCCGGTCCACTCGCTGGCAGGAACCATGGCCGTGATCAGCTGCTCGATCTTTGCCGGATCGGTGGTCTCGACCAGACGGAGCCGATTGGTGAGCCGGATGACGTGGGTGTCGACGGCGAACCCAGGGATACCGAAGGCCACCCCCAGGATGACGTTGGCGGTCTTGCGCCCGATTCCGGGGAGGGTGACCAGATCCTCCATCCGGCGCGGGACCTCACCGCCGAATCGCTCCACCAGGACCTGGGAGCACTCGACGATGGTGCGGGCCTTGTTGCGAAAGAAACCGGTGGGTTTGATCAGCTCCTCCACCTGGGCCAGATCGGCGGCAGCCAGGTCGGCCGGCGTCGGGTAGCGGCGGAACAGCTCCGGGGTCACCTGGTTGACCGCGCGGTCGGTGGTCTGGGCGGAGAGAATGGTGGCGATCGTCAGCTCGAACGGGTTGCGGTGCTGGAGCTCGGTCGCCGCCGGGTAGATGGCGGCCAGCCGCTCCACAGTAAGCTGCGCCCGCCGGCGCGCACCACGCGGCGCCCGGACCGAGGGTTTGCGGGTCCTAATCGCCGTCGCCATCGTCCATCAACCGTCGGGCGGTGGCGGCTATCCGGGAGGCCTGGGCCCTGGAACCCAGCCGCGATCGGGCCGCATGCATGACCGCGCCGAAGTCCCGCGGGCCTCGGGGTCGCACCTCAGCGATGACCGCCCGGAGCTCTTGCTCCAGCTCCTGCTCGGAGAGCTCGGCGGGAAGATAGGCGCCGAGGAGCTCGGCCGCCGCCCGCTCCTGAGCGGCGGACTCGGCTCGTCCCGCCCCGGCGAAGGCAGCCGCCGACTCCTGGTGACGCTTGATCTCACGCCGCACCACATCGAAGACGAGCTGGTCGCTGACCGCCCGGGCCCGGGGCGCCTTGGCCTCCCTTTGGAGCTCGCTCTTGAGCAACCCCAGGGCCGAGAGGCGAACCTGGTCGCGATCGCGGCGAGCCTGGGCCAGATCGTGGTCGATCCGCTCGGTGAGGTCCACGTCGCGTGATTCTTCCAGGCCTGGAGCCAGCCTCGCAGGCCAGGCGCCGCATGGGCCGGCAACGATCGGTCCAGCGTCGACGGCCCTGCGCGGCCAGGCCATCGGTCGACACCGCGGTCTCCCATCAAACCGGAGTCCACGACCCGAGGATGGCACCAGCGAGCCTGGCCGCGCTGGAGTCGTCGGCCATCACCGTGTCGCAGACCAGGACCTGGTAACCGAGGGCTTCCACCTCCGCACGGTAGTCGACGTCCATCCGGTCGAGGACGAACCAGCTGGCGAAGGCTCGGTACTCGCGGGCGACCTGCTCCGGGGTTGCGGCACCGCGGAGCGCGGTCAGCATCTCCACGGTCGGCCCCTTGAGAGAGCGCCCGCCCACCAGCGGGCTGACCGCCAGGGTGCGCTCCCGGCAGAGTTCAGGGCCGAGCAGGGCGATGATGGGGCCGATGCTTATCAGGGGGTTGGAGGGCCCGATTACGACCAGATCGGCCTCGCGCACCGCCGCCACCGCTTCGGGTGAGGGCCGCGCCTCGGCCAGCCCTTCGAACTCGACCGCCCGCAGCCGGGGCCGGAGCCGCTCCCGGACGAAGTACTCCTGGAAATCCAACCACCCGGCCTCGGTCTCGAAGCGGGTACGGACGTCCTGGTCGGACATCGGCAGCACCCGTGTCGTGAGGCCGAGGCGGCGACCCAGCTCCAGCGCGGCCTCGGTGAGGCGGGCGCCCTCGCGGAGCATCGCGCTCCGCAGCACGTGGAGGGCGAGATCGCGGTCGCCCAGCTGGAACCAGCTCGGTTCTCCCAGCCGCTGCAGCTGGTCGAGAAGGGCAAAGGTGTCGCCGGCCACGCCGAAGCCAGCCTGGTGGTTGAAGATCCCGGCCAGGCGGTAGAGCACCGCATCGGTGTCAGGGCACACGCGCAGGCCCCAGAAGCAGGCATCGTCACCGGTGTTGGTCACCACGCTCAGCGCACCGGCCGGTAGCTGGCGCTCCAGCCCAACCGCTAGCTTGGCGGCGCCGGTACCCCCGGCTAGGAGTGTCACCCGCACCGGCACCATCATGGCCGAGGCAGCCGGAGACGGACCACCCCGACGGGTGAGCTGAAGGCGATTGCGCACCCGGCGACGCCGACCGGGAGGGTGGGGTCGCTCGGAGGAGCGGCCCGGGGCCGGGCTCCACGCGCCCCGGCCGGAGCGGGTCCCGAGGTGCCACGCCCCATCTCCCGCCGCCTCGACCGCGAACCCAGCCGGCAGAGGCACTGGTGCCTCGGGCGCCGACCTGAGCATCAGCGAAACAGGTCCAGCTCTCGAGGACGCACCAGCTCTCGCCCGGTGGCGGGTGGCGCCTCCGCTCGCCAGCCACGGATCACCGCCACCGGGACCCGCGCCGTCTTCCCCATCACCAGCTCGGCCGCCCCAGCCAGCTCGTCCGCCACCGCGACCACGGTGGCCCGGAGCTCCAGCCCGAAGTCGTCCGGCCGCCCTCGGTAGTCGAGCAGCGGGGCCAGCCCGGCCACCCCCAGAGCCACGTTGGCGATCCCGGTGCGCCACGGCCGCCCGAAGGTGTCGGCCACGATCACGGCCAGCTCCACCCCGGTCAGGCGGGTCAGGTCACGGCGGAGCTCGGCAGCGCTCCGATCGCAATCCTCGGGGAGCAGACACACCACCTCCTCACCCGGAACGTTGGAGTGGTCGACCCCGGCGTTGGCGCAGACGAACCCGTGCCTGGTCTCGGTGATCAGGACCCGCTCGTCGCGTACCACCCGCAAGCTCTCCTCCAGGACCACCTGGATGAACCGGGGGTCCTGGCGGATGCGCTCGGCGTAGCGCAACGCCTCCTCGCCCGGGACCACGGTGCGGAGGTCCCGTAACCGTCCCTCGGCCTTGGAGACCACCTTCTGGGCGACCACCACCACGTCGCCGGCCCGGAGCCCGCACGATCGGGCGGCGTTGTCCGCGATCAGGCGCGCGAGGTCGTCCCCGGGACGCACCTCGGGCAGCCCCGGGACCCCGAAGATCTCCAGCCGTTCCACCGCCCAACCATCCGTCAGCCCGCGATCCGGCGCAGCTCCTCCAGGTCGTCGGGCTCGTCCAGGTCCAGGGCTAGCCGCGGCGACTCGTGGAGCTCGAAGCGTACGCCTCGGCCGGCCGCGTCTCGGGCGAAGGCGGCCAGCGAGTCGTCTCCGAAGTGCAGGTCTAGGGCCCCCGGCGGCCGCAGGTAGAGGGCGTTGGTGCCTCCTCGACCGGTGGCGGGGGCCGCCATCGCAGCCGGTCGGCCGAGCCGGCGAGCGGCGCGGAGCATGGCGGCGATCGCTCCCCTGGTGACCAGGGGCAGGTCGCTGGAGAGCAGCAGCACCGCCTCCGCCCCCCGCCGGACCGCGTGCTCGATGCCGGCCCGGGCAGCCGGGTTCTGACCTTGCGGGTGCTCCTCGACCAGGACCTCTGCCCCGGCCTGGCGGGCCAGCGCGGCCGCGGCCTCGCTGCCGCACACGGCCAGAACGTGGTCGGCGGCCGTGGCTGCCCTCAGGGCGAGGTGGGCGTTCTCGCGTGCCAGCTGTCGCCGCCGCTCGGCCGACAGCGCCGGTCGCAGCCGCTGCTTGGCCGCGTCGAAGTCCTTGATCAGGACCACCCCCCAGACCGCCGGCTCGCCCATGGCCATCATCCCCAGCGCCGGCGGATCCGGGGCAGCACCTCCTCGGCGTAGAGGCGGAGGAAGCGGGCCTGGTCGTCGCCCGGGTGATGGAAGACGAGATGGGTGAAGCCGAGCTCCAGGTAGGGCGCGATCTGCTCCACCTGCTCGTCGGGATCCGCTGCCACCAGCCAGCGACGCTCCGGGTTGGCGACGTTGCGGGCGCGCTCCTCCATCTCCAGGGGGTTGCGGACGTCGACCTTGTCCTCGGCGGGCAGAGCCAGCGCGGCCCAGATCTTGGTGTCGGCCAGCGCCTGTGCCCGATCGTGATCGTAGGCGACCTTGACCTCGATCGTCTTCTCCAGGTCGCCAGGATCCCGATTGGCAGCCGTCGCTCCCTCTCGCACCGCCGGCAGCAGCCGGTCCCGGTAGAGCTCCATGCCCTTGCCCGAGGTGCAGATGAAGCCATCGGCCTGCCGCCCGGCGAAGCGGGCCGCCACCTCCCCACCGGCGGCCACGTAGATCGGGACCGGGGTCCCCGGACGGTCGTACACGGTGGCCCCGTGCACGTGGTAGTACTCGCCGTCGAACTGGACGAAGTCCTCGCTCCACAGCCGCCGGATCAACCTGACCGCTTCCGACAACCTGCGGAAGCGTTCCCGGAACGGGGGCCACTCGATCCCGACCACCGGGGCCTCGTTCATCGACTCGCCGGTACCCACCCCCAGGACCACCCGCCCCGGGTACATCACACCCAGGGTGGCGAAGGCCTGCGCCACCACCGAGGGGTGATAGCGGAAGGTCGGGGTCAGGACGCTGGTCCCCAGCGTCACCCGCTGGGTCCGCTCGCCCACCGCCGCCAGCCAGGCGATGGAGAAGGGGGCGTGGCCGTCGGTATGCCGCCAGGGCTGGAAGTGGTCGCTGACCCAGACGCTGTCGAAGCCGAGCTCCTCGGCCAGCACCGCGAACTCCAGCAGTCGGCGGGGATCGAACTGCTCGGCCGAGGCCTTCCAGCCCAGGCGCAAAGGGTGCCTCATCGGCGCCGAGGAAAGTAGCGGCGGAAGCTGAAGGCCACACCGGCGATGGCTGCCGCCACGACCACCAGAGCCAAGGCCAGCAGGCTGGTGCCGTTGAAGGTGGCCGCCCCGTACACCGCCAGCAGGAGCAGCACCAGCAGCGCGAGCAGGATCATGGCCGCCAGGGTCACGGCGCGGTGGACCTTCATCGGCCTCAGCGCCTCGGCAGCCGGCTGCGGACGAAGTCCTCGCGGGGGATGTCCCGCCACTCCGGGTGGGGCCCCGAGATCCGATCCAGGTCGGCCTCCGTCCAGCCGTCGATGCGGCCCAGCGCCAGCTGCAGCATCGCCTCCAGGTCCTCTGGCTGGCGGTTACGGTCGTACACGCCCACCTCCTCGCGGCGCCAGCGTCGGCTGGCGCTGTCGTAGTCGTCGACCCACCAGGAGGCGCTCACCGCGTACTGGTCCGGGCGCTCGGCGTCCCAACCGACGTCGATGGCTGCCTCCCCCCCGGCTTGGCGGGCGAAGGCCAGCCTCCAGACCGGGTCGTCACGAAAGAACTCGAGGAGCCGCAAGCCGGTGGCGGCGGCGAATCGCCGGAGCACCGGGGCCACCGCCTCGAAGGCCTGGTCGACCAGGCCCAGCCGATCCCAGGACGTACCGGCCACTCAGCCGCTGCTCCTGGAGCTCAGGGACCCGGCCGCACCCGCAGAGAGCCGATCGATCACCGTCACCGCCTACCATACCCGGGCGGCGGTGGACGTCATCCGGCTGGTCTCGACCCCCTCCACCCAGGACGCCGCCCGCGGGCTCCCGCCGGGAACGGTGGTGGTGGCGGACCACCAGAGCGCGGGCCGCGGGCGGCTGGGCCGGCGCTGGGAGGCCCCTCCGGGCACGGCCTTGCTCGCCTCTTTCGTGCTGCGGTGGCGACAGCTGGCGCCGCTCGCGGCCCGCGCTCTG
>CADDZO010000132.1 GCA_902812395.1 bacterium | reverse complement strand
GCGGCCCAGCTCCTGGCCCAGGCTGAGCGTGCCCAGCACCATGCTCTCCTTCACCTGGCGGCCGGTCATGGCGTAGAGCGCGATCATGGCCGTGCAGCCCATGTCCACCGTGGCCGAGCGGGCCAGGCGCTCGGTCCAGTGGTTGTCGATCGTGTTCAGGATCAGAGTGTTCCCCTTCTCGTCGGCGAGGGCCATGGGCGTGCAGGAGATGCCGTCCAGGGTCGGGATCAGCATCTGCAGCTCGGGGAACGCGCGGCCCATCCCGTCGGCGTCGACCAGCGGGATGCCCATCCGCGCCGCCACCACGAAGGGGACGGTCGAGTTGAGGCCGCCTGCCTCCCCGGAGGTGGTGTGCGTGATGCGGCGGCCCAGGTAGGACTGGAGCACCTCGAAGGCCCGGACGATCTCATCCCCGGCGGGCAGCTTCTCGATCATGACCGTGGGGGCGCCCATCATCGCCGACTGCACGACCAGGGCGTCGTCGGGCACCTCCTCGGCCGTGACCAGCAGCACCGGGCCGTGTTCCCGGATGGCCTGCTGGGCGAGCAGCTTGCCGATGTAGGGGTTGCCGCCGCCGCCGGTGCCGAGCACGGCGGCACCGCGGGCGAGGTCGTCCAGGTCCTGCTCACGCACGAGCCGCACCGGCGACCCCCAGGCGCAAGTCTCCGACCGCCTTCACGCGGATGCGCACGGCGTTGCTGGGCAGATAGGCGAGCGGCACCTCCTCCATGTCCACCACCTGGACGCTCTCCGGGTCGGCGCCGGCGGCGACCGCCTTGTCGACCGCCTCCCGCTGCGCCGCCTCCAGGGCTTGCTCGCGGGGCAGCTCGGCCAGGGAGAAGATCCGGTCGGTTTCGCCTCCGACCTGGGCGATGGCCGCGCCGATGGCGTTGGCGACGGCGAAGTGGTCCGGCTTCACCACCCGGGAGGCGCCGGGCAGACCCTCCTTGACCAGGATGCTGCCGCCGCCCACAATCACCACCGGCAGTGGCTCGGCGCTGGTCTTGACTCGATCTACCAGCTCCGCCAGCCGCTCCTGGATCAGGCCCACGCCGGCCTCGACCAGGTCCCGGTCCAGACCGCGTACCCGCTCCGGGTCGCCAATCTCGGCCAGGCCAGCGGCCACGGCCAGGTCGGTGGCGGTCAGGGCATCGCCGCCGAAGATCAGCGCCCGCTCCGTGATCCGGTAGCCGACGCTCCAAGGTCCGATCTCGAGCCCGTCCTGGCTCCGCTCGACCAGGCTGCCCCCGCCCAGGCCCACGGAGAGCACGTCCGGCATCCGGAAGTTGGTGCGGACGCCGCCGACCTCGACGGCCAGCGAGGCCTCGCGCGGGAACCCGTGCGCCAGGGCCCCGACGTCGGTGGTGGTGCCGCCCACGTCGACGACCACGCAGTCGGTCTCCCCGGAGAGGAAGGCGGCGCCGCGCATAGAGTTGGTGGGGCCCGAGGTGAAGGTGGCCACCGGGTAGCGCCGGCAGTAGTCCACGCTCATCAGGGTGCCGTCGTTCTGGCTGATGTAGAGCGGCGCCTCGATGCCCACCCTGCGCACGGCCGCCTCCAGTGCGTCGGTGATGCCCTCGGCCAGGTCGCGCAGGCAGGCGTTGAGGATGGTGGCGTTCTCCCGCTCCAGCAGGCCGACCCGGCCGATCTGGTGGGAGAGGCTGACCGCCACGCCGGGCAGGGTCTCGGTCACGATCTCGGCCGCCCTGATCTCCATCTCGGCGTTGACCGGGGAGAAGACCGAGGAGATGGCCACGCTCCGGATGCCGAGGGCCCCGATCCGCTCCGCCACCCGGCGGACCTCGTCCTCGTCGAGCGGCGCGATGCGGCGACCGTCGAACTCGAAGCCGCCATGACAAAGGAAGACGTGCTCGCCCAGGGCATGGCGCAGGTCCGCCGGCCAGTCGGTCATGGGCGGCAGGGCGGCAGTAGCGGGCAGGCCGAGGCGGACCGCGGCGGTCGGCGTGAGCCGCCGCCGCTCGACCACGGCGTTGGTGAAGTGGGTGGTCCCGATCATGACCCCGCTCACGTCCTCGATCCCCAAACCGGCCTTGCCGCGCAGCCCCTTGAGGGCAGCGACGATGCCGGAGGTGACGTCGGGTGTGGTCGGTGTCTTGTGCTCGGCCAGCACACGACGCCCGTCCATGAGCACGGCGTCGGTGTTGGTGCCGCCCACGTCGATCCCGATTCTCATGCCGCTGCCTTGCTGCGCTGCGATAGAGTCACCATCGCCACCACCCGGGAGATGACGAAGTAGACCACGGCCGCGATCACGAGCGCGTTGATCGAGCCGATCCCCCACTGGAGATACCAGCCGGCGACGGAGCCGATCAGCCAGCTCACCAGGCCGACCAGGTTCCAGCCCGGCACCCGGGCCGGGGTCGTTCCCGTCCGGGCGGATTCCGCCAGCTCGCGACGGTGGGTCTTGAGCAGGAAGTAATCGACGACCATGATCGAGGCCACAGGTGGGAAGGCCACCCCGAGCAAGGTCAGGAAGCCGACGAAGTGCTGCAGGATGCCAAGGGCCGAGAGCGCAGTGCCGATGATGCCCACCACCAGCGTCAAAAGCCCGCGGTGGACACGGCGGCCGAAGAGGGTGTCGATGAAGTTGGCCAGGCCCAGGGAGCCCGAGTACAGGTTCCAGTCGTTGATCTTGAGCGTGGCCACGACCAGGATCACGACCCCGATCGCGCCCGAGGTGGTGGTCACGATCCCGATCACGTTCGAGGTCTTGACCGCGTGGGCGAGCAGGACCCCGATCATGCCGATCGTGTACTCGCCCAGGGTGAAGCCAGCGATGGTCTGCTTCACCACGTCGGCGGCGGAGCGGTTGAAGCGCGACATGTCGGGGGTGATGACCGCTCCCACGATGAAGCCGCCGGCGACCAGGGTGGCGCCGGCCGGGATGCTGAGGGCCGGGCCCGGATGTGGGGAGCCGAAGAGCTGGCCAAGTGGATGCCGGGTGAAGGCGACCCCCAAAGAGTAGAAACAGAGGAGCACGAAGGCGGGGACGGTGATGTACGCCGTCCAACTCATGGAGAGGAAGCCCCAGACCACGATCAGGATCACCGCCGCCCCGGTCAGGATCTGCCAGGTCCACAGGGGCAGCAGGTGGGGCAGCAGGGAATCGATACCGGAGGCGAAGACCGCGTTCTGCACCCCGAACCAGCCCATCAGGCTGATCGTGATGATGAGGCCGAGGAGGCTCGAGCCGATACGGCCGAAGCCGGTCCAGCGGGTGAGCAGCGAGGTATTGAGGCCCTCGCGCATGCCGGCGATGCCGGTGAAGATGCCGACGATCTCCAGGATCACGGCTCCCAGGGTGAAGGCCCAGAACGCCGGCCAGAGATCCATGCCGAAGCCCAGGGTGGCCCCCAGCAGGAACTGGGAGAGGGCCGAGAGCTGGCCCCAGCGCTGCAGGCAGACCACGAACCAGTGGCGTCGCTCCGTCTGCGGGACCCGAGTCAGGGCAAAGTCGTCCCGCCCGATGTGGAGGTCACCCTCCAGTTTGACCGCTGTGTTCACCTCGTCTTCCTCCTTTCTTCTTCTTCCTTCAGGTCCTCATAGCGACCCCAGGGCACCCGCCGCCCGGGCACGGATGCGCAGCGCCGGGCCCGTGAGGTAGGCGATCGTCAACTCCTCGACGTCGACGACCTGGACCGACTCGGGGTCCGCACCGGCCCGGACCGCCTCGTCGGCGGCCATCTGGCACACCTCCGCCAGCGCCACCTCGCGGCTCCAGCTGCCAAGGTGGTAGACCCGCTCCACCTGGCCGCTGACGTGGGCGATCGCCGCCCCGATCGCGTTGGCGACCTCGAAGTGGGGCGGGCGCACGATCTCGCTGACCCCGGGGATCCGATTGGGCGCGATGATGCTGCCGCCGCCCACCATGACCAGGGGGACGGGGCGCCGAGACACCTTGACCCGATCGACAGCCTCGGCCAGCATCTCGTCCGCCCGCGTCAGCGCGCGTTCCCAGGGCACCTCCCGCGGCCAGGTGCCGTTGGGGTGCACGCCGAGGTCGGCGCGGCCCGTGAACACGGCCGCGTCGGTGAGGGTGGGCGTGTTGCCGCCGAAGGTCAGGGCCTCGCGGGGCAGCCGGTAGCCGACGCTGTCCGGGCCGAGGCGGAGACCATCGGGGGCGAGGTGGATGCGGGTGCCGCCACCCAGCGGGATGGAGAGGATGTCCGGCATGCGAAAGTTCGTGCGCACGCCGCACACCTCGACCGGGATCGCCGATTGACGCGGAAACCCGTGGCTCAGGGCGCCCACGTCGGTCGAGGTGCCGCCGATGTCAGCGACCACGGCGTCGTCCAGGCCGGTCAGATGGGCAGCGCCGCGCATGCTGTTGGCGGGACCGCTGCCGATGGTCAGCACCGGGTGGCTGAGCACGTAGTCGAGCGCCATCAGGGTACCGTCGTTCTGCGTGAAGTAGGTGACGGCATCGATGCCGCTGGCGGCCAGGGAGCGCTCCAGCGCCTCGGCGAAGCGTCGGGCCACCCGCGTCAGCGCGGCGTTGAGCACGGTGGCGTTCTCGCGTTCGAGCAGGCCGACCGAGCCGATCTCGGCACTGAGCGAGACCGCCACCTCGCCCAGGACCCGGCGCACCACCTCCTCGGCCTGGCGCTCGTGGCGGTCGGAGACAGGGGCGAAGACGCCGGTCACGGCTACCGCATCGATCGGTGGCTCCAGTGCCTCCAGGAACCTGGCCAGCTCGTCCGGATCGAAGGGGGCCAGCTCGCGGCCATCGAACTCCAACCCGCCCGGCACGATGACCTCCCCCGCCGACACCGTCCGCCGGAGGTGGTCGGGCCAGGTGGCGAGCGGGGGGATGGCGTGCGTAGCCGGGCCACCGATGCGCACCACGGCCACCCTCTGGAGGTCGCGCTGCTCGAGGATGGCGTTGGTGGCGTGGGTGGTGCCCAGCATGACGTGGGTGATGCGATGGGCCGGGACCGACCCCTGCCCCACCGCCTGGGCGATGGCCGAGGCGATGCCCGAGGTCACGTCCGGGGTGGTGGAGACTTTGGAGGCCGCCAGCACCCGGTCCTGCCGGTCGAGGACCACGGCGTCGGTGTTGGTCCCGCCCACGTCGATCCCGAGCCGCAGGTCAAGCGCGCGCGGCATGGATGCGCTCCACGGGCACGTAGTCGAGGTCGTAGCCCCAGGCGCGGGGCCCGACCAGCCCCAGGCCGGTTGCCGTTCGCCAGGCCGGATGGCAGGGGAAGGAGATCACGGTCACCCGCTGGCCGTAGCGGAGCCGCTCGCTGACCACCGCCCCGCCACCGTGGTCGAGGACGGTGATGACGTCGGGTACTGAGGCCACGACCTCGCCGTCGAGGAGGGCCACCAAGTTCTCGTTCTGGAACTCGAGCCGGAGCAACCGGCCGGCGTCGTCGCCGAAGCCCTCGATCACCGCGCTCCCCCGGGCGAAGCCCTGGGTGGTCCAGCGCTCGACGTCGGCCACCTTGCCCTCGATCAGCCGTACGGCACCGACCTCTGCCTCCAACACCGCGACCGGATCGCCAGCCTCCAGGAGCCGGCCGACCTGGACGGCGCGGGTCAGCGACCCCCGCACTACCGCCCCGCGGGCCCGGGCGGCGGTCATGGGATAGATGGCCAGAGAGGCGCAGCTGCCCATGGCCGTGCACGTGGGTCGCACCAGCCGCTCCGCCCAGGCGGCGTCGATGGAGGTGAAGGTCGCGATGTTGCCGCGCTCGTCGGTGACCACCACCGGCCCGATCGGCAGCCCGTGCAGGTTGGGCGTGCACATGTGGATCTCGGGGAAGGCCCGGCCCATGAGGTCGCAGTCGGCGAGGGGAAGGCGGGCGTGGGCCGCCCAGGCCACCGGCAGCATGCCCTCGACCCCACCCAGCTCGGCCACGGCGAAGGCGACTACCGGGCGGCCGAAGTGGCGTTCGTAGACGGCCTGGATGCGTTCCCCCTCGGAGCCGTTGGGGATCTTCTCCTCGATGACGGTGGGTGCCCCGACCATGGCCACGGGCAGGATCAGGCCATCGTCGGGCAGCTCGTCCAGGTCGACCACGGGGACCGGCCCGTTGCGACGGATGGCCTCCCGCGCCATGACGTAGCCAAGGGTGGGATCGCCACCTCCTCCGCCGCCGAAGACAGCACAGCCCCGCGCGAGGGCCTCCAGGTCCGGCTCGCCCAGGGTCACCAGACGAGCATAGTTGGCGCGTCCTGCCCCGTCTTCAGCGTCTGCGACGAGATCGGGGCAAATGTTGTGCTGGTCTTACAATTCCCGCGCCCGGCAGGCGAGCTGGAGCATCAGGCACTGCTCGGGGTCGTCGGGGTCGACCTCGAGCAGCTCGAAGATGCGCTGGATGCGATAGGCCACGGTGTTGCGGTGGAGCTCCAGCACCTCCGCCGCCCGGCTGAGGGAGAGATGGGCGTCGAGGTAGGCGCGCAAGGTCCGGATCGCCTCCCGGCTCCGACGTTCGCCGAGCCGATCCAGGGGCTCGAGCAGGCGCGCGACCGAGTCGCGCGCGTCGTCGAGCGCGTACCACTGGAGCAGGACCCGGCGCAGTCCGGTGGAGTCGAAGCGCACGGCCACGTTCCTGCGCCCCACGGTCAGGGCGGCGGCGATCGCGGCCCGGGCCTCCAGTGCCGAGGTGCGTAGCCCGACGCTCCCCACGTGGACACCCCCGATACCGCAACGGATGGAGAGGCGAGGGATGCGGGCGCGAACGCGCCCGATCACCAGCTCGGCCGCCTTCGCCACCTCGCCCTGGAGCTCAGGACCGGCCTCGGTCTGCCAGGAGCGGATGAGGAGGACGGTCGAGCCCGTCCCTGCCCGGTTCCACGTCCCGCCGGTGCTGCGGGCCGACTCCATGGCCACCCGGGTGGCGAGCTGGGCGAGGTTGAAGGCCCCCATCTCGTCGTCGGGGCGCAGTTCGGCCAGGTTCTCCAGCTCGAGCCTGACGACCACGTGCCAGCCGTCGATGGGGATGTCGAGCTGGCGAGCCCGGTGGACCAGGTCCCGAGATGCAGGTGGCTCCCTGATCAGGAGCTCGGTGAGTAGCTCCGCCCGCGTCTGCACGGGAACGTCGGCGGCACGCTGCCGGGCGCTCTCCAGCCGCTCGGCGGCCGAGGCCAGGCGGTGCAGGAGGAGGCGCCGGACGGTGTCGGCGTCGGTTCCGTCCCCTCGGGTCGAAACCCAGGGTCCGGGCTCGCCGTCGATCAGGATGGGGGCCGACAGCCAGCCCCGGCCGGCTGGGATTGGCCCCAGCCGCACCTCGTCCCCCAGCGCCTCCGCGACCCGCTCCACCAGCGCTGGCGGGCCGAGCTGGAGCCTTTCCGCCTCGTCGATCAGGGAAAGGCAGGCCCGGGCCCGGTCGAGCAACCGGTTCACGCCGCCCGCGAGCTCCTGCTGGATGGCGATCACGGCGTCGGCGAGGCCGGTTCCGGGGGCGATCCGAAGCAGGGCCAAGTTGCCGCGCTGGGCCAGCTCCGCCACCGTACGGTGTAGGCGCGGGAGAGGCTCACGCACCAGCGCCAGCGCTGCCACGTCGCGGGCGGAGGCCTGCCGGAGCAGCACGTCCAACCGGTAGCCGACGGCCTCGCGCGACGCCGTCCGGGCCAAGATGACCAGGCTGCCGGGTGGGGGGGTGTTCAGGGCGTGGAGATCCTCCAGCACGGCCACGGACTCCACCTGGCGATCCAGGGCCACGGGGAGGACGGGCTCCATCGCGCCCCCCAGGCGGGGGATCCTCAGCAGCTCGGCCACGGTGGCCATGGCCCATTCTGAGTCCACCGGCTCGGCCCCTGGCCTGATCTCGGGCCAGGGCCAGGGCGCACGCCACTTCCTCGGCTGCCATCGCCCTCGCCGGCGCCGGACCCCAGCAGCGCGGTCGCGGCGAGCCCGGCCAGGATCATCGGTCGGTGGTCGTCGCGGAGCGCGGTCGGGGTATGCCCCACCGCCAGTGCCCCGCCGGCCAACAGCGGCCGACCAGTGGGGCGTGGTGCACACCACGCCGAGGTCGCCAGCCATGATCGCCGGCGCCACGGTTGCCGACGTCCTGGCTGCGGCAGAGCAGGCCAGATGGGCCAGGCGACGCCATGCCGGCCACCCCGATGAGGCAAGCGGCGGAGCCGCCCTCCTGGCCGGAGCGGGAGAGCGAGCGGGGCCACGTCCTGGCGAGGAGGCAGAGCATCGCCACCCGCGAGCCAGCGCCTATGGGACCCCAGCGTACCCTGCCGCCTGGCCGGCGACGCTAGCCACCCGGTACAGTGCCAGCGCCCGGACTGGCTCCAGCCCGGGCCCGATCGCGGCGTTGCTGGAGGCGACGCGAGGGAGGCGGCTGGGTCACCCAGGGCGAGCAACGGCAGCTCTGGCATGAGGCCGGGGGTTGACAACGATGAAGACGTTTCTGGCCAGCACATCGCTCTGGGGCGCACAGATGGCGATCCGGGCTTCCGGATGTCGGATGGGACCTGCAGGAAGCTCTCCCTCTCCCCCCGGATGCCGGTACTCGCGCACCACCAGCACCCGTTCCTGCTCGTCGAGCGCGACCCCGGCCGGGATCTTCGGGTGTCGGACCGCCTTCCGCTCCGCCACGGCCCCGTTCGATGCCCTCGACAGCATCCCTGGGCCGGAAGTCAGGCTCGGTTATCTGGTCGAGCATCGTCCGAAGTGGCATCACACTCTGAAGCAAGCGCTAAACAATGTGCCGTGGATCCGAAGACCTTTGAACGGTACGTCGATGTGAAGCCGGAGCTGATCCAAAAGGCCGTGGATACCCTGATCACGATGGACCTCATCGGACATTCGCAATCACGCAACTACGAATGGGCGCTCCTGGTCGCCGGAGCCTGCGATCTCGTGGACTCGGTCTGGAGCGTGCAGAATGACGGGCATCGCGTTGTCATCACGACCCCTGAAGGAGGCGCCATCGAGCCACAGTTGCGCCGTCGCGCGGACCAGCCCTTCACCATTGGTCATGATGTGTTCGCCTCTTTCCCGAAGGACCGAACCTCGGCCACGCCAGTCGGACGTTCAGCCGCCAGAGCTGCCGCGCCTGCCACGGACTCGCCGGCGCAGGAAGCGGCACATGAGATGGCAGCACCGACCTGATCGCTGATCCAGAGGCTGGTCTCCGTAGCCAACGCGTGCCAGGCACAGACCGACACTCAGGCTGGTGAGAGCGGCCGCTGGCCCGGCAACAGAATGAGCAAATTGGTAGTTGCTGCTTGGTAATCATGGCCTGCGCAGGTCCAAGCGCTCAGGAGCGCCTCAACTGCTTCCAGCCCCGCGCAATGACCTCTCCCATCGCCACCATTTGACGATCAACGTCAGATCGCTGGGAGGCAGCCATTGCGGTAGCTGCATCCGCCTTGGACTGCACCCTTCCTCACCGTCGGCTCCTCTCCGGTGCTCGACCGGCGGCCACAAACTGGCCTGGTCAAGGCCACTGATGACCTCCGCATCCTGCTGGAGCTGGAGCGAGAGCAGGTGGAGCGGGTGCGCGAGGTGCGCCGCCTGCGGGACGCGGCCCGGGCCAGCCGGGCGCTGGACCAGGTGCGCAAGGCCGCGGCCGACCCCAAAGAGAACCTCATGCCCCACATCCTGGAGGCGGTTCGGGCGTACTGCACCGAGGGCGAGATCATGGGCCAGGGAGGAGGTGTTCGGCCGCGACACGGAGCGGGCGGTCATCTGAACCCTGGCCCGGGGTGCCCGGCCCCGGGCTCAGGTCGCGGCGGCGAGGCGGCCGGCCACGCCGTCGAGCACCACGTTCAGGGCGGCGGCGAGGCCGCCCCGGTGGCGGCCTCGACCTCCACCGGCCCGACGGCGATGGAGCGGTCCTCCTCCAGCGTCACCCGTACCGCGGCGCTGTTGATCCGGAGCCGGTAGTGAC
>CADDZO010000131.1 GCA_902812395.1 bacterium | reverse complement strand
CTCCACTTCCAGGGCACACAGCTCCCCGGCCACGAATGCCCGACGCGGGCTGCGGGCCTGGCGGCGGAGCCAGCCCTGGGCGGTGACGCTGTCCTGGTGCTCTCCGAGCACGGTCTGCAGGGCCGCGGCCTGGGCCGCGAAGCGCTCGGCCCGCCGGCCGGCCGCTGGCGCCAACGCCTCGGCTGCGTAGCGAGCCCGCTTGGCCAGGATGCGAACCCGGTGCAGCTCCTCGTCGGCCGGCTCTGGCCCCAGCCGGCGCACCGCCTTCCGCAGCGCCAGCCAGGGCCGACGGACCAACGTCTCCAGCTCCTCGGCGAGATGGCCCTGGGCCAGGCGGGGACGGGTCGAGGCCTCCACCAGGCGGTCCAGCAGGCCCAGGTAGCGCTCCCCCGACATCGCCTCCAGCAACCGCCCGCGGGCCTCCGCGATCTCCAGACCCAGCGACTCCAGCAGGTCGCCGGTGGCGGCGCCGTCGACCCGGGGAAGGCGGCCGGCGAGATCCTTCAGCCCGTCCAGCATCACCTCGCGGTCCCGCACCTCCCCCAGCTCCCCGGCCAGCCACGCCAACTCCCCCCGCAGCTCCTCTCCCCAGTCCCCGGCCAGCAGGGGCCGGAACGTGCGCAGGTGAGAGCGCAGCCGGCGGCTTCCCACCCGCACCTGGTGGACGGCCTCGGCATCGCCCAGCCGGGCCGGGGGATCGTTGCGGAAGATCAAGAGGGTGGCCGCCGCCAGGGCGTGGCACACCACCTCCTCGGCCGAGGCGCCGTGGCCGATCCTCGGGACCACCACCTCGGGCGCTGCCAGCGCCCGCTCGCCCAGCGCCCGGACCAGCTTGGGGACACCGTCCGAGGGCACCGCCCCCGCCTGCCGGAGCCGCTGCAGGAGCGGGGTCAGCACCTGCTCCCCGCCCTCGCGCAGCTCGACCTCGACCTCCTGGAAGCGATGGGCGCCGGCGTCGGTGACCACCGAGACCCGGTCGAACACGACCTCGGCCAGCTCCCCGTCGGTCCCGGCCACCGGCAGGGTGCGACGCTGGGTCACCATCCGGGCGACGGGCTCGACCGGGGATCCCCGCAGGTAGGCACGAGCCAGGCCGAGCAGCTCGGCCGGCGGGGTGCGGGAGCCGCCCGGGACGGTGAGCTCGCTGCGCGAGAGCAGCCCTCCGGCGGAGTCTCGAGGTAGCTTCAGGGTCCAGCCCTCTCCGGTGCGGTGGCGGAGGGTCAGTCCCCACCGGGCCAGGCGGAGATCGGCGGTGTCGAAATAGGTGGTGTGCAGCCTCCGGTCACGGGCCGGGCCGACGCCGATGCCAGGGGCGACCCCCGTCAGGTCGGGCAGCCGGAAGCCTTCGGTGACGACCAGCTTGACCTCGCGCTCAGTGGAGCCGGCCATCGCTTCTCCGAGCCCGTTCCTGGGCCATTTCCCAGAGCCGACGCTGGCTGTCCGGTCCCTTCCTGGCCACCGGGCGCCAGCTCCCATCCGGGCCCAGCTCCCAGGCCAGGGTGCCGTCCGCCAGCAGGACCTCCAGAATCGTGCGCAGCCGCTCCTGGAGCTCGGGGTCGGTGACCGGGACCACCACCTCGACCCGTCGGTCCAGGTTGCGCTCCATCAGGTCGGGGGAGCCGATGTAGTAGCGCGGGCCGCGCCGAGCCGAGCCGAAACAGAAGATGCGCGAGTGCTCGAGGAAGCGGCCCACGATCGAGCGCACCCGGATCCGCTCCGACAGCCCCGGCACGCCCGGGCGCAGGCAGCAGATGCTGCGGGTGATGAGATCGACCTCGACCCCGGCTGCAGCCGCGTCGTAGAGGGCATCGATGATCTGGGTGTCGACCAGGCTGTTGACCTTGATCACGATCCGGCCGTCGCCCGACTCGGCCTCCTCCCGGATGAGCCGCAGCAGCTCCGACCGCAGCCCGGCAGGAGCGGCCAGCATCCGCCGGTAGAGCGTCTGCTCGGAGAAGCCGGAGAGGAAGTTGAACAGCTCGCTGGCGTCGGCGCCCAGCTCGGGATCGGCGGTGAACAGGCCCAGGTCCTCGTAGCCAAGGGCGGTCAGCTGGTTGTAGTTGCCGGTGGCAACGTGCACGTAGCGGCGGATCCCGCCCGGCTCCTGACGCACCACCAGGGTCAGCTTGGCATGGGTCTTGAGGCCGACCAGACCGTAGACCACGTGCACGCCGGACTCCTCCAGGGCCTGGGCCCACTGGATGTTGGCCTGCTCGTCCCCCCGCGCCTTGAGCTCGACCAGGGCCACCACCTGCTTGCCGGCCTCGGCGGCTCGGGCCAGCGCCAGCACGATCGGGCTGGTCGGGCCCGAGGTCCGATACAGGGTCTGCTTGATCGCCAGCACGTCCGGATCCCGGGCCGCCTGCTCGGTGAAGGCCACCACCGAGCTGGTGAAGGATTCGTAAGGATGGTGGACCAGCAGCGGCCCTCGGCGGATGGCAGCGAACAGGTCGGGGGTACCCACCAGCCGCGGTGGCACCGCCGGCGGCAGCGGCTCCGGTCCCAAATCGGGTCGGTCGAGGCCGGGTAGGTCGCCGGCAGCGCTGAGGTCGAGCAGTCCAGGCAGCCGGTAGACATCGTCGGTCTCCAGCTCCAGCTCCCGGACCAGCAGTGCCAACACCTCGTCCGGCATCTCCGGCGTGATCTCCAACCGCACCGCCTGAGCCCGGCGCCGATGGCGCAGCAGCTCGTCCCGGATCGTGACCAAAAGGTCGTCAGCCCCCTCCTCGCGCACCTCGAGGTCGTTGTCCCGGGTCAGCCGAAAGGCGCTGGAGGAGATGATGCGCATGCCTGGGAACAGGGCCGGGAGGTGGACCGCGATCACCTGCTCGAGAGGGACCACTCGCCCCTGACCGACTTCGACCCAGCGCGGCAGCGAGGGCGGCACCTTGACCCGAGCAAAGCGGGGCAGCCCTCGGTCGGGGTGGCTGACCAGCACCGCCAGGTTGAGCGACAGGTGGGAGATGTAGGGGAACGGGTGGGCGGGATCGACCGCCAGGGGGGTGAGCACTGGAAAGATCCGCTCCCGGAAATACGCGGCCAGGCGCTCGGCGTCCGGACCCTCAAGCGTGGTGGCCTCGACCAGGACGATGCCGCCGGCGGCCAGCGCGGCCTGGAGTTCCTCGGTGAAGAGACGGTACTGGCGGCGATACAGCTCCTCCACCCGGCGCCTGATCGCCGCCAGCTGGGCGGCCGGGGTGAGCCCGTCCGGCGAGACCGTGGCCGCCGCCGCCTCCAGCTGCTCCTTGAGGCCGGCTACCCGGATCTGGAAGAAGTCGTCTAGGTTCTGGGCGAAATAGTGGAGGGCAACCACCCGCTCGCGTAGGGTCAGAGCCGGGTTCTCAGCCCGGGCTAGCAGTCGGTCGCAGTAGTCGAGCAGCGAGAACTCGCGGTTCAGGTACCGTGACGGCGCAGCCGCCGGGGCAAGCACCTCGCTTCGCCGGCCGTCGCGCACGCGAACCCGGCTGGTGGCCACCGGTTGAACGCTATCAAGAGTCCGCTCCACCGTCACGTCCGCATCGCCGGCCGCACAGAGAAAAGCCGGGGCGCCACAAGACGCCCCGGCAGGACGGGAGAGAAAGAGGTGGTGGTCTGCATTACCGTCGGACCCACGCCGACCCAACCTGGCCGGACCCCTCGGGTCTCGCCCTCCGGTTGGTACGCAGGGTACCCCAAAGTGGCAGCGGAGTGCTGACCGTCGGTCACCGTGCGTTCCATCCAGTCGAACAAGCCCCGGACGACCCCCGCCGCCCCATCACCGGTCGGTGCCGCCCGTACCATCCCTGTGCAAGATGCGGAGGGGCAGAGTCCGCTGGGGAGCGGGGCTGATCGTGGCGCTTCTCGCCTTCGGGGGTGGGTTCGCGCTCACGCGTCAGCTGCTGCCGGCGGCGGGCTCGCTGGCGGGCAAGCTGCATCGTCCCTCCCCGGGACCGGCCCTGGTGGCGGCTGACGCCCTCCACGTCCATGGCAACGAGCTGGTGAACGCGCGCGGACACCCGGTGGTGCTGCACGGCGTCAACTACTCGGGGGCTGAGTACGCCTGCATCGAAGGCTGGGGCATCTTCGACGGCCCCAGCAACGCCGCAATGGCACGGGCAATCGCTTCCTGGCACGCCAACGCAGTCCGACTCCTGCTGAACGAGGACTGCTGGCTGGGCATCAACGGGGTGCCCGTCGCCTACGGCGGGGACACCTACAGGCGGGCGATCGAGGATCTGGTGCACACCCTGAACGACCAGGGCCTGTACGTCGAGCTGTCGCTGACCTGGGCCGAGCCGGGCACGATCCCGGCCAGGGCCCAGGAGCCCATGCCCGACGCCGGCCATGCTATCCCCTTCTGGCAGTCGGTAGTGGCCGCATTCAAGGACGACCCCTTCGTCATCTTCGGTGCCTACGGAGAGCCCCACGGCATCTTCTGGCCCTGCTGGCTGCGGGGAGGGGCTGCCTGCCCGCTGGACTACGAGGCGGTGGGCATGCAGGGGCTGGTTGACACGATCCGGGCGGCCGGCGCCCATCAGCCGATCGCGATCCCGGGCATCAACTTCGCCAACAACCTGAGCGAGTGGCTGGCCTATGAGCCCCAGGACCCGCTCCACGACCTGCTGGCCGAGTTCCACATGTACGGCAAGAACGCGTGCGACGACGTCGCCTGCTGGGACCAGGACGAGCTCCCCCTGGTCCGGAAGGTGCCGCTGCTGACGGCCGAGTTCGGCGAGAGCTACGACCACAGCGAGTGCGGGACCAGCGTCATCGACGCCTATATGGCCTGGGCGGACCCGCTTGGCGTCAGCTACTTGATCTGGACCTGGAACGTGTGGCCAACCGACTGTTTGGGACTGATCAGCAACTTCAACGGGACACCTGCCGGCCCGTACGGAGCCGCCTACCGGGCCCACCTGGCCGAGCTAGCCCGGGCCGGCTCCCGTGGCCAGGCGCCCGGTGGGTGACCACGCCGACCTGGACGATCCGACCCCCGGCTGCCCACCGGTTGGAGCGAGTTCGATCCCCCGCTCACGGATGTTGATCGCAGCATTCACGTCGAAGTGATCGGCATGACCACAGCCGGCGCACGCGAAGACCGCTCGGAGCGGACGGTTGAGCTGGCCGACAAGCCCACAGGCCGGACAGGTCAGGCTCGTCTTCCAGGCAGCCACCTCGATCAGCGTCGAGCCGTACGCCGGGCACTTCCATCGAAGCTGCTCGATCATGAGGCCCCCTTATCGAGAATGGCTCGATTTAGTCCCGCCTTCTGGCGCACCTGGCGCCCGGGTGCCTCCACCGTGCCTCTGGCAGAGCGGGTCATGGCGGGAACGGTGAGTGCTCGACCGCCGCCAGGCCGTGGCTCTTGGCCAGATGGGTCGAGATCTTGTGGGCAAAGTCCCGCCGCCGGTCGGCTGCAGGCGCGTACAGCCTGGCGATCGATCGACACGTTCGGCGGTAGCGATTGGAGCCCTTGAGCTGCCGCGCCTTGCGCCGCTGCAGAGCAAGCAAGCGCCGCTGTTCCCCAGGCGTCCACATCTCCCGATGGAGCTGCTCGCCGTCAGATGTCGCGAACGGAATCTCGACGCTGCGGTCCACGCCGACCGGCGGCAGCCGGTTGGGTCCGGTCGGCCGATCCTCCATCTCCAGGCAGAGGGCGACATGCCACTGTCCGCCGGCTCCCTCGCCAACCCGGACCACCAACGTTGCCAGGCAAGGTGGAGGTCGGCAAGGATCTGTTGCGCCACCGGGGCCGGGAGGTCCGCGATCCGATCAACTTCCCGGCGAAGCTCGGTGAGATCCCGACACTGACTCGTTTGCTGAGTCCATGCGGCCACCATCGCCGCTGGTCGGGGGCGGTTCCAGAGGACTCGGGCTGTGCCGGTCCATTGCGTCAGCCTCGCGGTCTGCTCAGCGGTCGGGTACAGACGAGCCCGATAGCCTCGATTCACCATCCATATGTATACTTGGTCTACAGGGGCTGACCATTCGGAAATCCGAACTGGCAGACACTGCACTTTTCTCCTACACGCCCACTTGGTCTTCGTGACCAAGTACCGGCATGGGGTGCTGCAGACAGAGCACCTCGATGCCTTGGAGAAGATCTTCCGGTAAGTCTGTGGGGACTTCCAGGCCGAACTATGGGAGTTCAACGGCAAGGACAGCTACGTCCATCTGCTAGTCACCTATCCGCCCAAGGTGGCGCTCGCCAGGCTGGTCAACTCGCTGAAGGGTGTCTCCTCGCGGCTCATGCGGCGCGACTTCCCCGAGCTGGAGCGGCGCTTCTGGTGGGGTCACCTGTGGTGGGCGAGCTATTTCGCCGGATCGGTCGGTGGCGCTCCACTCAACGTGCTCAACCAGTACGTCGAGCAACAGCAGCGTCCTCTCGGCTGCGCTTCACCACCTGCCTGAAGGCCGGCGCACTGCGCCGCAATCTCGGTAGAGGGTCGTCGGTACCTGCTCCTGGCGTTCAGCACCGAAGCCAGCTGGGCCGGTCCACAGCAGGCTTCGACGTCGTTGACGAGGCAGATCGGGTTGGCATGGCATCGGCAGTGCACCGGGCACATCGACACCCGTGGCATGCCGCTTTGCAGGCGCGCCCTCCTCGAACCCGATCCTGGGGCGCCCGATGATGCTACAGTTCCACCCTATCGTGGCGGCGTACTCGGGTAGCTGGCGCTATTTCGCCTTTGCCGGGCCGGCGGGAGGCCGGAGCCGGACGAAATAGCGCGCCCCTCGTCCCCGCTCCGCCCGCCGGCCAGGAATCGGTCGGAGGGGCGGAATGAAAGCAGGAGGCGAGGACGAACTTGGTCGAGCTGCAACCCGTCGCTGGTGACCGGCGCCAGGTCGCGATCGGCAACCTCATCATCGGTGGCACGCGTCCGGCGGTGATCGCCGGTCCCTGTGCCGTCGAGCCGGGCTACGTCGAGCAGGCAGAGGCGTTGGCCGGAACCGGGGTGGACGCATTGCGGGCCTGCGTGTTCAAGCCCAGGACCCGCCCTGACAGCTTCCAGGGGATGGGACGCGAGGCGCTCCCCTTGCTCGAGGAGGCCCGTCGGCGGACCGGCCTCCCCATCCTCACCGAGGTCCTCTGCCCGCAGGAGGCAGAGCTGCTCGCAGATCTCGCCGACGGGTACCAGGTCGGCGCCCGCAACATGCAGAACTTCAGGCTGCTGGAGGCGCTCGGGGAGATGGGCCGGCCGGTGGTCCTGAAGCGCGGCTTCGGTGCCACCGTGGAAGAGTGGGTGGCCGCCTCCGAGTACCTGCGCGGGCGGGGCAACGATCAGGTGGTGCTGTGCGAACGGGGCATCCGCACCTTCGAGCCGCGGACCCGGAGCACGCTGGACGTGAGCGCGGTGCTCGTGGCTCGCGATCTCACCGACCTGCCCGTGATCGTCGACCCCAGCCACGCGGCTGGCCAGCGGCGCTGGGTCCCGGCCCTGGCCCGGGCAGCTCTGGCCGTGGGTGCCGATGGCCTGCTCATCGAGGCCCACCCCACCCCGACCCTCTCCTGGTCGGACGCCGACCAGACGATTGGGCTTGACGCGCTGGCCCGGCTGGTCCTGGAGGCACAGCGGGGCCTGGGCACAACCGCCTGAGATGGCGCGGCCGGCCGGGAGAGGGGCGCTGGTACGATCGAGGTGTGATCTCCAGCGCCCGCCGCCTGGGGATCGGGCTGCTCGCCGCCGCGTTGCTCTCCAGCTGCGGCGCGAGCCAGGCGGCGGCCACTGCCGACCACGTGGCCCAGCTGCGAGAAGCGGCAGTCACCTTCGAGATCGGTGGCCAGCGTTTCGCGTTCGCCCTTCTCGCACCGCCCGCGAGCATGGTGCTGCTCCGGACGGGCCCCGTCTTCTGGTGGATGAGTCCCAGCCCAGCCCTCCACGACGTCTTCCTCGAGGACGTGGTCGGCGGCACACCGGTCGCCACCCACGTCCTCCAGGTCAACCCCCAGGGCACTCTGGACTACACGGTGACCCTGCACTGGGCTCGGTGAGTCCTCCGGCCGGCAAGCAAGGCCCCGTCGTGACGCGGGGCAAGGTATCGCTTGGTCCGTTTTTCCCGGCCCTGATCGCCACCCTGCCGGCCACTGGGGCACCGCGGGACCCCGGCGCGCTCAGCCGCAGCTGCTGAATGAGATCACGGGCGTTGTCTGAACGGTCGCGCCGGGGCGGGTGGACGCCCAGCTCTGCAGCGCCGCCGCCAGGGCCGTTGCCCCAGCCGCGCTCTGGGTGGCCACGTCGTCGCGCACGCACTCCTGGCCGCCCTGCGACCAGGCCACGTAACTGTCGCCGGCCCAGCTGCCGGTGGCGGCCAGGACCTGGGTCTGGCTGATGGCTCCGGCCGTGATGGCCCCGGTGAACATCAGGTCGAGGTTGTACTCTCCGATCGTCCCTCGGTCTGTCACCGGAGCCGGTGCCGGGGGGTAAGGGAGACTGACCGGCATGGCCCCCGACAGGTATCGATCCGGGTGGATGACCTGGTTGGTCGAACTCGGTGGATGCTTGAACGCCTGGCCTAGAGCCTGCGTCCCCCCCGCCTGCAGCAGCGCGGCTACGAAGTTGGGGCCTGCCTCGTAGGGAAAGTCGAGCTCGTCGACCAGCACCTGGGGGACCCCGGCCGGGACCTGGCTCTGGTTGGCCTGGTCTTCCTTCTGGAGCAGCGAGCGGTCGCTCGAGCTGAGCCCGTCCACGTACTCGGTCTCGATCCGGATCGCGTCTCCTTGAACCAGGGCCTGATAGGCGAGGGCGGCGTCCTGGTTGGACTGGCGGAGCAGCCGGGTTCCGTAGTTCTGGGCCAGGATCGCCTCGGTCAGCTCATGCACGATCGTGTGCCGAAGCGACAGGGTGGCGGTGGTACCCCTGACCAACACCTGGCCGTGGACCGTGTCGTAGATGCCGATGACGCCCCGCGAGATCGCCAGCTCCTGCTCCTTCTCCAGGTCCACGCCCGGGGCGACAAGACCGAGGGCACGGAACAGGTCGCCCAGGCGCTGGGTGCTGGCCCGATCCTGGCGTACGATCGTGGCCGCCCGCTGCTGGAAGGCGGCGCTTGAGAGGCCCACCACGCTCACCGGATGCTTGAACTTGAGCCCGCTGTGCTGGGCCACGAACGCGGCTGCCCGGGTCGCGAAGGCGGCCACAGAGCCGGCATTGTTGGTGCTCGAAGTCGAGGGTGACTGGCCGGAGGAGCCCTGCTGAACCAGGATGCCTCGGGGCAGCCCGCAGGCGCTGAGGGTCAGGACCAGACAGCCGGCCATCGCCAACCGGCGGAACCGACTCAGGGCTGCATGCCCTCCTCCATCCACTCCTCGAACAGCTCCACCCGCTCGGCCGGCCACGGCCCGTCGCACGGCATCTCGCCCACCCGTAGGCGCTCGAGGATGTCCTGGGCGTGCTCCTTCACGTCCTCGTAGCTCCAGAGGTCGAATGCCCACTCCATCTCGTCTCGGTCGAGCTCCCGGAACAGGGGCTTGATGTCTTCCTCGTAGCCGGCCACGACGTACTCCTCGACGGTCTGGTACCGCCCGAGGCGGAGGGCTCCGGAACAGCATAGGCCGATTGGGCAGCGACGCTGGTGCCCGCCACCGCGGTCCACCGGGTGGGCACCACTGTCCACGAACCCGGACGTTGCATCGGGCCGGGCGCGGATCCCCGTATGTCGGTCGCCGCCTGGTCCTTGGCACACGGACAACCGGGCGTGTGCGCCTGGTCGAGGCCCGCCACGGGGTCATCCGGCGGCCGACGGCGGGGTCGGCGTGGGGTGATGCGGCGTCGGTGTGGGCGTCGGGCCGGGGCGGTGTGGCGTGGGCGTTGGGGTGGGACGCGGCACGGCGTAGCTCAGCGTCAGAGAGGGCTTGAAGGTGCTCGAGCCGGGCTGGTCGAAGAGCAGGCCAGCGCTGCCGCCATACGGCATGCTCCAGATACCC
>CADDZO010000130.1 GCA_902812395.1 bacterium | reverse complement strand
CACCGGGCAACCGGTGGCTGCGGGTCGGCTGACTCATGCTCACTGACCCGCAACGGCCAGGCGTCTGCCACGATTCGAGAACCGCCGGCGCCCGGTCGACAGGTCCGGTCCTTGATGCCGGTCTAGCCTCGACGCTGGCTGGGCCGCGCACGCCGGCAGTGCGGCCCTGGGATCGCGCTTCCAAGGGATGCCGGAGCCCATCGGCTCACTCCCCGGCATCGGCTGTCGAGACCGGCCCACTCCGCAGGCTCGGGTCAGGCGAAGCGGGAGGGGCTGAAGCCCGCGATTGGGTGCCGGGTGCGGCCCTCGAGGGCAAGGTCCGCGGCCACCTCGCCGATCACCGGAGCGAACTTGAAGCCATGCCCGGAGAAGCCGCCCAGCACGACCACCCCGGGTAGCCCGGGCGCCGCCCCCACCACGAAGTCCTCGTCGGGGGTGTTGGTGTACATGCACACCGAGGCCCGCACCGGCCGGGGATCGAGGCCCCGGAGCCAATCGGAGACGACCCGCGATGGCAGCACCAGGTCGGCCTCGGACGCCTCACGATCGAGCTGGTCAGGATCGGCGCTGCGGCCCTGGTGGTGGATTGCGACCTTGACCGAGACGCCGTCCAGCGTGGGCAGGCCGTAGGCGTCCACCCCGTCCCGACGGTGGATGAAGACCGGGAACCGCTGCGGCGAAAAGTCATCGGGCTGCTGGGCTCGGAACCAGGTCATGACCTGCCGCTCCACCCGCAGGGGCAGCTTCAGCTCGGGCAGCAGCCGGCCCAGCCAGGCTCCCGCCGCCACCACCAGCCGCGGGGCCGCGAAGGCCAGGTCGCCGGCCCGGACCACCACGCCGTCTCCGACCTCGACCGAGGTGACTCGCAGCTGGCAGCGCAGGCGGGCGCCGAGTTCCTCCGCCTGGGCGGCGGCGGCCCGGATCGCGGTTTCCGGCCGTAGCACCCCCGCTCCCGGCTCCCAGAGCCCGATCTCCCCCTCCTGGAGCCGGTGCTGAGGATGGCGCCGGGCCATCGCCTCTGGTCCCAGCAACTCGTGGGGCAAGCCGTGCTCCCGGGCGGCCCGCAGCGCTCCGGCCACCGGGTCCTGCTCTGGCGGCCCGATCATGAGGCCCCCGGTCATGGTGAGAAGCTCGGTGCCGGTCTCCTCCTCCAGCTGGCGCCAGAGCTCGATCGCAGATCGGATCAGGGGCACGTACCCCGATCCCTCCCAGTAGGCAGTGCGGAGCATCCGCGACTCGCCGTGGCCAGAGCCACGGTCGTGGCCGGGCTCGAACTGCTCCAGGCCCACCACCGCGACCCCGCGGCGGGCTAGGCGCCAGCAGGCCATGCTGCCCATGGTCCCCACCCCGAGGACCAGGACATCGGCCGACTCCACCCTCACGCCGACACCGGCGGCCGCCGGTCCGCCCAGGGCCGCGCCGCTTCCAGCTGAGCGGCGAGACGGAACAAGGTCGCCTCGTCCCCGAAGCGGCCCATGAACATCACTCCGATCGGGAGTCCGTCCGGGCTCCAGTGCAGCGGCACCGACATCGCCGGGTGCCCGGTGAAGTTGGCTACCGGGGTGAAGGCGACGAACGCCGCGGCCCGGAAGAACCCCTGCAGGGGATTGTCCGGAGGCGAGTCGAAGGTGCCCAGCGGCACCGGCGGCTCGCCCAGCGTGGGGGTCAGCCAGACGTCGAACTCCTGGAAGGCGGCCGCGATGCGGCGCGTCACCCACTGCAGGTGGCCCACCGCCAGCAGGTAGTCGGCGGCCGTGCGCTGCATCCCCAGCTCGCGCAGTGCCCAGGTCAGCGGCTCGAAGTGTTCCGGCGCCGGCTCCCGCCCCGTCCGGCGGGCCCAGGCGGCGATGCCGGCGGCGTTGCCGGCGGCGAACAGGGTGATGAAGGCGTCGGCGATGGCCGATCCGTCCAGGTCGGAGGGGTCGTACGGCACCACCTCGTGCCCCAGGCCTTCACAGAGGCGGGCTGCGTCCTCGGCCGCGGCCGCGCACTGGGGATCCACCGGGATGCCGGTCGGCGAGACCGTGCTCAAGCCCACCCGGAGCCGGCCCACCGGGGCTCCGACCTCCTCCAGATAGGGTCGAACCGGCGGGGGCGCCCAGTAGGGGTCGCCGTCGGCAGGGCCACAGGTGGCGTCGAGCAGGGCGGCGCTGTCGCGCACACTGCGGGTGACCGCGTGCTCACAGACCAGCCCGCTCATCATGTCGCCCAGGACAGGGCCGAGCGAGTTACGGGCCCGGGTCGGCTTGAGGCCGAAGAGGCCACAGCAGGAGGCCGGGATCCGGATCGACCCCCCGCCGTCGTTGGCATGGGCCATGGGCACAATACCCGCTGCCACCGCCGCCGCGCTTCCGCCGCTGGAGCCGCCCGGGCTGCGGGAGACGTCCCAGGGGTTGCGGGTGGGGCCGAACAGGCGGGGCTCGGTGGTGGGCAGGATCCCGAACTCGGGGGCGTTGGTCTTGCCAATCACGATCAACCCGGCACGGCGCTGGCGGACCACCAGTTCCTGGTCGTGGTCGGAGACGTGGTCGCCGAGGAAGGCGGAGCCCTCGGTGTGGCGAACGCCGACAGTCTCCGCCAACAAGTCCTTGAGCAAGAAGGGCACCCCGGTGAACGGCCCCTGGGGCAGCTCACCCCGCGCCTGCTCCCGGGCCCGCTCGTAGAGCGGGGTGACGATGGCGTTCAGGGTCGGGTTCAGTCGCTCGGCGCGCTCGATGGCGGCATCGACCAGCTCCAGTGGCTGCACCTGTCGGCGCCGGACCAGGTCGGCCAGCGCGGTGGCATCCGAGAAGGCCAGGTCTTCCATCGCCCAACAGTTTGAACCGGAGGTGCGCCAACCGCGTGTTCAGGTTCGAAGCGAGCTGTGCTCCAAGGGCACAACATGCCTGTGGGACCCCCCGAACGGCTGACAACTGCTCATCGCTAGCTCGTGATAGCGCGTAGCAGTGAACCTAAAAGAGTGGATTCACGCCAAAGCTGGTGCGCATCCTGACGACGACCGGATGTTACGGGGGCTGGCCTACCCGCTCCCGGCTGGCTTGCTTCAGTACCTGATCGGCGAGGGCAGCGTCACCACCACCCAGGCCAGCGAGCTGACCGGAGAGAGTCCGGCCAACTGCTCGACGACCCTGAGAGCCGGGCGGCAGCCGACGCCTAGGCCGCCTCCGCAGTCGAACCCCACCAGGAGCAAATCCAGGCCATCAGCTGCCCCGAGTGGGAGGGAACGACGGCCAGTCGATCCTCTATCTCACCGCCGAGCAATGGCCGGAGTCCCGGACCAGCTGGCGGTGTCCGGCAGCACGCTGGAGCGGATGGACCCGGTCCGGCGCCCGGGACCAGGCCGGTGCAGCTGATCTACCACGCGTTCCCGATCCCACCCACCCCCAGGGGCTATTGAGGTGCAGTGGTTGCTCCGCCACCGCGACGCTCTGATCCTCACTTGCCGGCCGGGCCCTCGTCACCTCCGGGGATGGGGCCATGCTGTCGGTCATGGCGGTTGGGGTCCAGGTCCTGACCGGGGCCGTTGCCGGCCTTCTGATCTTCGCGGCGGTGTCTCCTATCTGCTGGTGCCGCTGACCGGCATACTCCTCGACCGCTTCCCCCCACCGCCCGGTGATCACCACCGATCTGACCATGAGCTCGCTGGTGCTCGTGCTGCTGGCGGTGCGCGGCCCGCATCAGGTCTGGCTCAGCCAGCTGCTCGCCGGTCTCTACAGCGCCGTCTGAACCCTGCTCGATTCCCCCCAGTCGGCCCTGCCCACGATGATGGTATCGGCCGACCTACCGGGCGACATGAATGGCCTGCTCCAGAGCGCCCACGAGGAGCTTCGGTTGATCGCGCCGGCCGTGGTGGGCATCTCGCCCTCTCCACGCCCTTTCCAACCATCCTCCCCTGCCGGCTCCTCCTGCTCTGGATCGTGGCCGTCTGCGCCGCCGACAGCCTGCTCTTGACGGTGCCCGACCGGGAATTGGCCGGTACGCTCGAGGCATGAACGCGATCGAGAGCGAGCTGCAACGGGCGGTGGACCGGCACAGCGAGGAGCTGGTCGCCCTCAGCCACCGGGTGCACGACGCCAACGAGATCCGCTTCGAGGAGCGGCGGTCATCGGCCATGGTGGCGGACTGCCTGGACCGGGGTGGCTTCCAGGTGACTCCCGGGGTCTGCGGCTTGGAGACCGCGTTCGTGGCCACCGCCGGGTCGGGCCCGCTCACGATCGGCATCTGTGCCGAGTACGACGCCCTGCCCGGCATCGGCCACGCGTGCGGTCACAACATCATCGCCGCGGCAGCGGCCGGCGCCGGCCTGGCCCTGGCTCCGCTGGCCGACGAGCTCGGGATCACGGTCCGGGTCCTGGGCACCCCAGCCGAGGAGAGTGGGGGTGGCAAGATCTTGATGCTGGAGCGGGGCGGGTTCGACGGCGTCCACGCGGCCATGATGGTGCACCCGTCGCCTGAGGAGCGGGCGCACGCCGAGTGCTTGGCGGTGGCGCATTTCCATGTGTCCTACCGGGGCAAGGAGGCCCACGCCTCGGCCTACCCGGAGCGGGGCATCAACGCCGCCGACGCGATCACCGTAGCCCAGGTCGCTATCGGCCTGCTCCGCCAGCACTTCAACCCCTCCGACCAGGTCCACGGGATCGTGGTCGAGGGCGGTGCTGCTCCCAACATCGTCCCCGCCCGAACCGAGGCCCGCTACTACGTGCGTTCCCGGACCCTGGAGTCGCTCGCGGCGCTGCGCCAGCGGGTGCAAAGGTGCTTCGAGGCGGGGGCACTGGCGACCGGCGCCACCCTGGAGGTAGAGGAGGAGAGCCCGCCCTACTCGGAGTTCCGACCGGACCTTGAGATCGGGGAGATCTACCGTCGGGCGGCGGAATCGCTGGGTCGCGTCTTCCCGCCGCTGCCGCCCAAGCGCGGTGGCTCCACCGACATGGCCAACGTCTCGCTCCAGATGCCCGCCATCCACCCCATGATCGCGATCGAGGCCAAGGGGGCCAGCAACCACCAGCCCGAGTTCACCGCAGCCTGCATCACCCCCTCCGCCGACCGAGCGGTCCGTGACGGCGCCCTGGCGATGGCGTTGACCGCCGCCGAGGTGGGACGCACTGGCTCGATCCGATCCCGACTGCTCGACGCCGACACCGCCTATTCGCGGCGCTGAGCCGCCCGCTGCCCTACCAGCCAGACCGCGACCTGGGTCCGGGTCCGGACCCCGAGCTTGGCTCGGATGCTGTCCAGGTGGCTCTCCACCGTGCGCTCGGCGATCCCCAGCCGGCTCGCGATCTCCCGGTTGGTGAGGCCATCCGCGACCAGCCTGGCCACGTCCTCCTCCCGGGGCGAGAGTCGTCGCGATGGGGTCGGGGCCATCCTGGCCGCGGCCAGGCCAGCGGCGACCGCTTCTTCCAGCCCCATCGCTGCTCCCCGGCGCCAGGCAGCCTCGGCGGCGTCGCCAGCGGCTGCTCGGGCCGGCTCCAGCAGCATGGCCTCCCGCATCCGCTGCCACCCCGGCAGCAGCGGCGAAGCGGCGCCGGCACGGATGCGGTCTGCGGCCGCCGCCAGCTCAAGGGCGCGCTCCGGGTGCCCCTCGCTGAAGAGGGCCCCGGCCACGATATCCAGGCAGCCTGCGACCGAGTACGGATTCTGGGCGGGGTAGCCGAGGGCCAGGGCCTGGCCGGCTAGGCGCAGGGCCTCGGCGGGGTCGCCCTCCAGGTACGCCACGATGGCCAGGAAGAGGAGCGCGCCCAGGGTGTGCCAGGCCACATCCCCGATCTCCCGCCGCGCCTCCTCCAGGGCCCGCTGCAGCACCGTCCGTGCATTGGCCAGATCGCCGGCCAGCAAGTGCAGCTCGCCCAGCCAGAGGAGCGCGTCCGCCCTCAGCAGCCCGTCGGAGTGGGTGGAGAGCCACTCAAGGTCGCGCCGTCCCCGGTCGAGATCGCCGGCGTAGCCGCGCACCGACCCGAGCAAGGAGAGGGTCCATCCGGCCGCGCCGTCGTCGCCCACTCGGCGCTGGAGAGCCAGTGCCTCCTCCGCCAACCGGATCGACTCCTCGTAGTCGCCCTGCCAGCAGCGCAGCCGCGCCAGCCAGTAGAGGGCACGCCCCCTGGCCCTCGGTTCCAGTTCGCCCTCGACCAGGAGCCGCTCCAGCCACTCCCTCCCCTCGGAGAGGTAGGCATGGTGGAGCCAGAACCAGCCCAGGGCCAGCACCATCGCCACCCAGCGGCGACGGTCGTGGCTCCTCCACCAGGCCAGGGCCGCGAGCAGGTTCTCGTGCTCCGCCTCCATCCGATCCAGCCAGACCAGTGCCCGGCCCTCAGTCCGGGCTGCACGCTCGGCCAGATCGGCAAAGTAGGCCGCGTGCCGGTCGCGCACCGCCACCTCCTCGCCACTGGCGGCAAGCTGTTGGGCGGCAAACCGACGCACCGGCTCGAGCATCCGTGAGCGCCGGCCCGAGGAGACCACCAGAGAGCGCCGTTCCAGAGCCGCCAGCTGGTCGGAGACGTCCGCCGGCGTCACCGAGCCGCCGGCGCAGACGGCCAGGACGGCACTGGACTCGAATCCGCCGGCGAAGGCGCCCAGGCGTCGGAACAGGACCCGCTCCGGCGCCGAGAGCTGGGCATGGTCCCACTCCAAGGCCGCCTCCAGGGTGCGCCGGAGCGGCGCCTGGAGGTGCAGATGTGGCTCCATTTGCTCCAAGAGGACGCCGGGGGCGGCCGCATCGGCGCTGGCCGCGGCCAGCTCGATGGCGAGCGGGATCCCCTCCAGGCGCCGGCAGAGCGCTGCTACCGCACCTGCGTTCTCGGGGGTGATCCTGAAGCCGGGCCGGGCCAGCAGTGCCCGTGCCCAGAACAGGCGGACGGCCTCCGAGGCCACCACCACCTCCAGGGGGGCTTCGGGGTCCGCTACCGCCAGCGGACCAAGCCGGAACACGGCCTCCTCGGCCAGCCCCAGCGGCTCCAGACCGGTGGCCAGCACCCGCAAGCCGGGACAGGCCGTCAACAGGGTGCCGACCAGCTCGCCCGAGCCCGGCCAGCGATCGCAGCCATCCACGACCAGCAACGCCGGCCGACCGGCCAGCGCCTCGCCGATGCCCTGGTCAGGCTCCACCGCTTCCGCCAGGGGGAGGAACCACACCTCGCTCTTCGGCTCCACCCGAGCCGCAACCTCGACCGCCAGCCGGGTCTTGCCCAGGCCGGCCGGCCCGACGAGCGTCACGAGGCGCTGCTCGCGCAGCAAGGCGGCGACGGCGGCCAGCTCGCCCTCGCGCCCCACGAAGCTCGTCGGCTGGACCGGGAGTCTGTCAAGTAGAGGGCCACCCATGGCACCGCCGCGTTACAGGATTCTGAACCCGGAGTGACGCGACGGGCAAGGGTGACTGGGACTGATTCCCGTACTTTCCCCGATTCACGCCCGGCGTCCGAGCTGGCTAAGCTCTGGTGGGCGTTTCGGTGGCGGAAGGGACAGCGCGGTGGGCATGACGATCCAGGCAGCGGTGCTGAACGGGGCCGCGGATCCCGACCGCGAGATTCGACGCGAGCTGGCACGAGAGCTCCATGACGAGGTCGTCCAGGAGCTGACGGCGATGCTCATCGACCTCGAGAACTTCAAGCGTCAGCCCTTCGACCGTCAGGGGACGATTCGCCAGCTCGACTCCGTCCAGGGTTCGCTCCGGACCATGCTGGGTGGGCTGCGACGGCTGCTCTATGGGCTTCGCGACGAGGCGGCCGAGGAGGACTTTGCCGACACCGTGCGAGTCTTCGCCGTCCGCTTCCGACAGCGAACCGGGATCAAGGTCCAGGTTCGGGTCTCGAGGGACTGGCCGGACCCGATCCGTCGCAGCGCCGCGCGCAACGTCTTCCGGATCGTGCAGGAGGCAACCACCAACGCCCACCTGCACGGCGGGGCTCACTGCGTCCGGATCTGCCTCAAGCTGGCCGACAGCGACGCCATTGTCACGGTCCAGGACGACGGTCGCGGCCTGAGCGGGAATGGGACCGAGGGTGGGATGGGCGTCCTGGGGATGCGCGAGCGGGCATTGCTGCTCGGCGGTCGTCTCGTGGTGGAGGAACTGGGCCGGGGCACCTGCGTCCGGCTGGTGTTCCCGCGCTCGGCCTTGAGCCTCTGAGCAGATCCCACCACCGATCGGTGCGGCGAGCGCTGACCTCGCGCCTCCGCGACCGAGTTCCCCGGAGCTGCTGATCCCGACGAATGCACCGAGGGGCGATCTCTGCTAGACCGAAGTTCCCTGAGTAGAGCGAGTTCGACCTGAACTCGCGCCAGGCGTGCGTGTTCTGGCTACCAGCGCGGGCTGGAGCTTCAGGAGCGCGAAGGCCCGCTGCTGGAGGGGCGTCGGCTCGCTGAGCTTGTCGAAGGTGGCGCTCTCGTCCCCGAGGCGGAGGCGGTTCCTGGTCAGCGTGGCCAGGTGGGTGATCAGGGTCGAGAAGCTGTGGACGGGGCCGCCGTCGGGACGCTGCTGGGTCCGGGCCTTGCCTTCGGCCTCGGAGGACCGCTGAGCCGGCGTCACCGGGTCTTCGGCCCGGGACTTGCTCTCGTCCCGGAACAGCAGGGGCGCCCAGGCTCGCTCCAGGTGCCAGCGCACGTAGTAGGCGAGCATGCAGAGGAAGATGTGCGCCCGCACCCGGTCCTCAAGGCGGTGATAGATCGGGCGCACCTGGAGATCGACCGACTTCAGGGTCCGGAAGGCCCGCTCCACGCCGGAGAGCAGCTTGTAGGAGCGGACCACCTCCTCGGAGCTCAGCTGGTCCCTCTCGACGCCCGAGCGGATCACGGAGATGCCGTCCAGCGCCGCCTCGGCGTCGATGTGCTCCTGGTCGCGCTGGAACCGGAAGTGGCCATCGGCAATCTCGAGCCGGAAGTGCTTGGCGACCTTGAAGCGGCCGATCACCTTGCCCACCCGGAGCCCGATGTCGGCCTCCTTCTTCAACCGGCCCGCCTCCACCGCCGCCCCCACCTTCTCCAACTCGGCGTCGGTCGCCCCCAGCAGGGCCTCCCGCTTCCTCGCTCGCTCCTCGGCCAGCGCCGGGTTCTTGCCGACCACCAGCCGCTCGCCTGGGTACCTGGGGCTCGTTCTCGACCAGGTTCCGCTGGTCGAAGAGCCCCAGCTGCAGATCGCCGCTGCGGACCAGCGACTCGACCTGGTCGGCGCGCAGGGCCGAGATCCAGCCGATGCCGCCCACCTCTTTCAGCTTTCAGCGACTCGATGCGGGCCCAGGTCAGCATCCCCCGGTCCCCGACCAGCACCACCTCGGCGATCCCGAACTCCTCCTTCAGCTTGGTCACCTGGCCGGCCACCGTGGCCGGATCCCCGGTGCTGCCCTCGAACACGCTCACCGCCACCGGGCAGCCCTCACGGTCGGTCAGCAGCCCGAACTCGATCTGCAGCTGCCCCCGCTTGCCGTCACGGCGGTGGCCGATACTGGCCAGTGGGCAGCAGCAGCGCTCCACGCCGGTCGAGGTCAGCTCGTAGAGCGCCAGGCCGCCCTCGGTCAGATGCCGCGCGGCCAGCTGCTGCTCGACCTTGGGCTGTCGCTTGAGTAGCCAGTCCAGGGCGGCGGAGAGCTCATCCTCGTCGGCGTCCTCCACCCCCAGGGTGGACGCCAGCGTGCTGTCGTGCCAGTTGCGGGTGGTCGCCAGCTTGGAGGCCGGCTCCAGGACCCGACTCACGATCATGGCCACCACCAGCTCCCGCTGCCGCTGCGGGCGGCTGGCCAGCATCCGGTCGAGGCCGAGCTGGCGCAGGCAGCCGAGGACCGCGGCCACGTGGCCGTGGGGCAGGCTGCGCTCGATGGTGACCTGCTCGTCGAGGGCGCCGACCGGCTGATCGCGGAGGATGGCACGGACCGCCTCGATGGCCTCCAGGGGCAGGGCGGAGAGGTTGGCCAGGGTGCGGTGCTTGACCTTGCCCTCCTC
>CADDZO010000129.1 GCA_902812395.1 bacterium | reverse complement strand
AGGCGACCTCGGCGATCCCATCGCAGGCCGAATTGAACCGCTCCATGGTCTGAAGCAACGCGGCCTGCTGATTGGCCGAGGGTCTGAGCTTGACGGCAAGCGTCAGCTTGACGCATTGAATGCTACCATCGGTTCCTCCCCATGGCTGAAGCCAGGGGCATCCTCGGAGGTGGTTTGGTGAGCTCGCAGTGCAGGGCCACGCACCGGTGCAGTGGCCGGTTGCCGGCGGCGGCCTTCCGGGCCCTTCGATTCGCCGTCGCCGTCCGGACGGCGGAGTGGCCCAGAGCGCACGCCACCCGGAGTCTCGGTTGCGGAAGTCGGGTCGGTGGCCTAGCGGTTGAGGGGAGCGTCATGGACAACGCCGAAGCCGGGGCCTCCTGACCCTCATTTCCCTCTGTCATGGTGAGTGCCATGCCCGCCGCTGGCGGTGACGCCCATGCCTCCGGCGGCCCGTCCTCCGGTCCCGGTCGTCGCCTGGTCGGGACCATCCTGCTCGGCACCATCCTGAACCCGCTCAACTCCTCGACCATCGCGGTTGCCCTGGTCAGCTTCCACCTCGACTTCGGCGTCGGCCTGGCCACCGCCCAGTGGCTGGTCTCGACCTTCTATCTGGCCGCCGCCGTGGGCCAGCCGCTGATGGGTCGGATCGCAGATGGCTTTGGCCCCCGTCGGGTCTTCTGCGTAGGCCTGGTCATCGTCACCCTGACCGCCATCCTGGCTCCGATGTCGCCGGGCTTCGGCTGGCTAGTCGGGTTCCGGGTCCTCCAGGGGCTGGGCAGCTCGGCTGCCTATCCGGCGGGCCTGGCGATGATCCGCGCCCGTTCCCGGCTGCCCGGGGGGCGGATCCCCGCTGCCGCGCTGGCCGTGCTCACGATCGGGTCCTCGGTCAGCGCCTCGCTGGGACCTACGCTGGGCGGATTCTTCGTCGCCGTCGCCGGCTGGCGGGCGATCTTCTGGATCAACCTGCCGCTCACCCTGGCAGGGCTGGCCCTGGGCCTGCGTTGGCTGCCCCGCGACCCTGGCGCCGGTGGCGGAGGGACGGCTGCCCTCAAGGAGTTCCTGGGCCAGGTCGACCTCCCCGGCATCGTGCTCTTCAGTGCCTTGCTGACCGGGGTGCTGGCCTTCCTGCTGACGCTGTCCGAGCGCCCCCTCTGGCCGCTCCTGGCGGCGGCCCCGGTGGCCGCCGGGTTGCTGGCATGGCGCGAGCTGTCGGTCGCTCATCCCTTCCTCGACCTGCGCATGCTCGGCGGACACCCGGCGCTGGTCGGTGTCTATGCCCAGTTCGCCGCCGTCAACCTGGTCTTCTACTCGTTCTTCTTCGGCCTCCCCATATGGCTGGAGGAAGTGCGCGGGTTGGGCCCGGATGGCGCCGGGTTGTTCCTCCTCCCCGTGACCGGATTGGGCATGATCCTCACCCCACCTGCAGCCCGCCTGGCCGCGCGGGCCGGCGCCCGGATCCCGGTCATTATCGGGGCAGCGGCCATGACCGCTGGCTCGCTCCTCCTGTCCACGCTCGGCCCTACGTCGCCGCTCTGGGAGGTGGTGGCCGTCGCCTGCGTCTTCGGGATCCCCAACGCCTTCAACAACATGGGCCTTCAGGCCGCCCTCTACCGGGCTGCGCCGGCCGCGGCCATGGGGGCCGCCAGCGGCCAGTACCAGACCTTTCGCTACGTCGGCGCCATCCTGTCCACCAGCCTGCTCGGGCTGGTCTTCAGCGCCCACCCCTCCTCGACGTCGCTCCACCAGGTGGCGGTCGTGCTCACGGCCCTGGGCTCCCTTCTGCTGGTGGCAAGCCTGGCCACACGCCGCGGGGCCCATCCGGTCCCGACATAGAGGCTTTCCTAGGCGCCAACACGCGCCATCGGCAGCGACGCGGCGCTGGCAAAATCGCGCCCGGGCCAATCCGGCGCGACCCAGGTGGGAAACCCTGGCTGACCTGGCCGGTTGGCCGCGGTCCTCGGCTCCCCTGGTGGTCGCGCCCCGCGCCGCCTACGGTCGCCGACGATCGGCCTGCCAGTTCTCCTCGAGGTTCCGGATCAGGACTGGGTTGTACATGCAGCGCACCTGCTCACGGGCGTAGACGGCGGTGTAGAGCCGGAACTCGTCCATCGTCTCCACTCCCAACCGCAATGCCTTGCGGTTGGCGGCAGCGCTCACGGTGCCCGAGCTGACCAACCGGGCTGCATCCCGCTCGATGGCGGCGTCCATCTCCTCTGACTCCACCACCTCATCGCAGATCAGCCGAGCCTCCGGCTCGACCACCTCCAGGCGACGTTCGAACATCACCAGCTGGCGAGCCAAGCGGTCGCCGACGAAACGGATCAAGCGGCGGTTGGAGGTGCCGGGGACGATGCCTTCCTTGCGGGCGGGAAGGCTCAGAAAGGCGCCGCGCTCGGCCAGCACCCGGTCGAACACCAGCAACAGCTGACAGCCGCCCCCGATCGCCCAGGCCTCGACGGCGGCGATCCAGGGCTTCTCGGCGGTGTCCTCCAGGGCCGACTCCCAGTCACCGCCCTGCCAGTGGCCGCGATAGATCTTGCCCAGCAGCCCCATCTCTCGGGCCATCATGAAGCCCACGAACGGGATCCGGCCGTAGTAGAGGTGGGTCAGGTTGAGTCCGGAGTTGAAGATCCGCCGTCCCGCATGGCGCGGGTGGTCCACAACCCCGCCTCGCAACACCCCGACCTCGATGGCGGGGTCGAGCAGCACCAGGTCCACCGCAGTCTCCAGGGCGGGCGTGGCCTCGGCGTCCTCGGCGTTGAGGAAGCGAAGGTTGCAGAGTTCTACAACGCCCAAACGGCCCCGCCGCTCGACCCGGACCACGCCCAGGTCACAGGCACCGTCGCGCCGGAACCTCTCCAGCAGCTCCAGGGAACGAGCCTTGGGTCGGAGCATGGCATGGAGCAAATGGAGGCCGGGGCGGCGCCGGCCGAGCACGTGGGACAAGAACAGGCCCTGGTCCACCTCCAGCCCACGCTTGGCCGACTGCCGGCCCAGCGCCCGCTCGGCCTCGATCTCCTCGCGGGTCGGGACCAGGCCCGGGTAGCGATCGGCCGCGCGGTAGACCAGCTCCTCTACCCGCACCGCCTCGGAGAAGCCGCCGGTCAGCTCGTCGTAGACCGCCTCGGCATGCGCCTGCAAGAAGGCCTGGCGCTCTCCGGGCGACCGGAGCCGCGCAACTTTGGGCACGCCCATGCTCCCTATTGAACGGCCTCCGACTCCAGCCGGTCCAGGACGCTCTGGTAGACCTCGTCCGGTTGGGCCCCGATTACCAGGTAACGGCGCCCGAAGACGTGGGCGGGGACCGCTTCGATCCCGATCTCGATCGCCTCCCGCCGACTGGCGTCGATGATCTCCTCGTAGCGGCCAGCGCGCAGAGCCTCCTCCAGCTCGTCCCCGTCGAGACCGGCCTCGGCCGCAACCCGGCGCAGATCGCCGACGTCGTCGAGCCGACCGGGGCCCCGCCAGTGGAGCTGGAAGAGGGCCTGGTGGACGAGCTCGAAGCGCCCCCGCTCGCGGGCGAACTCGGCCGTGGCCAGGGCCAGGCGACTGTTGACCAGACGCTCCGGCGGGTGCATCCGCAGGCCCACCTGGGCGGCGAGCTCCTGGAGGTGCCGGTCCATCTGCTCAACTCGCGACGCGGGAAAGAGGCTCGACCTGGGCATGCCGTGCCGCGGCATCTCCGGGTGGAGCTCGAAAGTGAAAGGAAGGTAGACGGCTGAAACCCGCTCCGCCTGGACCAGACGCTGGACTCGAACCGAGTCGATGTAACAGAAGGGTCAGACGTAACCGGAGTAGACCAGCAGCTCCGGGACCATCGCCGCCCAGCGTAGGCGGCGGCGAGGTCGACCGCTGGGGCCGGCACCCGTACACTCGGCCTGGGATTCCGGTGCGGGCGTGCTGGCATCGGTCGATGCTGGAGGGCGCTCCACTGCAACGAGGAAGGCAGGATGACCACACTGCGCGACGTCTGGGAGGCGGAAGGCATCAAGGTGGGCGGCTGGTGCGTCGTTCCCAGTGCGCTCACCGCCGAGCTGATGGGCCACTGCGGGTTCGACTGGGTCTGCATCGACACCCAGCATGGACTGATCGGCTATGAGTCGATGGCGGCCATGCTCCAGGCGCTGGCCATCACCGGGACGCCCGCCTTCGTGCGCGTTCGTTGGAACGAGCCGGGCGAGATCATGAAGGCGCTCGACGCTGGCGCCCAGGGAGTGATCGTGCCCATGGTCAACTCTGCCGATGAGGCCCGGCAGGCGGTGGGCGCCTGCCGCTACCCGCCCGACGGTTACCGCAGCTGGGGCCCGATCCGGGCCTCGCTCGGCATCGCCGACTACTCGCCTGCCTTGGCCAACCGACGAGTGGTGGTAGCAGTCATGATCGAGACCCCGGACGGTGTCCGCAACGCCGACAAGATCACGTCGGTGCCGGGCGTGGACGCGGTCTACGTGGGGCCCTCGGACCTGGCCGCCGGCCACGGCATGGTTCCCGACGGCACCGTCCGCGAGCCCGAGCACGCCCGCCTGGTCGAGACCATCCTGGCCGCCTGCCAGCGGGCCGGGGTGGTGGCGGGCATCCATTGCGGCGACCTGGAGACCGCAATCCGCTGGCGCCAGGCCGGCTTCCGCATGCTCAACGTCCAGTCCGACGCCGTGTTTCTGCGCCAGGCTGCTCAGGCCGTGGTCGGCTCGCTCAAGGGCCAGGCCGAAGCCCGACCGGCCTCCTCTGCGTACGCCTGATGCCGACCTTCCCCAGCCTCGATCCCAGCGTGCTCGAGGCACTGCGCCGTTACGACACGCCCACGCTCTCCAACGCCATCGAAAGCTTCGACGTCCGCCCCCGCGATGAGGGCTTCGCCGGCATGGAGGTGCGGTGCATGTTCCCCGAGCTGGGCGTGATGGTCGGCTATGCGGCCACCGCCACCATCCGTACACGGGGGCCGGGCGAGTCCGACCACGCCCCGCTCTGGGCGCTGGTGCGCGCGCTTCCGGAGCCACGGGTGGTGGTGATCCAGGACCTGGACGACCCGCCCGGCCTGGGCGCCTTCTGGGGCGAGGTTCAGGCCAACGTTTTTCGGGCCCTGGGCTGCATCGGAGCGGTCACCGACGGCAGTGTGCGGGACCTGGACGAGGTGCGGCGACTCGGATTCCACTTCTTCGCCCGCGGGCCAGCCGTCTCCCATGCCTACGTCCGGCTGGAGTCAGTGGGAGGAACGGTAACGGTCGGTGGCCTCTGCATCCGCCCGGGTGACCTTCTCCACGCCGATCGCCACGGTGTCCTGTTGGTCCCGCATGCGATCGCAGCCAACCTCCCGGCGGCTGCCGACGCCGTCGTCGAGCGAGAGCAAGCGCTAATCCGCTGGCTGCGCTCCTCGAACTTCGACCCGGACCGCCTGGCCGAGATGCGCCGCCGACATTAGAGCAGAGGCCGGGACGTCGCCCGGCTACCGGGCGCTGCGAGTGCGCCGATAGGGGTTGCCGGGGCCCCCCGGCCATCACCACCGCCTGGCCACAGCGACGGGACGCGTTTCCACCTCTAGGCTGTGGGGGATGAGGTTCGACGAGTTCACCGCTTATCTGGAACGGCTGGAGGCGACCAGCGGTCGCAACCAGCTGGTTCAGATCCTGGCCGAGCTCTACCTGGCTGCCTCGGCGAGCGAGATGGCCCCCATCACCTATCTGATCCAGGGACGGCTGGCCCCCTTCTTCGAGCCGGTCGAGATCGGGCTCGGCGACCGCCTGATCGTGGCTGCGGCGGCAACCGCCTACGGCCGGCCGCGGGAGGAGATCGCCGCCGCTTCTCGTCACCTGGGCGACCTGGGCAGCGCCGTACGGGCGCTAGCCCCTCAGCCCAGGCACCCCTCGCCTTCGGTCGTCGAGGTGCACCGGCGGCTCGCCGAGATCGCCGAGCTGAGCGGGGCTGGGAGCCAGGCCGCCAAGCTGGAGCGATACGCGGCCCTGCTGCAGGCCCTGGACCCGATCTCCGCCAAGCATCTGGTTCGCATCACCGCCGGCCGGATGCGGCTCGGCATCGGCGACCCGACCGTGCTGGACGCGCTCTCCCTCGCCCGGGCCGGCGACCGCTCGCTACGACCGTTACTGGAGGGCGCCTACAACCGCACTTCCGATCTTGGGCTGATCGCAGCCACCCTCTGGGCGAACGGAGAGCGCGGCGTGGACACCCTCACCGTCACCGTCGGCCGACCTCTTCGGCCACAGCTGGCGGAGCGGCTGCCCAGCCCGGAGGCGGTGATCCGCAAGCTGGGCCGGGCGGGTGTGCAACCCAAATACGACGGCTTCCGGGTGCAGATCCATCGGGATCGGGATCGCATCGGCATCTTTTCGCGAAACCTCGAGAACATGACCGAGATGTTCCCGGAGCTGGCCGCGGCGGCCCGATCACTTCCGGTCGAGAGCGTGATCCTCGATGCCGAGGCCATCGCCTACGACCCGGAGTCGGAGGAGTATCTGCCCTTCCAGCAGACTATGGGCCGACGTCGCAAGCAGGGGATCGAGGAGTTCTCTCGAGCCGCCCCCCTGCGCGCCTTCGTCTTCGACGCCATGTACCGCGACGGCACAGATCTGACCCCGCTCCCCTACGCCCGGCGCCTGGAGGTCGTGACCGAGGTGCTCCCTACCCCGGACCGGCTGGTGCCGGCGCCGCTCACGGTCACCGACTCCGTCGACGTGCTGACACGAGAGCTGCTCGACAACATCAGCCGAGGCCTGGAGGGAGTAGTCGCCAAGCGCCTGGACTCGCCCTATCAGGCCGGCGCCCGCAACTTCAACTGGGTGAAGCTGAAGCGGAACACGAGCGGCCGGCTGAACGACACCATCGACGTCGTCCTGCTCGGCTACTACCGGGGACGCGGCCGGCGGGTCGAGTTCGGCGTCGGCGCTCTGCTGGCAGGGGTCTACGATGCCGACCGCGACCAGTTCGTGACCATCAGCAAGATCGGGACCGGTCTCTCCGATGCCGGCTGGCGCGAACTCCACGAGCGCATCCGGGGGCTGGAGAGCGAGCGCCGGCCGCCCCGGGTCCGGGCGATGATGGAGCCGGACGTGTGGCTTGAGCCCCAAATCGTGGTGGAGGTGCTGGCTGACGAGATCACGCTCAGCCCTCGCCATACCGCCGGGATGACCGCCGACCGCCCGGGCCTGGCATTGCGTTTCCCACGCATCGTCTCGTTCCGGTCAGCCGATAAGCGGCCCGAGGACGCTACCACGGTCCGGGAGGTGCTGGAGATGTTCGCCCTTCAGCGCGCACCAGGGCCCGGCCCTCAGACCGGCCGGTCAGCGCAGCGGCAAGTGCGTTAGCGGCGCCGGTCGGAGGCAAGGCACCACCGGCGCTCACCGACTCACCGGCCGAGTGTGTCGATCCGGGCGCCGGGAGGGGCGCGAAAGCGCTCCCGGTTGCTCCGGGCCACCGCTCGATCAGCCGTGTTGTGGCCCCGTCGGAGCAAATAGGCCCCCGGCCTGGCACAGCCAGGTACGGCGCGGCGACAGGCCGACGCCATAGACTGCCACAGACCAACCTGACAGGAGCCATCCATGAGCGACCTTCGCCGGTTCAGTCGGATCCTCTATGAGGGCCTGCCGCGGGCCGCGGCACGCTCGTTCCTGCTCAACATCGGGTTCACCCACGATGACCTGGAGCGCCCGATCGTTGGGGTCAACCACGCCTGGACCGGCACCATGCCCTGCAACTACAACCATCGCCAGCTCGCCGCTTGGGCGGCCGAGGGCCTGCGCAGCGAGGGCCTGACCCCGATGGAGGTCAACACCATTGCCATCTCCGACGGCATCTCCATGGGCACCGAGGGCATGAAGACCTCCCTCGTCTCCCGGGAGCTGATCGCCGACTCAGTGGAGCTGGTGGCCCGGGGCCACTACTTCGATGCGCTGCTCTGCATCAGCGGCTGCGACAAGACCATCCCGGCAATGGCCATGGCACTGGCCCGGCTCGACCGGCCCGGAGTTCTGGTCTACTCGGGCTCGATCCTGGCCGGGAGCTGGCGGGGGCGCGAGGTCGCGGTGGGCGAGGTCTTCGAGGCGATCGGGGGGGTCAGCGCCGGGCGCCTGACCGCCGCTGAACTGCGCGAGCTGGAGGTGGCCGCCTGCCCCGGGCCCGGGGCCTGCGGCGGCCAATACACCGCCAACACCATGTCGATGGTCATGGAGGTCCTGGGGCTCAGCCCCGTCGGCTACAACTCGCTGCCGGCAGTCGACCCGGCCAGGGAGCCGGCCACCCGGCAGCTGGGCCGGGCGGTGCGGAACGTGCTGGAGGCGGACCTGCGTCCCTCCCAGATCCTGACCCGCACTGCCTTCGAGAATGCGACCGCAGCCGTGGCCGCGTCGGGAGGCTCCACCAACGCCGTCCTCCACCTGATCGCCCTCGCTCGCGAGGTCGGGATCGAGTTCAGCGTCGACGACATCGACCGGATCTCCCGACGCACCCCCCTGCTCTGCGACCTGAAGCCGGCCGGTCGCTTCGCTGCCCCCGAGCTCTACCGCGCAGGCGGCATCGCACTGCTCACCAGGCGCCTGATCGAGGGCGGATACATCGACGGTACGGCTCTGACCGTGACCGGGCGCACGCTGGCGGAGGAGTGCGAAAAGGTCCAGGAGCAGCCCGGCCAGGAGGTGGTGCGGCCGCTCTCCGACCCGTTCAGCCCCGAGGGAGGGCTCGTGATCCTCAAGGGCAACCTGGCTCCGGAGGGGGCAGTAATCAAGGTCGCCCACCATTCGCCCGCACGGCACCGCGGTCCGGCCCGCGTGTTCGATCGGGAGGAGGACGCGATGGTGGCAGTCCTGGACCGCCGCGTGCAGGCAGGAGACACGGTCGTGATCCGCTACGAGGGGCCGAAGGGCGGGCCAGGGATGCGGGAGATGCTCCAGGTCACCGCGGCCCTGGTCGGCCAGGGGTTGGGAGAGAGCGTGTGCCTGGTCACCGACGGCCGCTTCTCCGGCGCCACCCGAGGGCTCATGATCGGGCACGTGGCACCGGAAGCGGCGGTCGGAGGACCGCTGGCAGCGCTGCGCGATGGCGACCTGGTCACGGTCGACGTCGCAGCTCGTCGGCTCGACGTCGAAGGGGTCGACCTGGACGCTCGCCTGCGGGGATGGTCCCCGCCCCCACCTCGCTACCGCTCCGGCGTCATGGCCAAGTACGCGGCCCAGGTCCAGTCAGCCTCGGAGGGGGCCATCACCACGCCTTGACGGGCTTTCTCCAGCCGCGAGCGCGCTTTCGCCGGCGTCCGTAGATCGGAGCCAGGTCGCACCGCAGGGGATCGATGGCTGCCAGGCCCGCATCCGCCAACTGCACCCAGAAGTGCCGTCCGGGTACAAGTTAGTTGGGCAATGACGACCATCCTGGAATCCCATCGCGACTTGCTGAACCGCAGGTCGCCACGCTGACCACGATCGGCGCCGACGGTCGGCTCAGCTCACCGATACCGTGGTCAGCAACCACGGTCTTCTCTTCCGGATGTCTCGGGCACAAATGCCGACCAGGCCGAAGCGCGTCGCCCAGTCGAAAGCCGACGACGGCTTCGGCCCGTGCGCAGCGAGATCGATTGCCTCCCATCGACGGCCGGCACATGAGTCCGTCGGCCGTTGCGGATCAGTGAGCATTAGCCAGCCGACCCGCAGCCACCGGTTGCCCGGTGGCGGTCCCGGTCTTACCCGCTTGCGCGGTACCGGGTTCCTGCTTGGGGACCCCACGAAGCCTGCTTCGTGGGGTCCCCTCCTGCTTCATCGCCGTGTGCCCAGCACTGCTGGGTCTTACCTCGGCTCCACAGGCCCCTCTGCCACTGACGGCGAGCTCAAGAAGGTTCTTCGCAGCGTTCACGTCCCGGTCGATGACCAGGCCGCAGCCCTCACAGCGGAAGATGCGCTCGGCCAGCCTTGGCTTTCACCGTCCCGCAGCCAGAGCACGTCTTGGAACTGGGGAAGAACCGCTCGGCAACCAACAGCCGTCCGCCGCGCCAGACGGTCTTGGAGCCGAGC
>CADDZO010000128.1 GCA_902812395.1 bacterium | reverse complement strand
CGCAGCAGGTCGGGGTGCGCAATCTGCAGCTGCTCGCGCAGCCAGGCGACGACATCGCCGTCCATACTGGTCTTGGCCATCGGCCCTCTCCTTTGTGTGGGTGAGATCTCCAAAGGATGATCGATGGCCGTCAGGATGATCGATGGTCGTCCGCTACCTGGGCACCTCGACCCGAGGCTCGTACACCACGTCCCTGGACGCTAACGGTCGACCGGCTCCGCCAAGCACCCCGAACCGATCATCGGCTACGGCCGTTGCCGATAGCGCCACACGCGGGGGACGGCGCCGCTGTCGGTGGACGACCGGCAGACCCTGGAAGGCCGGGAACGCACCGATTGGCCGCTGAAGGCCGGTCAAGGTGACGGACCGACCGCGGAACCACCCCGACGGGCCGAGCTGGCCGGGAAGATGCGGTCGAAGGTGACGAACCTGCCACCACCGCGCTGGAGGGCGGAGTCGTAGGCGACCGAACAGCCGATCCAGGGTCTACATGCGCCAGGCCCGCCAGGAGCCTAACCGCGGCCGCCGGCACTTGACATCTCGGTTGCCGCCGCCTCACCATTGCTCCCTGCGGTCGGGCCTGGCCGCAGAACGATGGTTGTGGGGAACGGGCGGTGACGCCCTGGATGGTTGGGATCCTGCGCAACTCAGGTGCAACGGCGCTGGTGGCGCTGGCTCTGGTGGCGTCCACGGCGACGGTCGGCGCAGCTCCGGCGCCCCTGGTGGCCACCTATACCCTTCGGGCGCTCGGGGTCCCCACCCAGACCGTATTTGGGCCTTCGGCCACGGTAGCTGTCGTGTTCCCGCCCCCGCCCGCACCCCTGGTCGGCACCGGCGGCATGCTTCAGCTGGTCCTCACCCATGGCCCGCTCGCTCCGGGATCCAGCCTCACGGTGTGGGTCGGCCAGCAGTCGGTGGCGGTTCTGCCGCTCCAGGGCACGGACACCGGCGCCCCGATCGCGCTTCCGATACCGCCGGGGGCATTGGAGAGCGGCCCGAACCTGCTGGCGCTCCGCTTTGACATGGTGGCCCAGGGGTCGGGGCCTGCCCAGGCCAGCGTCGGCGACCAGAGCTTCCTCCAGTACCGGCTGGCCTGGCAGGGACTGGCCACCTACCCCTTTCCGCTGGTGCAGCCGGCACCGGCTTCGACCGCCCAGCTGGGCCTGCTCCTGCCCGGCCAGCCGGACCGAGCTGAGGTGACTGCGCTGCTGCTGGTGGCGGACGACCTGGGCCGTCGCAGCATCGGCCAGTCGATTGCCCCGGACGTGGTCACCCAGGATCAGCTGGCCTGGCTAGAGACGGGCGGGAGCCCGGGCGTGCTGGTGGGAGGCTGGTCCAGGCTGCCCGGCGCCGCCCAAATCCTGGAGGCGGCCGGCCTTCGTCCCGGCGGCGACGGTTGGTTGACGCCGAACGGCCGTCCGGCTGGGGATCAGGGGGTGCTCGCTGCCGTGACCTCTCCCTGGGACCATGAGAGTCCTCTGGTGCTAGCTACGGGCGCCACCGACCAGGCCGTGATGGGGGCAGCGGTGGCGCTGGCCAGCGGCGTGGCCCCGCTGACCGGCTCCTACGCCCTGGTCCCACCCCAGGCGGGCCCCATCTCCTCCACCCTCGGTCCGGGCCCCGGCGCCACCGTTGCCCTGTCGCTGCCGGCGGGCGGGGTCGAGCTCGGCGGCGACAGCGCCGCCCTCACCCTGCCGATCCAGGTGCCCCCAGTCGAGCCGCAGGCCGACGCCCTGCTCGAGCTCCGCGCGGAGGCCCCGCCTGGGTCACGCCTTCAGCTCATGGTGGACGGGCGCGGCGCCGGCGCGGCGCAGCTGCCCGCCGGTGGCACCGTCCGGTTGCCCCTTCCCGCCAGTCTCCTCGAGGCAGGACAAGACGCGCTCACCCTCAGCGTCTCGATGCCAGCCGGCCCGGTGGCGAGCCGGTTCCGCCTGCTAGGCGCCCGGCTTCGCTTGCCCGGCCAGCCTGCCGAGACCGACCTGGGCGACCTACCCCACCCGCTCTTCGACGACCCGGCCGGGCTGGCCGTCCTTCTCGGCGACCGCAGCCAGGCCACGCTGACTGCGGCCGCCCGGACCATGGCCGCTCTGGGTGCCCGTTCCCCGATCCTGCCCACCCTTGCCGTCCTCTACCCAGAGGAAGTCGCGCCGGCCGCGCTGGCCAGCCACAGCCTGCTGGTGGTGGGCTCGCAGGACCAGGTCCGGACGCTGACTGCGCTTGGCCTCCACCCGGCCGACGAGGGGAGCGGAACGGTGGAGGAGGTGGCGATGCCCGGCGGCCATGCCCTGCTCTGGGTCGGAGGTCCCGGCCCCCAAGCCGTGCTGATGGCCAGCCAGGCCCTTGCCGGCCGCCTGGCCGGAGACGCGGTCTCCGTCTCGGATGCCGGACAGGTGAGCCCGCTGGAGCTCCCCTCTCCATACCTGCCGGCACTGGCAGCCATCAAGGTCCTGGCCGTGCTCGCCGCCCTGCTGATGGTGGCCGGGGTGTGCTGGCAGGTTTGGCGCCCTAGGTCCGAGACGGCGTGAGCAGGACACGGCAAACGCCCCGCATCCCGATCCCGAGGCGAAGCGGGGTCAGGACCCAGGTGATGGCGCTCCTGGGCTGGGCCCTCGCCGCGGGCGCGCTGGCCGCGATCCTCTTCCCCGCCCTGATCGCGGCCCTGTTCACGCTCCTGCTCGGACTGGTGATCGTGGCCACACTCCGCACCCGGCTCACCTTCGGACTGGCGGCGGCGGCACTGGGGGCGGTGATCTTCACCACCTCCGATCTGGTGCAGACAGCGGTGGCGGCGGGATCGGCGGCGCCCGTGCAGAGCCCCGGCGAGCTACTCGGTGGCGGAGCTGCCGCCGGCACACTGTGGGTCCAGGTGGTGGTGGCGGTGGTGGTTCTGGTGGTCTCGGCCGGGCTCGCCGACGGCGTCTCCGGAGTGATCGCCAACGCCATCGCCTCTGACGGCCAGCGCCCGGAGCCGGGTCCCAGCGACGGGGTGGCGGCGACCGCAGCTGGGGCACCTCCACCCGGATGGGCACGGGCGGCGTGGGAGCTGGCCCGGGCAGTGCACTACCGGCGGCCGCTGACGGTGGCGTTGCTATCCGTCGACGACGCGACCGGGAAGGAGATGGCAATGCTCGACCAGCTCCTCGAGGCCAACCTTTCCCACTTCGAAGCGATCTGCGCGCCTCAAGCGTCGGAGCGTCTGCTGGTCCTTCCCGAGGAGCCGGTTCGCGACCTGAGGGAAGCAGCCGAGCAGCTCTGTGCCAATGCCGCCACCAGCCTCCGCCGCGCGGTGCGGATGGCGCTGGCCGGCTACCCGGAGGACGGGACGGACCTGGAGCGGATCCTGGATCGGCTTCGCGCCGACCTGGTGGCCTCGCGTCAGGGTGACGCAGAGTCGGTCCCAGTCGACGCCCCACCCTCGACGGCGGAGCGGTCTGCGTCAGGCGACGACGTCGATCCTGGGGCCGGAGAGCACGATGTCTGCCCGGATGAGGCGGATGTGGTCAAAGCGGCCCTGGCCGCCCCCACCTCGCAGCCGGGGTCGGACTCCCAAGTGTCCGACCCCGCCCCGACCCCGGCCGTCCGGAGACGGCGGCGGCGCAGCGCCTCCCGATAGCTGGCCAGGATCCCGTCCGGATGGCCTAGAGACCCCATGCGGCCTCAGCCCGGGGGCACACCGAGAGCGATTGCAGGCCGCCTCGAGACCACTTTCCTCCAGCCGACCGCACCGTTCCCGGCTTCGCGTCAGGGCCAGGGCGGGGTGACAGGTCACCCGATCCGTCCGGGCGCCTGGCCCGGGCACCGAGGATGGTGACGGTGGTAGCGGAGCCGGGCTGACATGTATTCGGGGGTTGGCATCTGCCACTTGGCAACTTATGACAATGCAGCCGCTGGCTTGCGGGATCGAACATCGGTTGTGGCAGAGGAGTCTCCGTTACTCACGGCCTCGCTCACCGATCTGGTCCGCGTGGGAACAGGAGCTGGCCCAGCTGGTAGAGGTCGTTGCCGGCCACCGGCCGGTCACGATGTGCAGGAGGTGTGGGCAAGACGCGGCTCGCCCTGGCCCTGGTCGCCGTAGGTCGCGCACGCTGACCGGATGCTCTGGATCACGTTTTCCGACCTGCCGGGCCCAGGGGGAGGCCGGGCTGGAGCCCGCCTCGGCCTCCCGGACGGGGCCTCGCCCGAGCGCCTGGCCCGGGAGCCGCGGATGCGCCGTCCGCTCCTGGTGCGGGACGGCGGTGAGCGCCTGGCCGTGGCCTGCGACCATCTCGCCCGGACGCTGCTCGTCGCGACCGTGGAGGAGAGGGCGAGATCCGCTACTGCCTCCGCTCGACGCCCAGTACGGTCGTGAGAGGCTGGTCGCAGCCGGCGAGCAGGATCTGCTGCGCGCCCGCCATGCCCGGTACTTTGCCGCCCTGGCCGGCGCCACCGATGAGGTCCGGGAAGGCTGGGGTGAGTGGGCGCATCGGATGGAGGCGGTCCCGCCGCACCTCCGGACGGCGCTGGAGTGATTCCCGGAGCACGACCCCAAGGGGGCCCTGCGCGCCGTCTCCGGGGTCGCCTGGTAGCTGCGTACAGCCGGTGCCCTGGCCGAGGCCCGGCACTGCTGGAGCGGGCCCTGGCCCGGCCAGGGCCGGACTCCCGGCCCGGGCTCGAGCGCTGCGTGTGCTGGGCTGCGTCCTGGCAGACCAGGGCCATGCCAGCCGCGCTCGAGAGCTGCTGGAGGAGGTCTTCGAGGTCTGCCGGCGACGGGCAGACGACACCGGCGCCGGCCTGGCCGAGCGCAGGCTGGGCCTGGTCCTCGCCGCCAGCGGTGAGCTGGAGTGTGCAACGTTCTCACCTGGAGTGCGCCCTGGAGCGGCAGCGTCGGGCGGGTGATCGACGAGGGCTGCAACGAACCCTGACCGGTGCCGGCCTGGTGGTGATGGCACAGGGGCGGACCCACGAGGCCCACGACTATCTGGAGCATAGTGCCGAGCTGGCGCGGGAACTCGGCGACGAGTGGGCGGTGGCCTGGGCGGTCGGGGGTCTGGCCGATCTGGCCGTGAACGAGGGCGACCTGGCCACGGCCCCGCTTCCGCCTGGCGATCGCCATCGGCGGAGCTGCCCGTGCCCGGGACATGGCCGGCGTGGCGGCGCGACTGGATGGGTTCGCCCGCCTGGCGGCGGCCTGAGGACGGGCCGAACGGGCGTCAGCCTAGCCGCGGCGGCGGTGGTTGCCTGCCGACGCCGGCTCCGTTCCAACCGTCTGATCGTGGCCGAGCTCAAGGAGCAACCATGGACGGCGAGCGGGCAGCCGAGTACGCCCTCCAGGAGCAGGACGACGAGGAGCTCGCCTCGCCGTGGGCCTGGCAGCGGGGCCGGCGAGCCGGCCTGTCGGCCCGGGAGTGGGAGCTGATCGCGCTGGTCTGGTCGTCACATCTGGCGCCCGGTAGCCTTGCTCCAGCGAGTGTCCTCGAAGGGAAGGTTCCGTCAGCAGCGGGCGGGGCAGGCCCCCGCCGAGTCGTGAGCGAGACCCCGGTCTGGCCGCGCCTGGCCGCGGGCGAGGTCCACGTCTGGCGAGCGCCGCTGGACGTGTCCCCGGCCCGGTTGCAGCGGCTGCGCGACGCCATCTCCCCGGAGGAGCGGGCGATTGCGCTGGGCTTTCGCTTTCAGTGGGAGAGCGACCGCTTCGCCGCCTCCCGGGGGTGGCTGCGCTGGCTGCTGGGCCGCTACCTCGAGGTCGCGCCCCGACGCCTCCGCCTCGTCACCGAGCCGAGCGGCCGGCCCCGGCTCCGCCAGGCCCCAAGCGACTTCCGTTTCGCCATCTCCCGCTCGGGGGCACTGGCCCTGGTGGCGATGACCCGGGGACGGGACCTGGGCATCGACGTCGAGCTGCTCCACCCGCCGCCGGCCCGGGCTCCGATCTCGGCCCCGGAGGCTGCGGCGGTGCAGGGATTGGCGGGGGAGGCCCGGCTGCGCGCCCTCTTCGCCGCCCGGACCCAGCGCGCCGCCTACGCCAAGGCGGTCGGCCTCGACCCCGGCCGGCTGGGGGAGCTTGGGCATCTGCCCGGTCCCGTCGAGGGGTTCACGGTGCAGGCGCTGGATGCTGGGCCCCATTACGCAGCCGCGCTGGCCACCCACGGCTCAGCGGTGGTCGTCCAACTCGACTGCGACGACAGCTGGCTGATCCCTCCCGACTGAGCGGCTCAGCGGGCCGGTCCCACCCACACGGTCTGGATGTTGGTGAACTCGTGCAGACCGAACTCCGAGAGCTCGCGGCCCCAGCCCGAACGCTTGACCCCACCGAACGGGAGCCTGGCATCGGAGGCGACCATCCCGTTGACGAAGACCTGGCCCGCCTCAAGGCGCTCCGCCAGGCGCTGGCCGCGCTCCACGTCCGCCGTCCAGACGCTGGCGCCGAGGCCGTAGTCGGTGTCGTTGGCGGCAGCCACCGCCTCCGCTTCGTCCCGGACCCGGACCACCGCCGCCACCGGGCCGAACGTCTCCTCGCGGAAGACCGGCATCTGACTAGTGACATGGAGGAGCACGGTGGGTTCGTAGAAGTAGCCTCGGCCGTCTCGGGATCGGCCACCCACCGCGGCCTCCGCCCCCGCCGCCAGCGAGGCTCGCACCTGGCGATCGAGGTTGTCGCGCAGGTCGGCGCGCGCCAGGGGCCCCAGGTCGGTGTCGCGGCGCAGCGGATCACCCACCCGCAGCGCCGACACCGCCCCTACCAGCCGGCGCTCGAACTCGTCCGCCACCGGCTCGGCGACGATGAAGCGCTTGGCGGCGATACAGCTCTGGCCGTTGTTCTGATTGCGGGCTCGGCAGGCGACCCTGGCCGCCTCGGCCACGTCCGCATCCGCGAGCACGATGAAGGGATCGGAGCCGCCCAGCTCCATGACCGACTTCTTGAGCGAGGCTCCGGCCACCGCCGCCACCTGAGCCCCGGCCCGATCTGAACCGGTCAGTGTCACCCCTGCCACCCGTCGGTCGCGCAGGACCTCCTGCGCCACCTCAGGGCTCACCAGCAGGGTCTGGAACACTCCCTCCGGGAAGCCGGCTCTCCTGAACAGCTCCTCCACCGCCAGCGCCGCCTGGGGGACGTTGGGAGCGTGCTTGAGCAGGACGACGTTTCCGGCGGCGACCGCGGGCATGCCGGCCCGCAGCACCTGCCAGATCGGGAAGTTCCAGGGCATGATGGCCAGGATCACGCCCAGGGGCTGGTAGCGGACGTAGCTGAGTGTGGCCGAACTCTCCATGGACCGCGGCGCCAGCATGGGCTCTGCGTGCTCGGCAAACCAATCGGCGGTCCACGCGCACTTGTCGACCTCTGCCTCCGCCTCGGCTAGCGGCTTGCCCATCTCCACCGTGATCATCCGGGCGAGCCGGTCACGCTCCTGGCGCAACGCCGCCGCCAGCTCAGCCAGCAGCTCGCAGCGACGCCGGGCGGGCGTGTCCCGCCAGGCTGGCCGGACGGCCTCGGCCCGGGCCAGCGCCGCCTCCACCTCTTCCGGAGCGTGCTCTTCGAACCTGGCCAGCTCCTCCTCGGTGGCGGGATTGACGGAGACCATCGCCATCGGTGTCACCTCCCCACCTCCCAGCGTAGCGCCCCCCGCTTGAGGCGGGCGCGGGGCAGGTCGGCCACGATCGCTGTGCACCCCTCGTCGTTCGACACCGAAGCCAGACCCCGCTAGAGCCCGCGCCCGCTCGGCTGTCTACCGACGAGACGCCCCGGCTCGGCGGCGTGATCGATCCGGGACAAGATGGGGTCGTGGAGGCCTCCCCGACCGTCGATCCTCCCCGGAGATCGCTCACGACGCCGATGGTGTCGAGCTCAGATGCCCAGCTCAGCTCGGCCGCAGGCCCTGCCGGGGCCCACCGCCACGGCCCGCGTCGCTCGTCCGGGCCGGGGCCATCCGGCTGCTTCGCGATCGCCTCGTTGCCGCTCCCAGCCGCGGCTCTCGACGGGAGCGCGTTGGCGCGACGGCCATGCTGGGCGGGAGCGCTCGCACCCCCCGGCGGGCAGCCGGATCGATCCCACGCAGGCGTCGGACACCAGGAGATGGGGACGGCGATGACAGAGAACCGGTACCGGGATGCGGATGGTGGCCGGGTACGAACCGGCCGGAGGCCCGTCGGCCGAGCACGTCCGGGGGAGCCGGTGCCGTGCCGGTGCTGGCTCGGGTGAGGGGATGCGCGCCCGCCTTCGCCGAACGCTCCTGCTCCGTCCCGCCGACGCCGAGGTCTCGCCCTATCTCATGGTGCCGTTCGAGGTGCCACCGGGCACGGGCCGGATCGAGATCAGCTATCGGTATCCGGGCCAGCTGGTGCCGGGAAGCCCGGCGGTGATCGACCTGGGCCTGGTCGACCACCGCGGGGCGGCTTTCGGCGATTTTCCCGGATTTCGGGGTTGGAGCGGGAGCTCCCGCCGCTCGGCCGTGGTCACCGCCCGCTCGGCTACCCCCGGCTACCTGCCCGGGCCGTTGCTGGCCGGGACCTGGCAGGTGATCCTGGGGCTGGCCCGGGTCCCCGAGCTCGGGGTCGAGGTGGAGGTGGCGGTCGACACCGCCGAGGAGGAAGGACCGCCCCCGCACCGCCCGCCGCCACCGCCGTCGGCGCCACGGGATCGCGGTCGGGCCTGGTATGCCGGCGACCTCCACAGCCACAGCCACCACTCCGACGCCCCGGGAACCCTGGCCCAGCTAGTCTCCGCGGCCCGCCGCCGCGGGCTCGACTTCCTGGCCGTGACCGAGCACAACACGCTGAGCCACTTGCCCTACTTGAGGGCGTGTCCGGAGGACCTGCTCCTGGTGCCGGGGGAGGAGGTGACCAACCGGTTCGGGCACATGACCGTGCTCGGGGTGCGGGAGCTGGCCGACTTCCGTTGGCGAACCCCCGAGGAGCTTGAGGACGTGGTCCAGCGTGTCCACCGCAGCGGTGCACTGGCCGTGGCCGCCCATCCGGCCGCACCCCAGATGGAGTGGGGACCGGGGTTCGAGGCCGCGGTGGATGCAGTCGAGGTCTGGCACGGGCCCAGCCGGGAGCGCAACCTGGCGGTGCGCGCCGCCTGGGCAAGGGAGCTGAATCTGGGCCGACGCCTGGTGGGGCTGGGCGGCAGCGATTGCCACTGCGGGCGCAACACCGAGGACCTGGGCCATCCCACCACCTGGGTTCTGGCCGATCACCTCACGGTCGAGGGAGTGCTGGAGGGATTGCGCCAGGGCCGGGTGGCGGTGGGATCCGCCGGGGCACCCCGGCCCGAGCTGTCAGTGGAGCGGGACGGGCAGCGCTGGGAGATCGGCGACTGCGTCCCTCCCGGTCCCCCGGTCCGGGTCCGATGCAGCCCCGGCGCCCGGCTCTGGACCGCGCTCGGCGTCCACCCGGCCGGGGCCGCGCTCGACCTGGAGCGACACCGCTACGTCTGGGCGGAGCTGCCCGAAGAGCAGGGTGGGGGGTTCACCAACCCCATCCGCGCCCTGTGACACCTTCCCGGCCCTTCGAAGGAAGCCGGGATTCCCGGTCGGCACCCTCACCCACTTCCGAGTGGTTGAGGGTCGGACCGCTTGGTTCTTGCAACCCTGCCAATCCGGCCAGCGAGTGTCCCCTGGCCTGGACCCGTCACCGGATAGCACAGGCATCGATCAGCGGCCCTGCGGGCCGGCGCTTCACCATCGGCCCCAAGGCCGGCGCACGCCCAAGACTCAGTAGGGCAACCGAGCAGGGCTGCTCTGGTGCAGCCCCGTCCAGGTGAGGCGGTACCCAGGAGAGGCGCCCAGCCCGTCCAGGAAGACCCGCTCCACCAGCGCGGCCAGGGCCCGGTCGGACATCCCGGCCACCTCCACGGCGAGGTCCTGGTTGGGCTCGTCCACGTCCTCGTGGAAGCCGAGACGGACCAGGCGGGATGTGATCAGAGAGCAGGGCAGGAACACGCCTCCGCAGGGGACGACCACGCTGTCACCGACGGTGACCTGCACCTGGCGCACGTACCCGTCCTGGGCCTGGTCGGTGACATCGTCCAGGATGGCGTAGCCGCCCTGGCCGGGCCGGCTGACGCGGGCCAGTAGCGCCGTCAGCGCCGCCACCCGGGC
>CADDZO010000127.1 GCA_902812395.1 bacterium | reverse complement strand
TGCCCAACCTCTCAGGCTTCGCACTCTCGCTGGGCTTCATCGTTGGCGGGGCGATCGTGACCGAGATCGTCTTCTCCTACCCGGGGATTGGCTTCGTGCTCTTCAACGCGGTCTCCAGCGAGGACTATCCGCTGATGCAGGGCATCTTCCTGGTGATCACTCTGGCCGTGCTCTGTGCCAACCTGCTGGCCGACGTCGGCTACGTGCTGCTCGACCCTCGCATTCGGCAGGGGGCATCGGCATGAGCCGCCCGTCGGGCAAGGTCCTGGTCGGGATGGGGCTGCTCGGCTTCTTCGTGCTGGTGGCCGTCGTCGGCCCCCTGATCGCCCCCTACGACCCCTCGGCCACCTCCCCAGAGACGCTCCAGCCGCCCTCGCCGGCCCACCTGCTGGGGACCACCCAGACCGGCCAGGACGTGCTCTCCGAGCTGCTGGTGGCGGCAAGGACCACGCTCCTGGTGGGCGGGGTGGCGGGTGCTGTCGCCACCGCCCTGGCGGTGCTGGTGGGCGTCACCGCTGGCTACCTGGGAGGCCTCGAGGACGAGCTGCTCTCGGCGCTCTCCAACGTCTTCCTGGTCATCCCTGCACTGCCCCTGGTGATCGTGCTGGCCGGCTACCTGCGGGGGGCGGGCCCGCTCTCCGTCGCACTGGTGATCAGCGTCACCGGCTGGGCCTTCGGCGCCAGAGTACTGCGGGCTCAGACGCTGTCGCTGCGCGAGCGGGACTTCGTCAAGGCGGCCCCGGCCCGGGGCGAGGGGACGGCCCGGATCGTGCTGGTCGAGATCCTACCCAACGAGCTGGCAGTGATCGTCTCCGGCTTCCTGCTGATCACCATCTTCGCCATCCTGACAGAGGCCTCGCTGGCCTTCCTGGGCATCGGCAGCGTCTCCAGCTGGAGCTGGGGCTCCATGCTCTACTGGGCTCAAAACGCCGAGGCCTTCACCATCGGTGCCTGGTGGTGGTACGTGCCCCCAGGACTCTGCATCGCCCTGGTGGCAACCTCGCTCGGCCTGCTCAACTTCGGGATCGACGAACGCCTCAACCCCCGGCTGCGGGCGGTCGGCGATTCGAAGCGCCCGCCCCGGATCGAGGTGACCGCCCGGGCCGAGCCGGCTCGGCTGGGGCCGGAGGTGGTCCTGGCAGTGTCGGGCTTGCGGGTAGAGTACGGCTCCGACCCCACTGCAGTACAGGCCGTCCAGGGCGTCGATCTGGAACTGCGCCGCGGGGAGCTGCTGGGCCTGGCCGGGGAGAGCGGGTGTGGCAAGACCACTCTGGCGCTGGCCCTGGCCGGCCTGGTCTCGCCACCAGGGCGGGTGACGGCCGGCCGGATCCTGTTCCACTCCGCGGGCGGCGCCGAGACAGCCGAGACGGTGGACGTGCTGGGCCTGTCCGGCGAGGCGCTGCGCCACTTCCGCTGGCGCCGCCTCTCCGTGGTCCCGCAGGGCTCCCTCTCCAGCCTCAACCCTCTGCTCCGCATCCGCGCCCAGCTGGTGGACACGATCCGGGCCCACGACCGCTCCGTCGGCCGGCGCCAGCTGGAGCGGCGGGCGGCAGAGCTGCTGGACCAGGTCGGTGTCGATCGCCGCTGGCTCGACGCCTACCCGCACGAGCTCTCGGGCGGGATGCGCCAGCGGGTGATGCTGGCCATGGCCCTCGCCCTCGACCCCGACGTGGTGGTCATGGACGAGCCCACCACTGCCCTGGACGTGGTCGTGCAGCGGGAGATCCTGGACCAGATCACCACCCTGCGCCGCCGGCTCGGCTTCGCCGTCCTCTTCATTACCCACGACCTCTCGCTACTGCTGGAGATCGCCGACACCATCCTGGTCATATATGCCGGCCGGATCGTGGAGCGGGCGCCGGCGGAGGAGGTCGCCCGCCGGCCCGCCCATCCCTACACGGCCGGGCTGCTGCATTCGTTCCCCTCGCTGCACGGCCCCCGCCGGGTGCTGGACGGCATCCCCGGGATGCCGCCCGACCTGCGCCGGATCACCCCCGGCTGCCCCTTCCGGTCCCGCTGACCGCCGGCGGGAGCGGCCACCTGGTCTCCTGCTGGCAGCCGGTGGAGGCGCCGGAGGTCACCGCCACGTGAGCGCCGCCGACGGTCCGGTGCTGGAGGCGCGTTCGCTGGTGAAGGACTTCCCGCTCCGGGGCGGGGTGCTGCGGGTCGGCCCCCGGCGCCGCTGGCTGCGGGCGGTGGACGGCGTCTCACTGGCCCTGGCCCCGGCCCGGGTCCTGGCCCTGGTCGGGGAGAGCGGGTCCGGGAAGTCGACCATGGCCCGGCTGCTCGCCTTCCTGGAGCGGCCGGACAGCGGCCAGGTGCTGCTGGACGGGAAGCGGGCAGAGCCGCGGCGAGCCCGTGCCCACCGCCGCCACGTGCAAGTGGTCTTCCAGGACCCCTTCGCCTCACTCAACCCGGTCCACACCGTCCGCCACCACCTGGCCCGGCCACTCCTGATCCACGGTCAGGCCTCCCGGCGGCAGGTGGTGGCCGCGGCCGCGGAGATGCTGCGCCGGGTGAGCCTGGAGCCGGTCGACCAGTTCCTGGACAAGCTTCCCCACCAGCTGTCGGGCGGTCAGCGCCAGCGGGTGGCGATTGCGGCGGCGCTGGCCGCCGGCCCTCGGGTGCTGTTGGCCGACGAGCCAGTCTCGATGCTGGACGTGTCCATCCGGCTGGGGATCCTCAACCTGCTCCAGGGGCTGGCTGCAGAGCAGCGGCTGGCGGTGCTCTACATCACCCACGACATCGCCTCCGCCCGTTACTTCGCCGACACGGTAGGGGTGATGTACGCGGGCCGGATGGTCGAGCTCGGCCCGGCAGAGGAACTCGTGGCCCGCCCTGGGCACCCCTACACCCGGCTCTTGATCGCAGCCGCCCCTGAGGGTCGGAGCGGTGCCCCGGAGCCGCTCCCCCAGCGGGCCGGTGGCGAGATGGGACGCAAAGACAAGGGCTGCCCCTTCGCATCGCGTTGCCCCTTGGTCATGGCTCGCTGCCGCGAGCAGCGGCCACCGGAACTGGCGCTCGGTCCGGGCCGCTGGGCGGCCTGCTGGCTGCATGAACGCGGAGGCACCAACGGGCTGCGCGGGCCGGGAGATCCATCCCAAGCCGTGGTTCTGACAGGAGGGCTCTGATGACACGCGTCAGGAAGCAAGGGAGGTTCCGGACGGTGGCGGCCGCCGTCGGGGTGGCCCTGGTGGTGGTCGCCTGCAGCTCCGGCCAGCAGGCAGCGAGTTCCGGCCAGGGCAAGGCCGTCACCCTCTACGTGGAGGCCTCCCCAACTGGCCCCATCCCGGATAACTTCAATCCCTTCCTGACCACCGGGCCGGCAGTCCTGCTCGGCGCCGTGGGAGCGGTCTACGAACCCCTGATCCAGTACGACCTCGAGAAGCCGGGGGTCACCTATCCCTGGCTGGCCACCTCCTATAGCTTCTCCAACGGCGACCGGACGCTCACCTTCAGGCTGCGCAGCGGGGTGCACTGGAGCGACGGCGCGCCCTTCACCAGCGCCGATGTGGTCTTCACCTTCGACTTGCTGAAGCGGTACCCGGCCATCAACACCACCGGCATCACCTTCGACTCGATCACCGCCCAGGGTCCCCACCAGGTGGTGATGACCTTCAGCTCGCCTGCGTACGTGCAGCTCTACGACATTGCCGGCGCCACCCCGATCGTGCCCCAGCACATCTGGGCCTCGGTCGGCAACCCGGCCGCCTATGCCGACTCCCACCCGGTGGGGACCGGACCCTACCTGGTTACCTCAATCACCCCGCAGGGCATCGACATGAAGCGGAATCCCCATTACTGGCAGGCGGGCCTGCCAAAGGTGGCGGCGCTGGAATTCCCGGTCTTCGACTCGAACACCAGCGCCAACCTGGCGCTGGAGCAGGGTCGGCTGGATTGGGCAGGCAACTTCGTGCCCCACATCCAGCAGGTGTGGGCCTCGAAGGATCCATCGACCAACCACTACGCCTTCCCTCCACTGCGGACCGCCTATCTGTGCTTCAACGATGCCACCTACCCGTTCAACCTGCCGAGCGTCCGCCAGGCCCTGAGCATGGCCCTGGACCGCAAGGCGATCAGCGATGCGGGAGAGTTCGGCGAGCAACCGCCAGCGCTCTCGCCCACCGGGCTCGTGCTGCCCATTCAGGATTCGCTGCTGGCCCCCCAATACCGCTCATTGCGCTACCGCACCAATGACGCGGCAGCGGTCCGGCTGCTTCAGTCGGCCGGCTTCACCCGGACTGCCGACGGTAGCCTGCTGGAGCCCAACGGCAAGCCCTTTCAAGTGACGATCATCGGACCCACCCCCTACACCGACGTGATGGCCGACTTCCAGGAAATCGCTCAGCAGCTGAAGGCGATCGGCGTGGAGGCCACCGTGCAAGGGGAGTCGGTCACCAGCTGGGTCTCCCAGACCGATTCCGGCCAGTTCCAGGCCAGCGCCTGCGCCGGCAACGCGCCCGAGGTCGTCGACCCCTACACCTCCTTCGTGTCGGTTCTGGACAGTTCGCTCTCGGCACCCGTCGGCAAGACGGCGATCGGGGACCAGGAGCGGTTCATGAGTCCCGAGGCCGACCGACTGCTGTCTGAGTGGGCGAATGCCACCAACCCGGCCCAGCGCCAGCAGGCACTAGACGGTATCGAGCAGATCATGGTCCAGCAGGTCCCGCTGGTCCCCATCTTCTACAACGTCGGCTTTGCCGAGTGGAGCACTTCCAAGGTCGTCGGCTGGCCGTCGACCAGCGATCCCTACCAACTGCCAGGTCCGACCGGGATCGAGGACGAGGTGGTCCTCCTCCACCTGAGGCCTGTTCAGTGACCTCCGCTAGCCTCCCGGTGGTCGAGGTCCGCCAGGGCCGGCTCCGCGGCGCCATTGACGAGTTCGGCTATCGGTTCCTGGGCGTACCCTTCGCGCAGAACCCGGCGGTCGCCGGGCGGTTCGGTCCACCACTCCCCCATCCTGGCTGGGACGGGATCAAGGACGCTCTCAGCTACGGCGCCACTGCCCTTCAGCCCGACCGTGGGGTGACCGTGATCCCCGAGCCCATCATCCCTGGCGAGAACTGCCTCAACCTCAACGTATACACGCCAGACCTGGGTTCGGCCCGGCTGCCGGTGCTGGTCTGGATCCACGGCGGCGGCTTCTTCGGCGGCTGCAACGCCAGTCCCTGGTACCGAGGCTCCCGCTTCGCCCGCGACGGCGTGGTCCTGGTCAGCGTCAACTACCGCCTGGGGGCGGAGGGCTTCGCGGTCCTGGACGACGCTCCCGCCAATCGCGGCCTCCTCGACTGGATCGCCGCCCTAGAGTGGATCCAGGAGAACATCCCCGCCTTCGGCGGAGACCCGGCGCGGGTGACCATCGCTGGCCAGTCGGCCGGTGGTGGTGCCTGCGCCACCTTGCTGGCGGTGCCGCGCGCCCGCGACCTGTTCCGAGCCGCGATCTGCATGAGCGGGGCCGCCCAGTTCACCCTCACGCTGGAGGACGCCGCCGAGACGGGCCGCCGGCTGGCGGCCTGTCTGGGCGTCCGGCCGCGACGGGCGGAGATGGAGGCCGTGCCCCTGGACCGGCTCCTGGCGGCACAGGCCGAGCTCACCCCTGGCCTGCACGGCCAGGATGACGAGGATATGGCCCAGAGACTACGTCACCGAGGGTTGCCCTGGGCACCGGTGGTGGACGGCAGCGCGCTCCCGGAGGCGCCAGCCTTGGCGATCGCGGCTGGGGCGGCCCGGGGACGACCGGTGCTGGTCGGCACCACCGCCCACGAGTTCAACATGGCCCCGCCGGGCAGGCAGCGACTCGACTGGGCGGGGGCCAACCGGCTGCTGGCCGCAATGGGTTTATCGGCCTCCGACATCGCCGCAATGGTGCAGCGCCACCTCGGGGCTCCGCCCGGTGACCTGGTCGGCCAGGCGCTGACGGATGTCACGTTCCGGGTGCCGGCGGCCGAACTGGCCGACGCCGTCTCGACCTCTGGCGCGCCCACCTACGCCTACGAGTTCCGCTGGCCATCGGCTGCCGAGGCCTTCCGGGGCCTGTCCATCCACTGCCTCGATATCCCGTTCGTATTTGACGTGCTCGACGCCGAAGGGGTGGAGGCCGCCACTGGACCGTGCCCGCCCCAGGAGCTGGCGACCCGAATGCACGCCGCTTGGGTGGCCTTCGTCGCCAGCGGCTCACCAGGGTGGGCACGGTACACCCCGCCGGTGAGGGCAACCATGGCCTTCGACCGCAGTCCGGTGCTGGTCGAGGACCCGCTCGCACTCGAGCGCCGTATCTGGACTGGCCGTACCGCGTGACCCGGTTCGGCGCGATCGGTTCAGATGGAGACGGTAGATTGTGTACCTGACGGTGAGCACCGGCCGTGGGCCGGCGAGGTCCCAGATGGATCCTGATCACGGACGGGAAGGGGGCCCGGAGGGCGCGGGGACGGTGAAGAACGGCCGGCGCCGTGGCCGGACGGGGACCGGGGCCGGCCGCGGCGACGGGAGCCGCATCGCCATCCTGCAGACGGCGCGAGAGCTGTTCGCTCGCCGCGGCTTTCGCGGCACCTCGCTGGCCTCCATCGCTGACGCCGTCGAGTTGAGCCAACCAGGAGTTCTCCACCACTTCCCCTCCAAGACTGAGCTCTTACTGGCTGTCCTCCGGCAGCGGGATACGGAGGACGGTCGGCTGGCCTCGTCGCTGCGCACCCGCGAAGGGATCGATCTGATCCGTGCCCTCGGCGGGCTCGTGGCGCACAACCAAGCCAGCCCCGAGATCGTCCGCTTCTTCACCGTGCTGACCAGCGAGGCGCTGGCTGATGACCACCCTGCGCACGATTACTTCGTCGACCGCTATCGGCAGATACGGGCCCGGATCGAGCGTAACCTGCGGCGTGGCCAGGAGTCGGGAGAGGTGCGCTGCGATGCCGACCTGGAGGCGATCGCGCCGATCGTGGTGGCGGTCATGGACGGACTGCAGCTGCAGTGGCTGCTCGACCGCGACGTGGACGTGCTCAGAAGCTACGACGTGTTCGCGCGCATGTTGATCCAGTACCTGGAGCAGGGCTCCGCAGCGGAGCTCTGAGCCGCCAACGGCCGAGCGTCGCCGAGGGTCGGGCGGCGGAGTCCACTTGCGCGGCACGGAGGTGGCTGTCGTAGGCCGCGAGCTGCCGACCGAGACCTGTCCAGGCAGGATGCACGTGTTGAATCTGAAACCCCAACGCCAGGGTGGAGCTGCCACATGAGCTGCGGCGCAACGGGAGCCTGCGGCCGCGGCGGGGGCCGCGTCGGTGGCCTGGGTCCCTCCCAGCATGCGCTGAGCCACTTCGTTGCCCGCGTCGCCCCGGTGCAAGACCGGACGGCAACCGTCGCCGGGGCCACCAGGGGGAGGGCGAGGGGCGGTGGTTCGGCTCCACGGTACATGGCGGCGGACAGCATGGCCGCCCTGACGCTGGCCCACCGGATCGCGACCGCCAATGCGCACCAGGCCCAGCAGCTCAAGCCCGTGCTGCCGCTCGGAGTGGATCCGGGCCGGAGGACGCCGATTGAGGGCAGGCTTTTGACCTCGTCCATCATCCGCTCCGAGGCGCACACGAAGTACTCGAAGGAGCCGTAGCCATCGGGCTGATGGCGGAAGAGCATGGCGGGCGTAGCGACGCAGGGCCTCCAGCTGCTCGCGTGAAGACGATGCCTTTCCAGTCCGGGCTAGCGTAAAAGAGGATCGCCGGACGCAGGTCCCGGCGCACCCACATGGCCGCGATCATCCTGTAGAGGGGGGTGTGATCCCGACCTCGCCGGCGATGAACACATGGCCGCGGGGCCTGGGCACGGTCGATCGAGAAGTGGCCGTCGGGGGCATCCAGGAGAACCTCGTTCCGGGCTCGATCCGTGCCACCGATCCGGACCCGTCTCCCCGCGGGCAATCGTCAGCCAGACACGCCCTCCGGCCGCCTCCCACCGGGGGCGAGGCGAACGAGAACAAGTGCTGCCCGCCCAGGCCGAAGGACGACTGGCGCACGGTCACCCATGCGAACTGGCCGGGTCGGAACTCGAGTCCGGCCCGGGGCAGGGGCAGCCAGAGCTCGATAATCGAGAGGTGGAGACCAGAACCCTGGCGACGGACGAGGTGAGCCGGCTCTACGAGCTGGACCGCACGCATTGGCTGCACCCGCAGGGAGATTTAGCCGCGCCGCCCACGGCACCTCAGATGCTGTTCGACCACGGCCGTGGGGCGCTGCTGTTCGACATCGAGGGCCGCGAGTACATCGACGCCATGGCCGCGCTCTGGAACGTCAACGTGGGCTATGGACGCGGCGAGTTGGCGCGGGCCGCGGCCGAGCAGATGGAGGCTCTGGCCTTCAGCTCTGCATATGGTGGGTTCGGACACGCCGCCGGGGTGCGCCTGGCCGAGCGCCTGGCCAGGCTCGCTCCGGGCGACCTCCAGGTCACGTTCTTCGCCTCGGGAGGGGCCGAGGCCAACGACACCGCCTACAAGGTGGCCCGCCTCTACTGGCGAATTAAGGGCCAGCCGGAGAAGGTGAAGATCGTCTCCAGGATGCGGGACTACCATGGCCTCACCTACGGCGCTACCAGCGCCACCGGGCTTCCCGTCTTCTGGGAGGGAGTGGGACCGCTGGCACCCGGATTCCTCCATGCTCCGTCCCCCGACCCGTACCGATACCAACCCGGCCCCGATCGGGTCAGCGCGGGTGTCGCCTATGCCCGCGAGCTGGAACGGGTGATCCTCGAGGCCGGGCCGGAGACGGTGGCGGCGGTGGTGGCGGAGCCGGTCCAGGGAGCCGGCGGTCTGATCGTGCCACCTCCCGACTACCTGCCCCAGGTGCGGGACGTCTGCGATCGGCACCAGGTGCTGCTGATCGCGGACGAGGTCATCACCGGCTTTGGCCGCACCGGGCGCTGGTTCGGGATGGAACACTGGGGCGTGGCGCCCGACCTGATGGTGTTCGCCAAGGGCGTCACCAGCGGCTACGTGCCCCTGTCAGGGGTGATGCTGACCACCGAGATCCACCAGACCCTCCGCCGGCTGGGCTCGATATTCCCCCACGGCTTTACCTACAGCGGCCACCCCACCGCCTGCGCCGTGGCGCTGCGCAACCTTGAGATCATCGAGCGCGAGGACCTTGTCGCCCGTGCCGCCGAGATCGGAGGGCACCTCCAGGAGCGGCTGGCCTCGCTGCGTTCCCATCCGCTGGTCGGGGACGTTCGCGGACTCGGCCTGCTGGGCGGGGTCGAGCTGGTCAAGGACCGCAGCACCAAGGAGCACCATCCGCCGTCGGCCGGCGTGGCCCGGCGGGTCTTCGAACGGTGCCTGCAGGCGGGCGTGATCGTGCGGGCCCTGAGCGGCGACGTCATCGCTATCTCGCCGCCGCTGGTGATTGACGAGCAACAGGTGGACCGCGTGGTCGAAACCCTCGGCCAGGCAATCGAGGCCGTCGAGCGAGAACTGGCCGCCGGCGTGTAGCGATACCGCGTGCCCGGCGGTTCGAGGGCCTCGGTCATGCCCCTGTTAAGCGGCGGCCGCTCGGGTATCCATCCAGCAGCGCGGGCCACTGCGGCTGCCGCGGATGGGTGTGCCTGATCTGATGCCGCGCTTGGGGTCGGAGCAAGGGAGAGTACCTCAGACAGCAGACCGAGCGTCCGGGCCGAGAGCCGCGGCTCAACCCAGGCCGACCTCGTCCGGATCGAGCGCGAACTTCCGCACCTGGGCGTCCATGACCACCCGCTCCGCCGCTCGCACCAGCTGAGCGCGGTGGCGGTCGAGCACCGCCCGCCTCCCCGGCCCACCCCGGCTCTCCAGGTCGCGGTAGAGCGCCGGCAGCCGGCGGGTCAGCTGCGGCGCTCCAGCCCATAGCGCTCGACCTCGGTCAAGGCCAAATCGGCCCAGTCGCTCCCAGCCGGTCGCCGGCGTACCAGACGTATGGTCCCCTCGACGTCAACCTCGATACCGGACGGGTCGGGCCGGTCGGCGACCGCGACGAGCAGCCCGCCCAGCCGCTTGACGGCCTGGACGGCGGTGGTGGGGTCATTGACCCGAGGGGACAATGCCGTGACCGGGATGTCCACCAGCTGTCGGATGCCGGAGGCAGGGTTGTGATAGAGGGTCCGGGCCGCGGCCAGGTCCAGGCACGCCCAGCACCTGATGGACCACCGGCGGGGTGCCGCCGTGAACCTCGGCCAGGGGTGAGCCCCGCACCAGAGAGGCCGTTGCGGGTCAGTGAGCATTAGCCAGCCGACC
>CADDZO010000126.1 GCA_902812395.1 bacterium | reverse complement strand
TCCTGCCACCAGGCCAGATCGGGCTTGGTCTTCTTCTCCCCGTTCCAGAGCCGCTGGAGTTCTTCCGCCGAGTACCACTTCTTCTCGGCTTCATACCGCGCCGTGACCCGGGTCAGGGCCCAGTTCCCGGCGAATCAAGCGGCTCCGGCACGGGAGCGGAGCCTCTGCTCTTGGGTCGGGGTGGGATCGAGCGCGTACCGGTAGGCCTGGGGCACCCCACGAAGCGGGCTTCGTGGGGACCCGGCCTAGTGCAGCTTCACGCGTTCTCCCCAGTGGCCGCTGCGATGGCCCTGGCCGCTCGGTTGGCAGCTGCTCGCCGCCCGGAGAGGCGAGCGCAGAGGCTGGTCAGGATCTCGGTCACGTCCCGGACCAGATAGTCGTCCACTTCTGATGGGTCCACAACTAGCAACTGGCGGCCCTGCGCCGCCAGCACAGCCTCGACCTACTCCGCGCCGAACCGGGCAAACCGGTCGCGGCCTACCACACGCTCGGACGGCAACAGTTAGCAATCCCAGACCGACGCTCACGGCCCGATCCCGGCAGACCTCACCGCCTCCCAGAACCCGGCGAGAGCCGCCAGCGTGCGCTCGCCCTGCTCGAGGCCATGGAGATGGGCGACCGTGTCCACCACCTACCCTATCAGCTAGGGGGGTGGCCAGCAGCAGCGTGTGGCGGTAGCACGTGCCCTCATCAACCACCCCGCCCTGGTGCTCGCGGACGAACCCACGGAGGTGCTCGACAGCCAGACCACGTCAGAGCTGGTGACGTTGATGCGGCACCTCAACCGAGAGGAGGGGGGTGCGCTGGTTCTGTGGGGGCTACTTGCCCTGCCCGCCGAGTCCGGAGCTTCCCGGTCGTGGCCAGCGAGGATCGTGGGCTCATCGCAACCGGGCGAGGCGGTTACAGCCCACATCCCGTCCGCTTGCCATTCTGTAGGGATGGTGGCCGAGAGTCGCGATGCTGTCGTGGTCGGATCCGGCCCGAACGGGCTCGCCGCCGCGATCACGCTCGCCGAGGCGGGCCGATCCGTGCTGGTCCTGGAGGCGGCCGACGAGCCGGGCGGTGGCCTGCGCACGCGGGTGCTCCTCGAGCCCGGATTCCGTCACGACATCTGCGCGACGGTCATGGCGCTGGTTCCGGTGACGCCATTCCTGCGGCGGATGGAGCTGGATTTGGTGTGGTCTCCGGCCCCGCTGGCCCATCCCTTCGACGACGGCACCGCAGTGGTTGTGGAGCGTTCGGTGGAGGCCACGGCGGAGGCGCTGGGACGCGATGCCAACAGCTACCGGGGCCTCATGGCGGGACTCGTCCAGGGGGCAATGCGACTCATCCCCCAGGTGATGGGGCCCGTGCGACTGTTCTCCCATCCCTTGTCGATGGCACGGTTTGGCCTCCTTGGGCTGCTGCCCGCCAATCGGCTGGCGCGGCTCGCCTTTCGCGGCCGAGAGGCACGAGCGCTGCTGGCGGGCGTTGCCGCCCACAGCCTGCAGTCCCTGGATGCTCCAGGCACGGCGGCCTTCGGCTTGGTCATGTTGATCGCCGCCCATGCCGGGGGCTGGCCGATTGCCCGTGGCGGGTCGATGTCGCTGGGGGCGGCGCTGGTGCGCCGGCTCGAGCTCCTTGGCGGGGAGGTCCGCTGCGGATGCCGGGTGCGCTCGCTGGGCGCGCTGCCACCTCATCGCGCCGCGCTCCTCGATCTGGTCCCCAAGGGAATCCTGGAGGTGGCCGGAGATCGCTTGCCGGTCGGCTACCGACACCGGCTCGGGCGTTACCGGCACGGACCGGGTGCCTTCAAACTGGACTGGACGCTGGACGGCCCCATCCCCTGGCGGTCCCCCGATTGTGCCCGGGCCGCTACCGTGCACCTTGGCGGCACCCTGGAGGAGATTGCCTCCTCGGAATATGAAGTCGCTCGCGGCCGCCATCCCCAACGACCCTTCGTGATCCTGGTCCAGCCGAGTCTCTTCGATCAGACCCGGGCCCCCGAGGGCCGCCACGTGGGCTGGGCATACTGTCATGTGCCCAACGGGTCGGATCGTGACATGACCGGTGCCATCGAGGACCAGGTCGAGCGCTTCGCACCCGGGTTCCGGGATCTGATACGCGCGCGCAGTGTGTGGCCGCCCTCCCGGCTCGAGGCCGAGGAGCCCAACTGCGTCGGCGGTGACGTTGCAGGTGGCCGCATGGATCTGCGCCAGCTGTTCGCCCGGCCGGTGGCAAGCTGGAACCCGTACGCGACGCCCGATCCCAGCCTCTTCATCTGCTCGGCGGCGACTCCGCCCGGCGGGTCGGTCCATGGGATGTGTGGCGTGTGGGCGGCGAGGGCCGCCCTCCGGTCACGTCTTGCTTGATCCGGGATGGGCTGGCTCCAGGCCTCCGACTATTGGGTCTCCCGTCTCCTGCTGGAGCGGGCGCTGGCCGGGATCTATGGGGTGGCTTTCCTGGTCGCCCTGAACCAGTTCCGGCCGCTTTTGGGCGAGGACGGACTGCTTCCGGTGCCTGCCGTCTTGCGCCGGGTGCCCTTCCACCGTGCCCCCAGCCTCTTCTATTTGGGTTACTCGGATCGATTGCTGGTGGTGGTGGCCGCCAGCGGTCTGGTCGGCAGTCTGGCGATCGTGGTCGGTGCCGTGGATCTCGCGCCAGCCTGGGTGTCGATTCTGGTCTGGTTCGGGTTGTGGGTGCTCTACCAGTCGATCGTCAATGTCGGTCAGATCTTCTACTCGTTCGGCTGGGAGACGTTGCTCCTGGAGGCAGGATTCTTGGCCATGTTCTTCGGGGCCGGTCCGACCGTTCCGCCCTGGCTACTGGTGCTCGCCTTCCGTTGGCTCCTGTTCCGGGTCGAGTTCGGGGCCGGCATGATCAAGATCCGCGGCGACCGCTGCTGGCGCGATCTCACCTGTCTCTACTACCACCACGAGACCCAGCCCATGCCCGGCCCCCTGAGCTGGTATTTCCACCGCCTGCCCCGGCCCTTCCACCGGCTCGAGGTGGCCGGCAATCACTTCGCCCAGCTGGTGGTTCCGTTCCTCCTGTTTGCGCCCCAGCCCGTGGCCTCTGCCGCGGCGGCAGTGATCCTGGCCACCCAGACCTGGCTGGTGCTGAGCGGCAATTTCTCATGGCTGAACTTCTTGACCATGACACTGGCGCTGTCGGCCATCGACGACCGTGTCCTGGAACTGGTCGTGCCGATCCACCCGCCTGCGCACCTGACCCCGCTTCCAGGATGGTGGGAGTGGTCGGTGGTCACACTGGCCGCCGGCATCGCAGTCCTCAGTTACCGGCCGGCCAGGAACCTCCTCTCACGGCACCAGCTGATGAACTTCAGCTTCGACCCCCTGCACCTGGTCAACACGTATGGCGCCTTCGGATCGATCACCAAACGACGCTACGAGATCGTGATCGAGGGTAGCGATGATCCCTCCGGCAAGGAGAGTTCCTGGCGGGAATATGAGTTCAAGGGGAAGCCGGGAGACCCACGTCGCCGCCCTCGCCAGTTCGCGCCGTACCACCTGCGACTGGACTGGCTGATGTGGTTCGCGGCCATGGAGTCGCCCCTGCACCACCGCTGGTTCGTGGCACTGGTGGTGAAGCTCCTCCATGGCGACCGGGCCACGTTGCGCCTGCTTCGGCGCAATCCGTTCCCGGAAAGGCCGCCGGTGCTCGTACGAGCGCGTCTCTACCACTACCGCTTCGCGACCTGGCCCGAGCGCCGCCGCGACGGGGTGTGGTGGGTTCGAACGCTGGCTGGCGAGTACCTGCCGCCGGTCGGCCTGAACGTCTTCAGCCCACCTTCGAGCGGGACCTGAGTCGTCCAAGGACCTGCATCCGCTCACGCCTGCGACGGAGGCTGACCTGGCGCCGAGGCACTCTCTCGCGTCACCTCCACCCGCCGGAACCCCAACGGTCCCTGTTAACGGCGAAAGTAGTCGGCGTTGATCTTGATGAAGTGCTTCCACTCCGGAGGCACCTCGTCCTCCGGGAAGATGGCGTCCACCGGGCAAGGGTCGACGCATGCACCACAGTCGATGCACTCGTCCGGATCGATGTAGTACATGTCGGCGTCGTCGTCGGTGTGGATGCAGTCGACTGGGCAAACCTCGACGCAGGAGGCGTCCTTCACCCCAATGCAAGGCTCGGCAATCACATAAGCCATGGCGCCTGCTCCCACGTCCTGCCCAAGGGCAGCTTTTTATCGGCGTACCTCATAAAAACCATGCTACCCCAAGGGAGTGGCGGTGCCGAGGGTTCCGGGTGAATGTGGAGGGAAGACCGGGGCGACCGGGGGGTGGCCACCTGCCACGTCCCCGGGGCTGGATCGGTGGCTGGGAGACACCTTCTGCGGGTTGGGAGGGGGGAGCTCGAAGGCGACGTGGTTACGGAGCGGCCTGCGCGATAGCGCCGCTCGATGCGGGCATCCTTGGGGCATCCTCGACCAGCGGTCATGTGTTGGCCGCGGTCCGGGCGTGTTCGAGGCCGTCTCCCGGCAGCCGCACCAGAGGATCCCGTGCCGGAGGCAGGCCGGACGCGATCGCCTCGCCCTCGGCGCAGCTCCACGCCGGCGCGGAGTGTGGAAGGCGGGAGCCCGGACGCGGCCCGGTGGTCCCTGGCGGTGAGGATGTCGCCTTCCATGGATCGGGGTTTCCTAGTCCGGTCGGCATCGTCGGCCCGGCAGGAAGGGCCTCCGACCTAGGCTGGCCCGTTACTCCATTTCATCTGTAGACGCCAGAAATATTACGATTGTGTTGGATGTGGTCGAGGCCGATACCCGATGGCATCGATGATGCAGAGGCGGTTCACGGGTCGCGCGGGTAGCGGCCAGGAGCGGGCCACTGGGCCGGTCTCGGCCCGACATCGCCCACGAACCCGTCGGACGATTCACCGGGGGTTGGTGCCAACCACCTGCCGGCGACCTGGCCTCCGCTTGTATCAGTTGGGGCCGGTGGTCCGCCATCACTGTTGGGCGACCTCGAGTCCCGGCCGGTCTGGGGGGCGGGAGGTGCGCCGGCGATTGCCCCAGCGGGAGTTCGAATGCCATGGAGATCCGGTTGCAGCGCGTCTACGAACGTGACCCTGGCGGTGGGGCGCAGGTCCTGGTCGATCGGGTCTGGCCGCGCGGGATCGCCAGGGAACGCCTGGCCGGCGTCCGCTGGCTGCCTGAGCTGGGGCCATCGGCGGAGCTGCGTCGCTGGTTCGGCCACCGCCCCGAGCGGTGGCCCGAGTTCCGCCAGCGCTATCGGGAGGAACTCACCCGACCCGAGTCGCAGCAGCTGCTCCAGCAGCTGCTCGAGGTCGCTGGGCGAGAGCCCCTCACCCTGCTCTACGGCGCACGTGATCAGGAGCACAACCAGGCAGTGGTGATCCGCGAGGTATTGGAGGAGCTGGCCCGCCCCAGATGAGCGCCACCGGGACGACGCAGGAGCTGCTCAGCCGGGAACGACGTCTGGCTGCCCGGCTGGACGTGCTGCTGGAGAACGACACCTCACTGTCGCTGATCGAGGAGGTGCTTGAAGTGGGTGCCATGGAGCTGGTGCCGTTGTGGGTCAGTGAGCGTGAGTGAGCCGACCCGCAGCCACCGATTGCTCGGTGGCGGTCCCGGTCTTACCCGCTTGCGCGGTGCCGGGGCGCGGGGTGGTCGGCTTCGTTGCTCTGTTCACCGCCTGGGGCGATGAGCCTCACCGCGGCCCAGCGGGTTGAGGCCGGCGTCGAACGCCCACGCGGTCCCCTCCCCGGTCTGACCCCTACCATCGGCCCCGGGCTGCGGTGCGGCGATCCCGAGGCCGCCCTTACAAGGTTGGCGTCGACAAAGCCGGGATCGCCGCACCCGACTGAAAGCAGATTGACATGCTCTCCGCCCTTCAGGGCGGAGATTGCCGGTCGGTTGGGACCCTGACCACCGGGCGGTTGACGTTCGGGCCGCTTGGCTATCGCGGTCCTCATTTGGGGTCCCTTGTCCAGTCGCCGGGTGCCCCCGGCCTCGTCCGTCACCGGGCGGCCGCAGTTCATCACGGCGCCCTGCGGGGCGCGCTGCCCTTCACCACCGGCCCGAAGGCCGGCGCACGGCGCCGCAATCTGGGTACAGGCTACGCTGTCGAGCGCTCCCCGCCGTTCCGACCGGAACCGCTTACCGCGGCCAACGCGCGGGCGCAGGCTGTAGCCGGGGCACCTGGGCCCAGTCTGCCCGGATCGGGGCGAACACGTCGATCACGGTCGCGCCCTCGGGGCCGGTGCGGGCGGAGTGGGGAACGTTGCTGAGGATCCGGTAGGTCTCGCCTGGACCCAGCTTGCGCGCCTCGCCGTCGATCATCATCGTGATGCTCCCCTCGATCACGAAGCCCAGCTGTTCGTTGTCGTGGCGGTGCTCGGGGACGTCCTGGTTGGGGTCCAGGTCGACCAACGCCATCGTCAGCCGTTCGCCGTCCACCGGGCGGGCAACAGCGCCGGCCCAGATCTGGCGGGGGGCGATCTCGGAGAAGCTCTGGTACGTGCTCATCGGAAACCTCCGGTGTTGGGCGGCTCAGGCCAGCCCGTACATGAACCGAATCAGCATCTCGATGCCGCGGTGATAGTGATCGAGACTGAAGCGCTCGTTGGGAGAATGGGGGCGGCTGTCGGCCTGGGCTAGCCCGCTCACCACCATCTGCGCTCCCAGCGCCTCCTGGAAGTCGATCGCGACCGGGATCGAACCACCGCTCCGGACCAGGCGGGTCTCCTTGCCGAAAGCGGCCCGGAAGGCCTCCCGGGCGACCGTCGCCGCTCGGTGGTCGGCACCGCAGAGGAAGGGCCGGCAGGTCCCGAGGACCCGGACCTCGACCTCCACCCCAGGGGTGCTCAGCGAGCGGACGTAGGGCACCAGGCGCTCGGCGATCGCGTCGGGGTCCTGGTCGGGGACCAGGCGCATGCTGACCTTGGCCATGGCGCGGGCCGGGATCACGGTCTTCTCCCCCTCGCCCACGAAGCCGGAGAGGAAGCCGTGGGCGTCCAGGGTGGGCCGACTCCACATCCGCTGGATGGGTGGGAACTCGGCTTCCCCCTCCAGCGCCGAGGCGCCCATCAGCCGCCGCAATGTCTCGCCGTACTCAGGAGGCCGGTCCCAGGAGCGCAGCTCCTCGGCCGAGGGGGGGCGGACATGGTCGTAGAAGCCGGGGATGGTGACGTGGCCGGATCGGCCCTTCAGCTCGGCAATCACCCGGGCCAGGGTGTTGAGCGGGTTGGGTGCCACCCCGCCAAAGGTCCCTGAGTGGAGGTCGTGGTCCGCTCCTTTGGCCTCCAGCTCCACGTACAGGATGCCGCGCAGCCCGGTGTGCAGGGCCGGCTCCTCCTCCTCGGTGAAGCCGCCGTCCCAGACCAGCACGTAGTCGGTGTGCAGCTCCTCCGCATGCTGGCGCAGGTAGGTCCCGAGCGCGGTTCCGCTGATCTCCTCCTCGCCCTCGATCAAGAAGCGGATGTTGAGCGGTGGCCCGCCCGCCATCCGGCTGTACTCCAGCGCTTCCAGGGCGGCCATGTGGTTGCCCTTGTTGTCCGAGCTGCCGCGGGCGAAGACCAGGCCATCCCGCACCACCGGTTCGAACGGCGGGCTTTCCCAGAGCTCCAACGGCTCCGGCGGCTGCACGTCGTAGTGGCCGTACACGGTCAGCGTCGGTCGGGACGGATCCACCTCCAGGTCTGCCCGCAGCACCGGGTGGCGGCCACCGGGCACGTCAACGATCTGGGTCCGCATTCCCAGCCGCTGCATCCGCTCGGCCAGCCAGGTTGCGTTCCGGCGCACATCAGCGGCGTGCTCGGGGAGCGCGCTGACGCTGGGGATGCAAAGCTCTTCCAAGAGGTCCCGGTCGGAGCGTTCGACGTTCCGCCGGGCCAGCTCCAGCGCTTCATCCAGCATGGTTCTTCCTCCACGACGAATCGGCCAGCTCGTGGACCAGCTCGCAGAGCCGGGTCGTGCCCCGACGCAGGTCGTCCTCGGAGCTGGCCAGGCTGATCCGAACCTCGCCCGCCGACAGCTGGCCGAATGCTTCCCCTGGCACCACCGAGACCTGCCGCTGCCGGAGCAGCCGGAAGGCGAACTCGCGCGAGCCCAGGCCGGCTGGGGAGACGTCGGCCATGATGTAAAAGGCTCCAGCCGGCACGCTGACCAGCAGCTCGGCCTGGCCCAACAGCTCCACCACCAGGTCACGGCGGGCCCGGTAGGCGGCAACCATCTCGTCGACTTCCTCCTGCGGCCCCTGCAGGGCCGCCTCCCCGGCCTTCTGGGAGATGCTGGGCGCGCAGGAGCACTGTGACTCCAGGACCTTTTCCGCGCTGTCGATCAGGCGGGCGGGACCGGTCAAGTAGCCCAGTCGCCAGCCGGTCATGGCGTAGGTCTTGGAGAACGAGTACGCGCTGATCACCCGGCCGTCGGAGCCCTCGGGCAGCAGGGCCGCCGGGCTGGTGAGGCAACCGTCGAAGACGATCTGGTCGTAGCACTCATCGCTCAGCAGCCACAGATTGTGGCGCTCTGCGAGCTCCGCCATCCGTTCCACCACCTCACGGGGGTAGACGGCCCCGGTGGGATTGTTGGGGCTGTTCAGGACCAGCAGCCGGGTCCGGGGAGTGATCAGCTGGGCCAGCGCCTTCAGATCGGGGAGGTGCCCCAGGTCGGCCGGGCACGGGTAGCGGACCGCGGTCGCCCCGGTCCAGGCCACCATCAGCCGGTAGTTGGGCCAACCCGGGTCGGGGAGCAGGACCTCGTCTCCCGGCCCCAGCACCGAGGCGAAGGCGGCGGCGATGACGCTCACGCCGCCTGACCCGGTCGCGATCCGCTCGGGATCGGCCCGATACCCGTTGACCGTCGCCAGCTTGGCTGCCAGCAGCTCGCGCAGCGAGCGTAGCCCCCGGGTCTCCGTGTATCCCGTCCAGCCCTCGTCCATGGCCCGCTTGGCGGCGGCCACGATGTGAGCAGGGGTCGCGAAATCGGGCTGGCCCAGATCGAGGCGCACCGCCTCGGGGATCCCCAGGGCCTCCCCCGCCACCTCTCGAATCCCGGAATGAGGGGCGGCCAGCGGACCCGATGCCAGCGGCGGGAGCATACCGCTCATGCCGCGTCACCGTCGGCGGCGCCAGAGGCCAAGAAGCAGGCAGCCCAGTGGCCGTCCTGGAGCCGCCGCAGCGGGGGCTCCTCCGTCCGGCAGCGATCGAAGGCCAGCGGACAACGGGTGTGGAAGCGGCAGCCGGCCGGGGGCCGGGCCGGATCGGGCACGTCGCCCCGGATCGGGGAGCGACGCCGAGAACGTTCCACCACCGGGTCCGGGACCGGGACCGCCGAGAGCAGCGCTCGGGTGTAGGGGTGCTGGGGGTCGCGGTAGAGGGTGTCGCGGCCGGCCAGCTCCACCACCCGGCCCAGGTACATGACCGCCACCCAGTTGCTCATGTGGCGGATCACGCTCAGGTCGTGGCTGATGAAGAGATAGGCCAGGCCGAGCTGGTCCTGCAGCCGCCGCATCAGGTTGAGGATCTGGGCCCGGACCGAGACGTCCAGGGCCGAGGTGGGCTCGTCGGCCACGATCAGAGCCGGCCGCAGCGCCAGCGCCCGGGCGATGCTGACCCGCTGCCGCTGTCCACCCGAGAGCTGATGGGGATAGCGGTCGCCGGCGTCGGCCGGCAGCCCCACCATCTCCAGGAGCTCCTCCACACGGCGCCGGGCCTCGGCCCCGCGGGCCACCCCGTGGACCACCAGCGGCTCGGCCACTGCGTCCCGAACTCGCATCCGGGGATCGAGGGAGCCGTAGGGATCCTGGAAGACCATCTGCATACGCGGCCGCAACGACCGCACCTGCTCCTCGGGAAGTGGGACCAGGTCCTGGCCCTGGAAGACGACCGCGCCGGCGGTGGGCCGGATCAGGCGGAGCACGGCCCGGCCGGCGGTGGTCTTGCCGCAGCCGGACTCGCCCACCACTCCCAGGGTCCGACCGGGCGCCAGCTCCAGGTCGATCCCGTCCACCGCCCGCACCACCATCGGCGGCCGCCAGGGCCAGCGGCGGACCGGGAAGTGAACACGCAGCCCCCGGACGCTGAGCAGCGGCTCGCCATCTTGAGCCTCGGCTGCGGCCGCGGGCGCGGGAGTGGCGGTTGTGGGCGGGCCGCCCAGCTCGGCCCAGCAGGCAGCCCACTGGCCCTGGGCCTTCTCCTCCAGCGGCGGGGCCTCGGTGGCGCAGCGCTCCAGCGCAAAGCGGCAACGGGGGAGGAAGGGGCAACCCCGCTTTGGCCGGTGG
>CADDZO010000125.1 GCA_902812395.1 bacterium | reverse complement strand
AGGTGTGCACACCGGCCACGCCCTTCAGGCGCGAGCGTCGCAGCCCCCGGCGCTTGAGGTCGGAGACCCTGGCCTCGCAGCCGACCCGGTAGCAGGCCAGCCGCTTGCGGTGGGCCGGCGAGCCGCCGTTCTTGGCGCCGACGATGAACACCTCGGAGCCGAGCCCGGCCAGGGCGTTCCGGGTGGCGCGGATCCGGAACCCGCCGTCGAAGACCGCCACCTTGGGGGCCAGCTCGAGCGCGGCCACCTCGTCCAGGGTCTCCGGGAGGAGCTCGTTCTCGTGGGGGTTCCCGACCCCGACCGTGGGCGGGAGGAGCAGGCCCCGGGCACCGCGCGTGGTGCTGGGCGTCAGCTCGGTCATCTGGACCACATAGCCGAACTGGGTCGGGGTAGCCACCTTGCCCTTGCGGATCGGCCGCGCCTCGGCGTCGAAGAGCGAGACCAGGCGGTCGGTGATCCGCGCTTCGGCGAAGCGCAGCCGGACCTGCTCGGCCACCCGCTCGGAGCGGGTGAGGAAGAGCTCCAGCTCGCCGACCAGGCGCTGCTGGGTCCGGGTCACCCACTCCCTGAGCTTGCGGAAGGTGCTCTTGGCCTCCAGCAGCAGCCGCCTCGCCTCCCGGATGCTGGCTCGCAGGTGGGAGGCGGCCTCGGTGGTCAGCCGCTCCACCTCCGCGTGCTTGTCGCCGGTGCGTCCGCGCAGGCGCCGGCCCAGTTGGCGGATCCGCTTGCCCACCGCCCGGCTCCGGTTGCAGACCCTGGCCGTGAGGCCGGGCACCGCCTCCCTGATGGTGCCCGCCACCCGGGCCAGCGTCCTGACCGCGTCCCCGACCAGGTTGATGTCGGTCGGGTAGCGGACGTCGGCCTCGACCACGGTCGTATCGCAGCGCATCGCGCGCAGGCGGATGCGGCGCTCCGAGGTGGCCTTCTGGATCAGGGCCCGGACCAGCTCGTCCACCAAGCTCGGGCCCGAGACGGCGGGTCAGCTTGCGGACGGTGGACTCGTGGGCACCGACTCCAGGAGCCCGATGCCGCAGAAGCAGCGCAGGTGGAGGGAGTCGGCCACCTCCCGGACCAGCACCTCGGAGCCCCAGCCGTAGTGGTGCTTGATCAGCATCAGGCGGACATAGGTGGACATGGGGATGGTCGGCCGGCCCCAGCGAGCGCTGACCATGAGGCCGCCCAGCACCTCCTGCTCCCAGTGGGCGCGGAAGGGGGCCAGCAGCCGGTCGTCCAGAAGCAGCTCGTCGATGCGGGCCAGGGTCTCGGGCAGCTGCCGCAGCGGTTCCGGGAGCGCGAGGTCGAAGAGGCCGCCCAGCCGGCCCGGCTCAAGCCGCAGCATTCGTGTCCTCCTGGCACCGCCTTTGGTGGCTCATGTCCTCCTGTTTGAAGGCAGAAGGAGCGGGGATCATTGCTACCCTGAACCCGTGCGGGCGGCCGAGCGGCGACGTCTACAGGAGTGCGAGCGGAGGCTCCACCAGCTGGGCGCGGAACTGCCCCCCTCCGGCTTCATCCGCCCCGGCAGCGTGACCTGCCGCTACGCTGCCTGCGGCAAGCCCAACTGCCACTGCCACGCCGATCCCCCGCAGCTCCACGGCCCCTACTGGCAGTGGACGACCAAAGTGGGTGGCAGGACCGTCTGCCGCAACCTCACCGAGAGCCAGGCTCTCCTCTATAAGGAGTGGATCGCCAGCCGCCGCCGGCTCTTGGAGATCCTCCGCCAGCTCGAGGACATCTCTGAGGAGGCGGCCGAGATCTTGCTCCAGCAGGCCAAGCAGAACGATCAGGCGCCTTCCGCCACCTGATCGGCCCTCCGCCCAATTCACACGCGCAGGGATTTTTCCGGGTGAAGTAGCTAGCAAACCAAGGACGCCGGTGGGCGCGCGCGAGTGACTGGGCGTGGCTCGAGGCGACGAGCCACACGCCGGCCTGCTCGGTGGCCTCTTCCGCGACAGCGTCCTGGCCGACGTCTTGGATGGTCCCGGTCGTGTCGCCGGTCACGCCCGTGGCATTTTGGTTGTGGAGGGGCTGGTAACTGTTGGCGTTTGACCCTATGATAGTATGTAGGGGTGAAGTTGAAGGACTGAGCGCGGCAGGGCGTTCATCCCATGACTGCCTACCGCTGGTTCCGGGAAGGCAAACTCCCAGTTCCCGCGCGCCGCGCCGGCCGGCTGATCCTGGTGGACCAGCCACCGGTCAGTGCCGTTCCGGGGATCACGGCCGTGGATGCCCGCGTGTCGTCCGCCGACCAGAGGTCTGACCTGGACCGGCAGGTCGCCCGGGTGACCGCATGGGCGGCAGCCCAGAGCTTGGCAGTGGGCCGCGTGGTGACCGAGGTCGGCTCCGCACTGAACGGCAAGCGCCGCACGTTCTTGGCCCTCCTGCGCGACAATTCGGCGACCACGATCGGAGTGGAGCACCGCGACCGGTTCGCCCGCTTGGGCGCGGAGGAGGTCGAGGCTGTGCTGGCGGCACAGGGCCGCCGGTTGCTGGTTGGGGATCCATCGGAGGTGGATGACGATCTGGTCCGGGACGTGACCGAGATCCTGACCAGCCTCTGCGCTCGCCTCTCCGGACGGCGAGCGGCTGCCAACCGAGCGGCCAAGGCCATCGCAGCGGCCACCGAGAAGGTTCCATGAAGCTGCACCAGGCCGGGTCCCCACGAAGCGGGCTTCGTGGGGTGCCCCAGGCCTACCGGTATGCGCTCGATCCCACCCCGGCCCAAGAGCGGAGGCTCCGCTCCCATGTCGGGGCGGCGCGCTACGCCTGGAACTGGGCCTTGACTCGGGTAAAGGCGCGGTACGCAGCCGAGAAGAAGTGGTACTCGGCCGAGGATCTCCATCGGCTGTGGAACGCGGAGAAGAAGCGCAACCCCGAGTTGGCCTGGTGGAGTGAGAACTCCAAGTGCGTCTACCAGGAGGCCTTCCGGAACCTGGACCGGGCGCTGGGGGACTTCTCGAAGTCCAAGAAGGGGCTGCGGAAGGGGCGCCGGCTGGGCTTCCCTCGCTCCAAGAAGAAGGGCCGGTGCCGGGACTCCTGTCGCTTCAGCACCGGGGTGATGCGCTGCTCGGGCTCGACGGTCACGCTGCCCAGGCTGGGGACCATCCGCCGGTGGAAGCCGGAGATCCTCGCCTACTTCCACCACCGGGTGACGAACGCCTTCAGCGAGGGGGTGACGAACAAGATCAAGTGCATCAAGCGGATCGGGTTCGGGTACCGGAACTTCGAGAGGTTCCGGGATCGGGTTCTGGTGGCGTGCCTATGATGGGTTCCCCCCAAGAATTCGTGAAGAGCCAGAAAGAGCGCGCGGCGGCTGGCGCGCATCCATGCCCGGATCGCCAACCTCCGTCTCAATGCCATGCACAAGGCCACGACCTGGCTGGCCACTCAATACGAGACGGTGGTAGTCGAGGACCTGAACGTGGTCGGGCTGCTCCGCAACCGGAGGCTGGCCCGGAGCCGACCAGTCCTTCGGGAGCGTGCGGCACCAGCTCGGCTCCAAGACCGTCTGGCGCGGTGGCCGGCTGTTGGTTGCCGAGCGGTTCTTCCCCAGTTCCAAGACGTGCTCTGGCTGCGGGACGGTGAAAGCCAAGGCTGGCCGAGCGCATCTTCCGCTGCGAGGGCTGCGGCCTGGTCATCGATCGGGACGTGAACGCTGCGAAGAACCTTCTTGAGCTCGCCGTCAGTGGGACGGAGAGGGTAAACGCCTGTGGAGCCGAGGTAAGACCCAGCCGTGCTGGGCACACGGCGATGAAGCAGGAGGGGACCCCACGAAGCAGGCTTCATGGGGACCCCAAGCAGGAACCCGGCACCGCGCAAGCGGGTAAGACCGGGACCGCCACCGGGCAACCGGTGGCTGCGGGTCGGCTGGCTCATGCTCACTGATCCGCAACGGGTGACCGATGAGAGCTTCAGACAATCCGCCTCCAGACTCGGCCGGGCCGACCTGATCGACGACCTGTTCATCTCTCCGGCTGGAGGCACCGAACGGGCGATCCTCGAGGCGGTGATGATGAAGCTGCAGGCGCAGAGGCCGATCGTGGTTCTCCTCGACGCCGACGAGAACGGGATGACGGCCAGGAAAGTGTTGAAGGAGAAGCTTGGCTTCGACGCCAACCGGGAGCTGCTGACCTATGCGGACGTCGTCGGGCATGTCGAACGACTTGACCAAGATCAAGAAGCAGGAGATCGTGGACATCGTCCGACGAGGTGCGATGCCGGACGACTTCGCGCCGTGGCGAAGGTCGAGATTGTGCGCGTCTCGGCCTCGATCAACCCTCCGCCGGGACCCCGACGGCCACGTCCTCGGACGCTATTGCGCCGGCCGGCAGCAAGGCGTGACGAGGTCATCGAGGTTTGTGGAAATTCGGCGGCGCGGTGAGTTCAGGCAGGGGAGGAAGCAAAGAGGCGCACCCTTCTCGTCAAGCGGGCAAACAAAGGAAGGCGCCTTGCCTGACATCGTGACGAGATGCGCCTAATGATTCAGCAATTTGTGGAACGGAGGACTAGCGTGGGCGCGGGGAAGGATCGCCGTGGGGGGGCGGTAGTAGGGGAGTGATGATCGACCCGCAGCATCAGCTCACGATCGAGTTCTGCGTTCCTTGAGACTATCTGGACCAGGCCGTCCGTGCGGCGGCAGAGGTCCTGGAGCGGTGGGCCCCGACCATGGTCGGGGTGGAGCTCCGAACCGGGACGCGGGGCGTCTTCGAGATCTCGCTCGACGGCGAGACGCTCTTCAGCAAGCGGTCGATGGGGCGCTTGCCCGAGGCCGGCGAGGTAGCCCGGCTAGCCGAGTCACGGCTCGGGCCGGCGCTGCACTGGCGGAGATCGCAGAGGACGCCGGCATGAGCCGGCGCCCTCACCCCGCCCGCGTAGACTCGGGGCCGTGAGCGGGTACGGCAGCGATCGGGATGAGCTCCGGCACCGGCTCCGCCGGATTGAAGGCCAGGTGCGGGGGATCCTGCGGATGGTGGAGGAGGACCGATATTGCATCGATGTGCTGACTCAGGTCAGCGCGGTGCGCGCGGCCCTGGAGAACGTGGCCCTGCTCCTGCTCAGCGATCACGTCGACTCGTGCGTGGCCGACGCGATCCGGAGCGGCGAGGGTGAGCAGAAGGTGCGGGAGCTCACCGCCGCTATCGAGCGCTTCGTCAAGAGCTGACACTTTCGACGGCGCCCCTGGCTCCGCACCATGACTCGAGCCCTTCGATCGGCATCCGTTGGTCGGCCCCTCGGCGGCCGTCCAGCTGGGCAGACTCGATCCCTTGCCGGCAGCCTCAGAACCTGGCCATCCACAAAGGACACTGCTCGGCGAGGATCGACAGCATCGTCGGTGACGTTGCTGCCGCGCTCTGGCGCCATCGCGGCCCCTGATTTGAGCAACCGCGGCCGTCGTCCTTGACAGCCGGCCGGGCTTGGGGGTAGATGGTGCCGGAAGGGCCGCGCCGGTGGGTGGGCCACCTGGCCGCGGCAAGAGAGGAGGAACCCCACGTGGCCGACGCGGTCCAACCGGCAGATGGTGCCATTCCCACCGAGCTACGGCGAAGCGCGATCGGGCTGTGGGAGGCGACCTTCCAGTCCTTCTCGTTCGTGGGTCCTGCCGGCGACGTCGCCATCCTGCTGGTGGGCACCGCGCTCTATGCGCTCGGGGCCACCCCCCTGGCTGTGCTCATCGCCTGGCTGATCTATGGCCTCTGGATGATCGTCCCCACGGAGTTCTCGAGCGAGATCGTGAACGCAGGCAGCTACTATGCCTACTCGGCCCAGGGCCTGAAAGGTGGCGGCGTGCTGGCACTCTGGTACTGGATCGGCGAGAACATGACCGGTCCGGCGTTCGCGGTGCTCGGCCTCAGCTCCTTCATCTACCTGCTCAGCTCGACGCTGTCCTCCAGCACGTGGGCCTGGGCACCGATGTCCTTCGTGATCTTGCTCTACGGCGTGGTCATGTCCTACCTGGGGATCCGGCCCTCGCTCGCCTACACGATGTGGTCGGGTCTGGCGGAGGTCGCGTTCCTACTGGTCAGTGCAATCGTGATCATCGTGGAGCTTGGCCACCGCAACACGCTGTCCACCTTCACCCTTGGCCCCCTGCACGGCAACCCGGCACCGCTGTTCCTGGGTGTGATCTTCTCGGTCCTCGACTTCACTGGACTGGGCACGGCGACCACGGTCTCCGAGGAGGCCCGCAACTCCAAGCGAGTGATCCGGCGGGCAATCATCGTGGCCTGGGTGCTGGCCGGCCTGGCGCTGATCCTGCCCGCCTATGCCCTCACCGCGGGCTGGGGGGTGGGGGAGATGGCCAGGTACGCCAAATCCCCTGACCCTGGCCTGATCGTCTACCAGCGTTACTTGGGCACCACCGGCTGGGTGCTGCTGATCCTGTTCACCATCAACAGCTACCTGAGCTACATGGTCGCCAAGGTCAACGCCGTCACCCGGATCTGGTTCAGCGCGGGCCGTGATGGGGTTCTGTTCGGGCCCCTGGCCAAGGTCCACCCCCGCTTCAGGACGCCATATCTGGCGGTGGCCTTCTTCTTCGCGGTGATCCTGGTCATCGACTTCGTGGCCGGGTTCGTGCTCGGACCCACCACCGCCGCTCTCTGGTTGCTGACGATCTCCGGGGTCTGCATCATCGCCGTCCACGTGGTCGCGAACACATCACTCACCGCGTACATGGTCCGCAACCGCAAGTTCCGGTTCCTGCTCCACGGGATCGCGCCGACCGCAGCCAGCATCATCGGCTTGATCGTGATCTTCTACAGCGTCTACCCGGTGCCCGCCGAGCCGATTGGGTCGGCGGTTTTGGTCTCCATAGCCTGGTTGATCGTCGGTTTCGGGGTGATGTGGTACTACCTGCGCCGACACCCGGAGCTGATGCGGCTCGCAGGCCGCTCTCGGGCTTAGCCTTGGCCGGCGGAGTCATGAGGCCGCGGTCCTGGCATCCGGCTGTCCTATAGTCCGGTGGAGAGACCCGGAGGTGAGACCATGGCGCCGACGTCCAGGCTAGGCCGGCCGAGCCCGATCCCAGCGGGTCTGACCGGGATGGGGGCCCGTGCCCGGAGCCGAGGTTTCTCGCTCCGCCGGGTTTATCGCGAGGAGTTCGCCCACCAACCTCGCCGGGAGCGGATGTTCCTCGGTGCCCTGGCGTTCTTTGCCGGCTTCGGCACCGCCCGGGCCATCACCCATGCTATCCGCCACCACATCGGCCCCTTCCGGAACCTCTCCGTCGGCGGTCGTCACCTGCACCACATGGTCTTCGGCATCGGCGGCCTGCTCGGGGTCGGATACCTGTGGCTGCTGCTGGTCGGCACCGACCCGCTGCGGCAGCGACCGGCATCGCGGGCGACGGCGGTCGGATTTGGCGTGGCCTCGGCGCTCACCCTGGATGAGTTCGCGCTTTGGCTCACGCTGCAGGATGTGTACTGGGCCCGGCAAGGTCGGAGGAGCGTCGATGCGGCGGTGGTCTTTGGCGCCCTGCTTTCGATCGGCGGCTGGGGCGGTCCGTTCCTCCGTGGAGCGATTCGGGAGCTGCGCAAGCTGGTCCCCTAACCGCCGGTCGGCGGTGGCAGGCAGGCCACAGTGGGAGCAGCCGGGCCGCACCGCCCGGGCGGGACGATGATACGGGGACCCCGTCCCTGGCCATGCCGGTGATGCGGGACCCAGTGGCGCGCCGGCGCCGCTCTGGAGGGACCCTGGCAAGATCCAGAGGCCGGAGGCTCCTTCCGCCCGCCACTCAGCCACCTCCGCCATCGGCGGCATGGGGCTGCCAATCAGTAGGAAGAATCAAGTGTAACTGGATTGCAGATAGATCTTCCTAAGCACGAGGATAAGATTGCCACATGGGCAGCGACCGACTGGCCGAGCGTCTGAGGGAGCGGGGCTACCGGGCGACGCCCCAGCGGCTGGCTGTGGGCAGGGCGATACGGCAATTGGAGCGCCACGCCACCGCCGACCAGGTGGCGGAGATCGTGGTCCGGGACATGCCGGGGCTGGCGCTCCCGACCGTGTACGCCGCGCTGGAGGTGCTGGAGGCGCTGGGCGAGGTGAGGCGGGTGGCCACCATCGGCGGCACTGCCTACTTCGAGACAACCGACCGGCCGCACCACCACACCGTCTGCACGCGCTGCGGCGCGATCGAGGATCTCAAGGCCGAGGCCGGGCTGGAGCCGGTGCTGGAGGCCGCCCGCCGGGTCGGGTTTGCCGACATCAGGGCTGAGGTCACCGTGCTCGGCACGTGCCCGCGCTGCCAGCACGGGGCCCGCTGACGCCAAGCGGCGGGCGGTGTCATGCTGGATTCAGGTAGTGCGAGGAGCCGCATCCGGTCGACAGGCCGGCATCTGGGTGCTCTGGTGGCGTCAGCACGCCCGCGCCATCATCACCGCCACCCTGGGCTTGGGGGCGGTGGCGGGGATCGTCGTGGTGGCCGACCCGATGTCGATTGGCCGGGTGCTGGGGCGGTTCAACCTCCGCCTGCTACCGGTGATCCTGGCCCTGCTCCTCCTCTACTACCTGCTGCAGGGGCTCCGGTGGCACTTTCTCCTCCGTGACGCCGGGGCCCGGCTCTCGATCGGCAACTCGACGCTCCTGAACCTGGCTGGCCAGGTGATCACCGCCCTGATGCCGCTGGGAGACCTGACGCGTGCCGTGTTCGCCTCGGAGGCGGCCGACGTCGAGTTCGGGGCGGTGGCAGCTACGGTTACGGTCCAGGAGCTTGTGTTCACGCTGCTCTTGGTCCTCTCCGCTTGCCCGGCCCTGCTCGCTCTCCACGCTGGGCTCGAGATCGTGGTTGTCACGATGGTCGGGATGGCTCTGATCGTGGCCATCCTCACCGTGCCGCCATTGTTCTGTCTCGTCCACGGGCTGGTTGGTCGGATCCCACTCCTGAGCCGGCTCACCCCCCAGATCGAGGAGCTGCGAGAGGAGACGGTAAGCCTGCTCCACCGGCCCGACACCCTGGCCTGGTCGAGCATCGATGGCGCCCGGGTCGCGGTCGGCGTCACCGCCTTCTGGCTGGTTGCCCAGGCACTGGCTCCTGCCCGGGTCGGCTGGTGGGAGGCGGCTTTGGTGCTCGCGGTCTCCTACGTCGGTGGCGCGGTCAGCATGGTGCCGGCCGGGGCCGGGGCCAACGAGGCCAGCGTGGTGGGCATGCTGGTGTGGCTCGGGATGGGAGGTGGAGCCGCGGCGGCGGTGGCTCTGATGCAACGGGTGCTGGTCACCGGGGTGGCGGCAGTGGGGGGGCTGATCGCCTATCTGATCGCACGCCGCCGGCTCGGCCTGAGTGGGCTGCGGCCGCGGCTCAGCCGCGCACCGGCGTTGCCTCTCGAGGCCAGGTCGTCCTAGCCGCAGGCGGCGGGGAGGCCGTGAACCCGTTGGTTGGGGGCCGTGCAGAAGAGCCGCCCTCATCGGCGAGGCCGAGGTCCTCGCGTCCATCCCGTTGCCTCACCAGCACGAGTCTTCCTCCTCCTGAAGGGAAGCGGCATAGCCTTCCCAGCCCTCCGCTTCGGCCGCACGCGGGTCCTGGGGAAGGTCGCGAAAGAGCTTCCGGGCCTCGCCGAAGTGCTGCAGGGCGGCCTGCACCTGCCCGCGTGCGAGCATGGCACGGCCCAGGAACAGGTGACCGTAAGCACGCCAGCGTGGCTTGGGCGACTCCAGCAATGTCTGCACCTCGTCGACCACCTCGGTCCAGCGGCCGTCATAGCAGAGAGCCTCCAGGGCAGCACCGCGGCGGTCGTCGTAGTCGGGGCCGCAGCCAGGGCGCAGCAGGAGCCGCCACAGCGGCAGCCTGAGCCTGGCTGCGATCAGGCTCAGGCTCCACCAGGTGGGCCGGGTCGCCCCGGTCTCGATCTGGTGCACCGCTTGTCGACTGATCTCGGTCCCTGCCACCTGGGCCAGGGTCAGCCCGGCTCGTAGCCTGGTTTGGCGGAGCAGCTCCCAGTTGATCTCGATTCCGGGGAGGCGCCCTCTCCGTCCCCGCCTGCGCGGTCGCCTGCCATGGATCACCCAGGGATCCCCCTACCCTGATCTCGACTATGTGTCTGCTCCAGGCAGACGTCAAGAGGGATGCTTGCGCCGCCGTGGGTCAGGCGGAGCGGTGTGTCGAGCTCGAGGAGGTGGGGCGAGCTCCCCCGAGCTCGGCCGCCCGTTCCTGTAGGCCTGCTGCCTCCAGCACCCCGACCGCCTCGCGGAAGCGGTCCTCGGCCAGCTGTTGCTCCCCCCTGGCCTGGTGAAGCTCGCCCAGCGCACGCAGCGCCTCG
>CADDZO010000124.1 GCA_902812395.1 bacterium | reverse complement strand
AAGCTCCGCTGGCAGCGACGAAGGCCCCCCGGCGGACGCACCCCCCAGCCCGGGGGGAAGTCGCCGGGGGGCCTTCGTCGCTGCCAGCGGAGCTTGGGTGGGAACGTGCGTCGGTACTCGCGGGCGAGCTCTGCCGCCATCTCGAAGTTCTCGCAGAGCTTCTCGTTGCCCTCCAGCTCCCGCAGCCGCAGCACGTCCTCGCGCAGCTCATCCCAGTACATGTCGAAGGCGAAGGCGTCGAAGACGAGTGCCTCGGCCAGGTGATGGTGGAGGGCGAGCACGCTGACCTCTTCAAAGAGGTGGGCGAGATGTAAGGCGTCGTCTCCCTGCAGGTCCTTGCGCAACAGCCGGGCGAAGGCGGATGCAACCGGCTCGCGGTGCAGGATCTGCATGATGCCGACGAAGATCGGCACCTGGTCCGGGGTTGAGCGACCGAAGTCCACGTAGCGGCGGCGCTCCGGCTCTCTCGGCCCAACCGGCCCTCGGTCCATGCGACGTCCTCCAGGGGGCATTCTGGCACCGATCAGACCAGCTTGCGCAGGTCGAGGGCGAGCTGGAGGCGCTGGCGCAGGGCAGGATCGGTGAGATCGCCGCCCAGCAGCTCCTGCAGCTTCTCGAGGCGGTAGAGCACGGTATGGCGGTGGAGGCGCAGGGCCGAGGCCGCCTCCTTCAGGGTGCCGGTGGTGAGCACCGCCTCAAGCGTCTCCACCAGCACCCCGCGGGAGTCGGCTCGCAACAGGCCACCCAGGACGTGGTCGACGTAACGCTCGACCACGAGCGGGTTCTGCGCCAGGACCAGATAGGGGGCGACGGCGTCATGGTGATGGAGGGCTGCCTCCGGCCGGAGCTTGCGGCCCAGCTCGACCGCCTGCTGTGCCTCCAGATAGGAGCGGGAGATGCCGCGTAGCCCGGGGTGCTCGCCCCCCAGCCCGGCACGGATGCGAGGCCGATGCCGCTGCAGCTCGGCCACCAACCCCTGGATCTCCTCGTCGCGGCGGGGCCGACCGCTAGGCCAGAGCACCACCATCGTGTGAGGGTCGGTGGCGTCGGCCAGCGCCCCCACCGGCAACTGCACCTCCCGGAGCAGCGGCTCCACGCCGTCCTCGCTCTTGATCACCAGGGCGACGTACCCGGACGCGAGCTGGAAGTTGATGGCTAGGGCCTGCTTCTGCAGGGCCAGCTCCGAGTCGAACGTGTCGCTGATCAGGGAGTGGAGCAGGCGTGTCCGCGCCCGCATCCCCCGCAGCAAGTGCTGCTCGCGGGCGTGGACGTAGGTCCGGGTGACCTGGGCCGCCACCTCGTCGAGCGCGCCAAAGACGTAGTTGGCGGTCACCACCAGGGCCTCTGGGTTGGCGTCGGCGTGGCCACGCCAGGCGCGGAGGATGACGTCCCAGGCCACCCGGGCGCCGATCCGGTAGGCGGCCAGCACCGGGTCCACCGACTGGGCGGTGCGGGCCTGAAGAATGCCCAGCTGGGCGACCTCGCGGAGCTCGCGCTGGGTCGCCGGCCGGCCCTCGCGGGCGGTGATCAGGAAGAGATCGATTCCGGCCTCGCAGGCGCGGATGATCGCCTCCCGCCGGGGCGGTGCACCGGCAGCATCGTCCCAGCGGACCAGCGTGACCACCGCCCGCGCCATGTGTCGAGCCAGTCCCCGTCGCCGCCGCGCCAGCTCCTCCAACAGGGCCGGGGAGAGCCGCGGCTGGGGGCGCCCCGCCATCCGCGAGGCGGCCGGGCCTGCCCGGGCTGCGGTCACGACTCCCACTCTACTCACGGGGGTCGCTCCGCCACCCGGGCGTCTCAGCAGCTAGGCTACCGTGGCTGCGGCGGTGTGGTCCCGGACGAAGTCCAGGATCTGGCGCCAGGCGTCCTCGCACTCCTCCCGGTATTGCTCGAAGGCGCGGTCGAAGAAGGAGTGCGGAGCGCGCTCGTAGACGACCATGCGGTGATCGATCCCAGCCTCGGTGAGCTCCCGGTCGAACTTCTGGAACTCGTCTAGCGGAGTGAAGTCCTGCCCTGCTACCAGCAGCAGCAGCGGGGCCGACATCCGGCCGACGTAGTCGCGGACCCGAGCCGGGACCCCGTAGAAGCCAATGCAGCCGGCCAGGCCAGGGTTGGTCGCCGACTGCCGCCAGGAGTTGGCTCCGCCAAAGCAGAAGCCGACGGTGAACACCGACCGGACGTCCCCCATCTGGCCCGAGCGCAAGAACTCGATCCCCGCCCGGACGTCGGCGTCGATGGTCTCCGGGCTGGTCCTCTCGACGTGCGGGCGGTACTCGAAGGCCTCGTCCCGGGACCCGTGTCCAGCCGTCCGGCCGAAGTAGTCGATTGCCACCGCATCGATGCCGGCCTCGGCCAGCCGCTGGGCCAGCTCCTTGTAGAAGGTGTGGAGGCCGCGGACGTCGGGAAGGACGACCATGCCCGCACCGGTAGGCTGAGCCGCCCGAGCAAAGTAGGCCATGAATCGGTTGCCGTCGGCGGCGGTCAGGTCAATGTCACCCTGCTCCGCAGCGGCGCCGCCGATCGGCGGCAGCGGAGGTCGAGCGTCGTCCGTGTAGCACATGGAAACCTACTATCGTCCTCCCGCCGGCGTGCCGTCCATGGACGGTCAGCCGGGGCCGGGGTGTGGGCCGGGCCCACCTCCTCGGCGGAAGGTGCGCTGGTCTGGTCTCGGCCGCGAGGATCCGATCGGCTCCGGCCCGAATCGATCCAGAACCCGTCACCAGGAGCCAGCAGGCTGGAAGGCGTCGGAGATGCCGAGACCTCACGATTCGAGGCCTGGTGTGCGCCTCTGCCCTTCGACCGGCGCCGATGCGCGTTCCGCGGCGGGCGAAGTCGAGCAGCCCCGGCCACTCGCTCCTGGTCGCCCCCCAAAGCGAGGAGGCGGCTCCCGGGTCCAGCGTGACGTCCATCCGGTTGTCCCCAACCGCGTACCGGACGGCGTGGGGAACGGGCTCGTTCGGATGCTGGCATCGAGGCCTACGGCGAGTCGGTGGTCGAAGGGCAGACGCGTTCCAGGCGAAGCGACCCAGGTCGCAGTGCGCGGCCACCTTCTCCCAGATCCGGCGGTGTTCCACTATCGCCGGCGATGGATCGAGACCGATGACCCGCCGGTCGTCGCCAGCGGCACCCCGGCCGTTCCCGGCCGCAAGCTCGACCGCGGGTCCGTAGCTCGCGCCCGGCCGACGGAGAGGGGGATGTCAGCGGTCATGCCGGCCGACCATTCTTCATAGCGGTCGGCGAAGCCCTCGCCCCAGCTCTCCCGTCCCCATCGGACGCACACGGCAACCCACGGCCGATCCCGAGCCGACGGCGTTGCTCGGCCAACGCTGAGGCCACGTCCCGGCGGGGACCCCCCAGGGCAACAGCAGGCCGGGCTCTCGTTGGTTGCGGCCGTGGGCTCGGCCAAGGGCGACCGCCGGCGGGCCGTGCCGAACATGTGCCGATGGAACCCTGATGGCCGAGCGGAGTGCGAGCGATCCGCGCGCGCGTCCTTACTTCACAGCACTTCACAGCCACCCCTTCTCCGCTGCCACCCGAACCGCTTCCATCCGGTTGCGGGCGTTGAGCTTCTGGATTGCCGAGGAGAGGTGGTTGCGCACCGTCCCCTCGGAGAGGAAGAGGCGCCGCGCGATGGTGGCCACGCTGGAGCCGTCGGCGCTGGCCACCAAGATCTCGGTCTCGCGGGGCGATAGCGGGCTGTCTCCCTCGCTCAGCGCCTGAGCGGCCAGCGCCGGATCCACCACCCGCTCCCCGGCCACCGTCCGTCGGATCGCAACCGCCAGCTGGTCGGCGGGGGCGTCCTTGAGGACGAAGCCGTTGGCTCCGGCCGCCATCGCCCGGCGCAGGTAGCCGGGGCGGCCAAAGGTAGTCAGCATCAGCACCCGGCACTCGGGAATGCGGCAGCGGAGATCGGCCGCGGTCTGGATGCCGTCGCGCCCCGGCATCTCGATGTCGAGGAGGGCCACGTCAGGATGGCTGGCGATGGCTGCGTCGACCACCTGGTCGCCCCGGTCCACCTGGGCCACGACCTCGATGTCGGGTTCCAGCGCCAGCAGGGCGGCGAGAGCGCCGCGGACCATGTCCTGGTCCTCGGCCAGCAAGACCCTGATCATCTTGCAGCCGCAGTCGGGATCACTGGTTCGGGCAAGGGCAGGTGAACCGCCAGCCGGAAGCCCCCCTCGGGCCGATTGCCAAACTCGACGCTCCCCCGGCACGCGAGCACGCGCTCGCGCAGGCCGCGCAGACCGCTGCCACTATCGGTGGCGTCACCGCCGACGCCGTTGTCCAGCAGCTCCAGCTGGACCCGGTCCAGGTACCTCCGCATACGGATCTCCGTCGCTCGTGCCCGGCTGTGGCGGAGGACGTTGGTGGTGCCCTCCCGGACCACCCAGGCCAGGATGGTGGCGACCGGGGTCGGCAGCGGACCGGGGACCCGATCGCACCGGACCTCGATGCCGGCAGCCGTCAGCGACTCCCGGGCGCGCTCCAGCTCCTCCTCCAGCCCCGGCTGGCGGTAGCCTGCGACGGCGTCGCGGACCTCACGCAACGCCTCTCGCGCCACCTGCTCGACATCCCTGATCTCGCCGGCAGCCCGCGCAGGATCGCTGCCCGCCAGCTTTCCCGCCAGCTCCGCCTTGAGCACGATCAGCGAGAGGCTGTGGCCGAGCAGGTCGTGGAGATCGCGGGCGAAGCGCAGACGCTCCTCCGCCACGGCCAGTCGGGCCAGCTCCTCGCGGGCAGCCTCGAGGCTGAAGTTGGCCTCGAAGACCTTCCGGATGCCCATGGCCCCGAGCCCGGTCAGCAGAGTCGAGAGCAGGTACACGCTCCACTCCAGGTTGGACTGCGGAAGCGAGCCGTCCCCCACCGCCACCACGATGAACAACCCCAGCAGGCCGGCGAGGCCAGCCAGCGCCCACGGGAACACCAGCCAGGTGCCAACCAGCACCCCGCAGTAGATGAAAGACACCAACCAGTTCGGCGAGTGCAGGCTCAGCGCCGCGGCGAGGCCGGAGAGGAGGAGCAGGGCCACCAGCCCCCTCCCGGGGGCGCCCTCCCGGCCCAGCCCGGCCCAGAACCACACGTCGACAACCATGAAGAGCCCGCAGCCGGCAAGGCTGAGGACGACTGCAACCAGGTTATGGTCCGCGGACACCTCGGCGGCGATCGGGTAGACCAGGAAAACCAGATAGCCGCAGCCGAAGACCCGCGCCCAACGGTCCCAGGTTGCCCGTCGCCGCAGCCGCTGCCGGCTGGAGTAACCCGTCATCCTGTCGAGGAGGGCGGATGTCGACCCGGGGCCCACGCCCTTGAGCCTACGGAGCATCGGGCGCGAGGGCCACTGACGACCCTCAGGATCGTGCCATGACGGATGTCAGCCGCAGAACCAGCCGTCCATGACTGGTGCGGAGGTGCCGGCGGCCTGTAGGCTCGGTCGCGCCATGGACTCAATCGTCGAGCTCATCGCAGCTCACAAGTCGTTCCGGACGGTGGAGGCTCTGCGCGGGGTGGACCTCGCCATCCACTCCGGCGAGCTGGTGGCCGTGCTCGGCCCCAACGGCGCCGGCAAGACCACCGCCATCAGCCTGATGCTGGGCCTCCGCCGGCCGACGCGGGGCCGAGCCTTGCTCTTCGGGCTCGATCCCACCGACCGGCGGGCTCGGAGCCGGTGCGGGGTCATGCTCCAGGAGTCGGGGGTGATGGGCGCCCTGCAGGTGCGTGAGCTGGTCCGTCTCTTCTCCTCCTACTACCCCCGCCCGATGCCGGTGGAGCGGGCGATCGCACTGGCCGGCCTCGAAGAACAGGCCCGGACCCGCGCCGACAGGCTGTCGGGGGGCCAGCGTCAGCGACTGTACTACGCGCTGGCGGTCTGCGGCGACCCCGAGCTCCTCTTCCTGGACGAGCCCACCGTCGGCATGGACGTCGAGTCCCGACGCGCGTTCCTGGACTCCATCCGGAACTTCGCGGCCAGCGGCAGGACCATCGTGCTCACCACCCACTACCTGGAGGAGGCCGACGAGCTGGCCCAGCGGGTGGTGGTGATCGACCGGGGCCGGGTGCTGGCGGACGCGTCCCCGACCGAGATCAAGGCCCGAGTCCCCGGCCGCCGGGTCAGCTTCGACTGCGAACCGGCACCGCCCGCGGCTGCCCTCTCCGGGCTACCCGTCCAGGGGCTGGAGGTGCGCGGCAGCCACGTGCGCTTCCTGACCAACCGGGCCGAGGAGGTGCTCGCAGAGCTGTTCCGTCGTGGCACCGCCATCCGCAACCTGGAAGTGGTGGGCGCAGACCTGGAAGAGGCCTTCCTCGCCCTAACCAACCACGCCCAGAGCTCACGGCCGACCCTCTCCGTCGAGCCGGGCCTCGCGCACACCTCTGAGGTAACCGCCTGATGAGCACCCTGGCCACCGACCGGCCACTCGACGTGGCGCCGATCCCGCGCATGGTCGCCGCCCAGATCCGGGCCGTCCTCACCTTCTACTGGCGAGTGCCGGCCATCGCCGTCTTCTCGATCGCCCTCCCACTCATGTTCTTCCTGTTCTTCGGCCTCGGCTTCGGCCACCAGGCCATCGGCCACGGGTTCACGGTCGCCGACCAGCTCATGGCCCAGCTCGCCGCCTACGCGACCGGCAGCGTGTTCGTCTTCAACATCGGCATCGGGCAGGCCAACCGGCGCGCCCAAAAGCTGGACCTGCTGCAGCGGGCCACCCCGCTCCCGGGCTGGGTTGCGATCCTGGCCGAGATCGTCGGCGGGCTGGTCCTGGCCCTGATCGCCGTGCTGTGTCTGTTCATCTTCGCCACCCTGGCGGGCGGGGTGCGTCTCGACCCCGCCACCTACGGGGAGCTGTTGCTGCGGGTGCTGCTGGGCGGACTGCCCTTGCTGGGGCTGGGGCTGGCGATCGGATACGGTGGAGGTCCCAACGCCGCGCCCGCCTTGGCCAGCCTGATCTATCTCCCCCTGTCTTTTGCATCCGGGATGTGGATCCCCATCCAGGAGCTGCCCAAATTCATGCAGAAGATCTCCCCCTATCTCCCCACGTACCACTACACCCAGCTGGTGGTGGCGCCGTTCGGCCAGTCGCAGGAGATGCTTTGGCATGCTGCGGCCTGGTTGGCGGGCTGGGGAGTTGTGCTGCTCGCCGTTGCCATCCGCCTCTATCGGCTCGACTCCCAGCGAAAGTTCTCGTAACGCCCGGGAGGAGGGCCCCTCCTCCCTCGTTCACCATAAACCTCCGATTCCTCGAGGAATCGGAGAGTTCGCTCTATGGATCATGTACTTGGAGACATGAACCTGACGCTCGCGCTCAGGCTCGGACCTTCGGCCGACCAGCCCGCCGCTCTGCTCCTGACCATGGTGCGCTTCAACCAAGCCTGCAACTGGATCGCCGAATTCGCCTTGCGCGAGCCAACCGCCAACAAGATCCGACTCCAACGCCTCATCTCCGGCAAGATCCGAGCACGCTTCGGACTCAGCTCCCAGATGGCGATCCGAGCCATCTCCAGGGTCTGCCAGGCGTACCAGCGCGACAGATCGATCCACCCCACGTCCGTCGACACGGAGCCCTCGGCATCGACCTGGGCATCGCCAACCTCGCCACCGACTCGGACGGCGAGACCTTCAGCGGTCAGCGGGTCGAGACGAAGCGCCGCCTCTCCGCCCATCGGCGCCGGAACCCTCAGCGGAAGGGAACCAAGGCAGATCCCCGGCCGTCAGTGTCGGTTCCAGACTGACACCAACTGCTGCATCGCCAAGCGTGTCGTCGCCAAGACGAAAGGCACCTCGAACGGGATCGCCCTGGAGGACCTCCTCGGCATCGCAAGCGGGGAAACGGTTGGTCGCCGGCAGCGAGGACACGCGAACTGCAGCTTGGGCCAGCTTCGCGCCTTCATCGCCGACAAGGCCCAGGGTGCGGGGGTCCCGGTCGTCCTGGTGGATCCTCGCACTACCTCTTGCACCTGCCTGGAGTGCGGGACGGTCGACAAGGCCAACCGCCGCTCCCAGGCCGAGTTCCAATGTGTCTCGTGTGGGTTGGCTGCGCCTGCCGACCACAACGCGGCTCGGGTCATCCGTGCCAGGGCTGTCGTCATGCAGCCGAAGGTCTCGGACTCCGGGAACGCCCCGGAGGCGCCCGGGACAAACCGCCTGCTTTCGCTGGCGGTTCACGACCACGGATCCTCGCCAAAGGTGCGCCGGAACCGTTCGGCGAACTCGTCCCGCGTGTAGCGGTGCTCCACCGTCCCCTTGTGCTCGACCGCGTAGGTGCCAGCCAACGCCGCGATCCGGCCGGCCCGCTCCGTCTCCATTCCCTGCAACAGGCCGTAGACCAGCCCCGCCCGGTAGGCGTCGCCCGCGCCCACCGGGTCCACCTCCTCGACCGCCGGTGCGGCAGGGATCCGGAAGGTGCCGTCGCGGGTGGCGATCACCGAGCCCTCGCGCCCGTAGGTGGTCACCACCACCTCGGCCAGCTCCAGCAGGCCGGCGGCATCGCGGCCGGTGCGCTGGCGGATGAGCTCCAGCTCGTAGTCGTTGCCGACCACGATCCAGGCATCGCGGCAGCCGGCCTCCAGGTCCTCCGCATTCAGGTGGGGAAGCTGGAAGGCGGGATCGAAGACCCAGCGCACCCCCGCCTGGCGGCACTCGCGCACCAGCCGGGCCATCGCCTCCGGGGCGTTGGGGCCGACGATCACCGCCTCGGGGTTGGGCACCGTGTCGGCCAGCCCCAGCTCGGCCGCCCGCAACATGGCCCCGCCGTAGTAGCCCCAGATCTGGTTGCCATCCAGGTCGGTGATCGAGAAGCCGGTGGCGGTGTAGACGCCGGGGAGCAGGCGCAACCCGCGGCAGTCCACCCCCAGGCCCTCCAGCCACTCCCGGTACTCGGCGGCATCCTCGCCGGCGGTGGCCAGCACCGCCGCCGGATGGCCGAGCAGGGCCAGCGTATACGCATAGTTCGCGGCCACCCCTCCGTGCCGCTTCTCCATGCTGTCCACAAGGAAGCTGAGGTTGATGACCCGGAGCTTGTTCGGAACGATGTTGTCTCCGAAGTGGCCCTTGAAGGTGAAAATGTAATCGTAGGCAACCGAGCCACTGGTGACCACCGCCATCGCCGCCCTGAGCCTACCCGATCGGCTGGCCCCCTAGTCCTGCGAGCGGCGCCGTGAGCCCTGATCGGTGCGCACCAATTGGCCACGCGAGGGCGGTGCCGTCGCCCGCTCCAGGCGACTGAGCTGACGGGCCACCATCCCGGCCCCCTTGTGGACCGCGCTCAGGGTGCGGTAGGCGGCCTGCCCGATCAGGTCCGACTGCTGGGCTCGCTCTACCACCGCTCGGCCGGCCTGACCGGCTACCTCGCCGGCGTGCTTGCCCAGCTCGCGGCTCACCTCCGCAACCCGACTAAGGGTCTCCTGTACCTTTCGCTGCCTGTCATCAGCTGGCATCTCAAACGCTCCTTGCCCGACTTCGCCTGGCCTGAGCGGATTGTAACGCATCATAACGCGTCGCGTCAGCATCAGGCGCACGTACGGTCGCGATTAAGCGCGGCCAACCAGCCGGCGGCTGACCATCTCAAACTGGGACCGTTCGTCGGCCATCGCTCTGGCTCTCGCACCGGCCGGCGCCGACCAACCTCAGCTCCCCACCGAGCCGCCCCGCCGTCATGCCCAGCGGCCAGAGCATCCGCGCGGGTCAGCTCCGTGCACCGAGAGCAGGCGGAAGGCGGGAGGTGCCCCAGCGACATCACCAGGTACCGGCCGAAGGGGTGATGGCTGCTGCCTCCCAGTGACCGCTCATCGGCGGCAGGAGAAGCTCCCCGTCCCCGCCCGGCGGGTGGGCTGCTCCATCCTGGCACGGCGCCCGCGCCGGCATCGCCCGGGCGGGTGGTGACGCGCGCATAGCCTCAGCCGACCAGAGCGCTGATCTGGACCAGCAAGTATCAGGGGTGGTGATGTGGGCCAGCGCTCACCGATTGGCCGTCGGTCAGGTGCGGACCGAGGTCCGATCCCCGATGAACGATCGGAGGCGACGTCTTCCTGACCCTGTTGCGAGGCCCCGATCCCAGATCAAGTCCGACGCATGCAGAGGCAATTCCTGGCGACGCGGCTTCCGGTAAGGATTTCGGCCGGGCGTCGCAGCAGGCCCTGCACCGTTGCGGGTCAGTGAGCATGAGTCAGCCGACCCGCAGCCACCGGTTGCCCGGTGGCGGTCCCGGTCTTACCCGCTTGCGCGGTGCCGGGTTCCTGCTTGGGGTCCCCACGAAGCCTGCTTCGT
>CADDZO010000123.1 GCA_902812395.1 bacterium | reverse complement strand
GCCGGCGGGGCGCGCGGGAACTGGGAGTTTGCCTTCCCGGAACCAGCGGTAGGCAGTCATGGGATGAACGCCTTGTTGCCGCGCCCAGTCCTTCAAGGTCACCCCTACATACTACCATAGGTTCAAATACCAACAGTTACCGACCCCTGTCACGGCGGCCCGTGGGGCAAGCTCCCGGTCAGGCAACCGGCGCGAGCGCTGCCAGGAGATGCTCCAGATCGCTTCGGGCGACCACCAGGCCGCGAGCCTGAAAGCCGAAGGCCAGCACCGGGGTGCGAAGGCCAGCTCGCCGATAGTCCTCCAGCCGGTCCCGAATTCGGTCCTCGGAGCCGACCAGCACCAGCTCGTCCAGCATCGCGTCCGAGACCTGGCGGCAAGCCCCCTCCCGGTCGCCCGCCCGCCAGGCCATCTGGATGGCCGCCACCTCTTCACCGAAACCCTGACGCTCGAGTGACCGCTGGTAGTACGGAACCAGAGCGTACGTGACCACGCTGCGTCGCGCAGCCATCCGCGCATCCGCACCCTCGCCCGGGACCACGATCAGTCGGGCGACCGAGTCCACAGGTTTCCCTACCTCCTCCAGCAGGCGCGGGATGATGCGTGGCCCGGTGAGGAAGAACACCACGCCCTCAGCCACCTCGCCGGCAAGGCGAAGCATGCCCGGACCCAGGGCGGCCAGATAGAGAGGAACCTGCCCGTTCGCCGGCCGCTGCAGCTTCATCGCCCCCACCCGCTCCCCGGCCAGCAACGCCTGCACCTCCTGCGCCACCTGCCGTGTACGGCTGACCGGTGCCGAGAACGGAAAGCCGAACCAGCCCTCCACGATGGCCCGGGTGGAGGAGCCGAGGCCGAGCACGAAACGCCCCGGGGCCAGCTCGGCCATCGCTGCGGCATGCATGGCCAGCAGCCCTGCCGGTCTGGTGGTTGCGGGGACGATGGCGGTCCCCAGCCGCATCCGCCGGGTCACGACCGCCACCGCTGCCAACGGCGTGAAGGCGTCGAGCGCGTTGGCCTCCATCGACCAGGCGTCGGTGTAACCCAGCTCTTCGGCGCGGCGGGCCAGTGTCGGCAGGTCCGCCAGCGGCAGCTCGGTCGGGACGCTGAGGCCCAGGCGCTCCATCAGTGGATGCGCCGCTCCTGCCCAGCCCACTCCTTCTCCCGGAGCACGAACTTCTGGATCTTGCCGGTCGAGGTCTTGGGCAGCTCACCGAATTCCACCGCTTTGGGCACCTTGAACCCGGCCAGTCGGGTTCGGCAGTGGGCGATCAGCTCCTCGGCGGTGAGCGATCGACCGGGCTTCAGGGTCACGAACGCCTTCGGTACCTCCCCCCAATGGTCGTCCGGGATGGCGATGACCGCGCACTCCATCACCGCCGGGTGGCTGACCACCGCCTGCTCGACCTCGATCGTCGAGATGTTCTCGCCGCCGGAGATGATGATGTCCTTGGCCCGATCCCGTAGCTCGATCTGGCCGTCGGGATGCATCACGCCTAGGTCGCCGCTGTGGAACCAACCGCCCCGGAAGGCAGCCGCGGTCGCCTGGGGATCGTCGTGGTAGCCCTTCATCACCACGTTGCCCCTCATCACCACCTCCCCCATGGTCCGACCGTCGGCGGGGACGTCGCGCATTTGCTCGTCCACCACCCGCACCTCACCGGCGAGGAGGTTGGGTACGCCCTGGCGGGCGCGGAGCCGAGCCCGTTCCTCCAGGCTGAGCCCCTCCACCCCCGGCGGAGCCACGTTGATGGTGAAAGGACCGTAGGTCTCGGTCAGCCCGTAGACGTGCTCCAGCTCGAAGTTCAGCTCCTCCACGCGGGCGATGATCGTGGGCGAGGGCGGGGCCGCGGCGGTGAAGACGCGGACCGGCCGCTCCAACCGGGCGGCTGCCGGGTCGTTGGCCAGCATCACCAGCACGGTGGGAGCCGCACAGAAGCAGGTCGCCTCGCCGGTGCGGAACAGCCGCCAGATCGCAGGCGGATCGACCCGGGGGATGGCCACGCTGGTGGCACCCACGGCCGCCACCGCCCAGGTGAAGGTCCAGCCGTTGCAGTGGAACATGGGCAACGTCCACAGATAGCGAGACTGGCTGTCCATGCGCATGTCCAACGCCATCGCCACCGCGTTCAAATAGGCACCGCGATGGTGGTAGACGACGCCCTTGGGCCGCCCGGTGGTGCCTGAGGTGTAGTCGATCGCGCAAGGCTGGTACTCGTCCTCGACGAGCGGCGGGAGCGGATCTTCGGAACCGGTCGCCAAGAAATCCTCGAACTCTCGGGCGATGTCGATGCGACGCAGCCCGACCGGAGCCTCGGCCAGCAAGGGCTCCAGCTCCGGCGAGTAGAAGACGCTGGTCGCTCCGCAGTGGCGGAGGATGTAGCCCACCTCGGAGGCAGTCAGCCGGGTGTTGATGGCCACGATCACGGCCCCGGCCTGGAGTACACCAAAGTGGGCGAGCAGCAACGGCTCCGAGTTCAGGGCGCAGAACGCCACCCTGTCGCTGGGGCCCACGCCGGCGGCCCGCAGCGCCGACGCCAGCCGGCGAGACCGAGCCCGCCACTCCCGATACGTATAACGCCGTTCCCCGTCCACCACCGCGATCCTGTCGGCGTGGACGTAACCCGACCGCTCCAAGAAGTGGACGGGGGTCAGCTCTTGCCGATACGGGGGCCGCCCTCCGCTTGCATCCGTGCCCATACCGGGATTTTCCTCCGCCCCTCTAGATGTGAGCTCGAGTTGCGCTGGACGAGCTGCCGGATCACCGCCAGGTGCTCGTAGGTGTTGCTCGCGACCGTGTCCAGCAGCCGCAGCTCAGGTCGCTCCGGGTCGAAGGGCCGGCCCAGCTGCCCCTCGGGGAGGAGGCCTCCAGCTCATCCTGTGGAACCTCTCTGACCACGGCCCGGATCGTCTCCTCGGCGGTGCCGCCCTCGACCCGCGCCAACGCCACGTCCTCCCAGACGGCGATGTGGAAGAGATGGTCCTTCACCGTCCAGCCACCAGGGTCGGCCCGGTCGGCCCCGGCATCCCCCCGCTCGAGTACCTGCATCAGCTCCTCCCGGTCCCGCTCGATGCGCTCCATCAGTTCACGGTTATCAATCTTCTCTCCCCTCTCCCTTGTCTTGGGCCCCATCTCTGGGCCGCTCAATGTGGACCTCAACAAGGTCGGAGATCCGCTCGCACGCCCCGTCGGACGAGTTCGGCTGGCGAGGGGCACCGATCTCTCCGGTTCGTGCGGCCCAGGTCCAGTCGCCTCTCGCAGAACCGCGTTCCTGGCCCCGACCTCTTTGGCCGTCGGACATTCCAGCCCTTTTCCACCCCGACCGGGCTCGCCCTCGCAGCTCGGCGACAGAGCCCGCGATGGAAGGCCCACGGCCGACGCATGAAGCAGCCCGCCACCTCTTCCTCGCATCCGCATCTCGCTCACTGGATCCGGCGCTCCATGCCCGCCCATTCCCGCTCCCGCAACAGGAACTTCTGGATCTTCCCGGTCGAGGTCTTGGGCAGCTCTCCGAACTCGACCTCGCGCGGCGCCTTGAAGTGGGCCAGCCGGGAGCGGACGTGCTCGATGATCTCCTCGGCAGTGGCGCTATGGCCCGGGCGCAGGGTCACGAAGGCCTTGGGTCTCTCGCCCCAACGCTCATCTGGCACCGCCACCACCGCAGCCTCCAGCACCGCCGGATGGCTCATCACCGCCTGCTCCACCTCAATCGTGGAGATGTTTTCGCCGCCCGAGATGACGATGTCCTTGGCCCGGTCCCGGAGCTCGATCGAGCCGTCGGGGTGCCGAACTCCGAGGTCGCCGCTGTGGAACCAGCCACCTCGGAAGGCCTCGGACGTCGCCTCCGGGTCCCGGAAGTACCCCTTCATCAGGGTGTTCCCCCGCATCACCACCTCGCCCATGGCGACGCCGTCGGCGGGGACCTCCCCCATCTGATCGTCCACCACTTGGACCTCTCCAGCCAGCACGTGGGGCACGCCCTGACGGGCACGGTAGGCGGCGCGTCGCTCCGGCGTCCACTCGGCCGCCGCCGGCGGCGGAACGTTGATGCTGAAGGGCCCGTAGGTCTCGGTCAACCCATAGAGGTGGGCCAAATCGAAGTTCAGCGCCTCCATCTGGGCGATCAGCGTGGGCGAGGGGGGCGCGCCGCCGATGCAGACCCGGACCCGGTGGGAGAGGCGGTGGGCGGCGGGGTGGTTGACAAGGGCGATCAAGACGGTGGGGGCAGCGTTCAGATGGGTGATCCCCTCCTCCTCCAGCAACCTCCAGACCGGCCCCGGATCGGGCCGTGGGATGCAGACGCTGCGGCAGCCGGAGGCGGCCATGGCCCAAGTGTGCGACCAGCCGTTGCAGTGGAACATGGGCAGGGTCCAGAGCATTGCCGAGTCCGCCCGGAGCCGGTTCTCGAGTGCCAGCGCGACGGCGTTGAGCAGGGCACCTCGGTGGTGGTACACGACCCCCTTGGGCTGGCCGGTGGTGCCCGAGGTGTAGTCGATGGCGCAGGCATCGTACTCGTCCTCGAGCCAGCTCTCCAGCGGCGCGTCCGAGCCGCCCGCCAGGAAGGACTCGAACTCCTCCCCCAGCCGGATGCGGGGCAGCGAGGCGGGGAGCTCGGCCAGCTGAGCCTCCAGCTCGGGGGAGAAGAAGACCCGGCCGGCCCCGGCGTGGTCCACAATCGCTGCCACCTCGGCCGCGAGCAACCGGGTGTTGAGCGCCACCAACACCCCGCCCGCCAGCGGCACGGCAAAGTGGGCCAGCAGCAGCGGCTCCGAGTTGAGCGCGCAGAAGGCGACCCGCTCGCCCCGCTCCAGGCCGGTGCGGCGGAGGGCCGAGGCGAAGCGGCGGGCGCGGGCCCGCCAGTCCGCCCAGGTGACGGACACAGGGCCGTCGGTGACTGCCACCCGGGTGGCGAAGGCGGTGCCGGCCCGCTCGATCAGATGGTTGGGGCTGAGCTCCTGTCGCCAGGGAACGATCACGTCTCCTCCAGGATGCGGCGTAGCCGGCTCGACTTGAGCTCGGATCGGGGGAGCGTCCCCGGCGCCACCTGGCGGCACTCGATCCTTGCCCCCAGCGCCAGCCGCAGCTCGGCACCGAGCCGCTCCAGCACGGAGCCAGCTCCGTCCGGGCACTCGACCACCAGCGTGACCTCGTCCAGGTGGCGGACCCGCCGGTGCTCGAGCACGAACTCGCCCACCTCTGGATGGCGGCGAACGATCTCCTCCACCTGGGAGGGGAAGAGGTTGACCCCCCTCACCGTCACCATGTCGTCGACCCGCCCCTGGAGACCGCCGGGCAGCTTGAGGAAGGGACTCCCACAGGAGCAGGGACGGCGAGAGACCCGGACCCGATCCCCAGTCCGGTAGCGGACCAGCGGCGACCCCCAGCGGCCCAGATTGGTGGCCACCAGCTCCCCCTCCATCCCCTCGTCGGCCAGATGGGCCGTGCGCCCATCGGTCGAGACCTCGAAGATGAACTCTGACTCGATCAGGTGAACCCCGTCGCGCTGGGAACAGCTGTGCCCGGTCGGGCCCAGCTCGGTCATCCCGGTGTGGTCGAAGCACTGTACCCCCAGGCTCCGCTCGATCGCCTCCCGGGTGGAGGGGATGCTGGCGCCGGGCTCGCCTGCGTGGATCGAGGTCCGCAGCGATCCGAGCTCCACCTCCAGCTGGGTCGCCACCTCGGCCAGGCGCAGCGCGTAGGTCGGGGTGGAGCAGAGTACGGTCGCCCCTAGCTCCGCGATCGCCCGAACCCGCTGCTCGGTCGACATCGACCCGCCCGAGATCACCATCGCCCCCAACTCCTGGGCACCGGAGAAGGCCGACCAGAAGCCGATGAAGGGGCCGAAGGAGAAGGCCAGGAACACCCGGTCGGCGGCACCAACGCCAGCCGCCCGGTACACGTGGTCGGCCCAGATCCGGGTCCACCAGGTCCACGAGCCCGGATCGTCCAGCCAGCGGAGCGGCCGGTCGCCGCTCGAGCCCGAGGTCTGGTGCAGGCGCACGTAGCGCTCCAGGGGATAGGTCAGGTTGGTCCCGAACGGTGGGTGCTGGCGCTGGTCCTCGATCAGCTCCGCCTTCGTGGTCAGCGGCAGCCGCTCGAAGTCGTCCCACCCCCTCACCTCGTGGAGGCGCTGACGCCAGAAGCGGTTGCTCGCCAGCACCTGGCGCAGGCCCGAGCGCAGCCGCCGCAGCTGCTCAGACCGGATCTCGTCGAGGGAAGAGGTGGACAATTCGGGCGTAGTCATCGGGGGTGTCGACGTCCTCGGGGCGACCCGGGACGGGAAGGGTATCGAGCAGCTCCGGCCGCTCCCGGAAGAGCTGACGGGCGCCGGCATCGCCCTCCAGCTGCTCCACCTCCGGCCAGAGCGAGCGGTGGAGCAGCACCGGTGGCTGCCAGGCCCCGTCGCCGTAGGAGGCGGCCAGAGCCGGGCGGGCCCCCTCCCGCCGCCAGGCCCGAAGCAGCATGCTCACGGTCCGGGGCCCGACCAGGGGTTGGTCGCCCAGCATGACCAGCGCCCCCGCCACCTCCTCCGGCATCGAGTGCAAGCCCACCCGGAGCGACGATGCCTGCCCCGAGGCGGCATCGGGATTGCGGACGCAGGTGGCGGCGTCGCCGATCGCGCGCCGTACCGCCTCGTCGGCGTAGATGGCGTGGACGCAGTGACAGCCGCCGTCCGAGGCGGCCCCGATCGCGTGTCGGACCATGCTCCGATCCCCCACCCTCAGCAGCAGCTTGTTGGTCCCCATCCGACTGGCCGAGCCGGCGGCCAGGACCACCGCTCCCACCGGCAGCGCCCAGCTGGCGATCCGGTCGAAGTCGGGCCGGTCGGACTGCAGCCATTCCACCTCCGCACCTGCCGCCATCCCCGCCTCGGCGAACTCGGTCATCCGAGCGCGGTCACCGTCGCAGACCAGCAGCCGGCGGCCGGCGAGGAGCTCCAGGTCGGGCACCTCCCGGGGGAGGCCGACGATGGCCAGTGCCCGGCAGTCGGGGCGCGCATCGAGGTGGTCGAGGGCCGCGTCCAGATCCCTTCCCCTCACGATCGCAACATGGGGCTCGTCCGGCTCCCGGTAGACCCGGTCCCTGAGCGGCAGGTCCAGGTCCGACATCAGGTAGACCATGAGCTGGCACCGCAATGTACCAACTGGGAACTTCCCCTCCCTCTGGAGTGCCGCCATGCCGCCATGGCGATTGCCAGCTCGGCTCGGCCCGCGATGCGGCAGACTGATGCGGTGCCCATCCTCGGTGCCCACGTCGAAGCCACCGGCGGCATCCACCTGGCGTTTCCGCGCGCGGCCGCCATGGGCGCGGAGGCGATCCAGGTCCACCCCACTCCACCCCACTACTGGGGATCGCCCAAGCTCGACCAGGAGCGGGTCGAGCGCTTCCGGGCGGCGTTCGAGGCAGCTGGCCAGCCGCCCTTCTTCTTCCACGCCGTCTACCTGATCAATCTCGCCGGCTCCGACGCCACCATCCGTCAGCGCTCGGAGAGCACCCTGGCCGGATATCTGGCCGCCGCCGACCAGCTCGGCATCGACGGTGTCATCTTCCACACCGGCAGCCACAAGGGAGCTGGATTCGAGGCCATGCTGCCCACCATCCTGGGCCACCTGCGGAGGGTGCTGGAGCGGGCCGACCCCCAGCGCACCCGGCTCCTGATCGAGAACAACGCCGGGCTGGGCGGGTGCGTTGGCGCCCGGTTCGAGGAGCTGCGGGCGATGCTGGATGGGCTCCAGGACCCCCGGGTCGGGGTCTGCCTCGACACCTGTCACGCCTTCGCCTCCGGCTACGAGGTTCGCACCGTGGAGGGGGTGCAGCAGACCCTGGACGAGTGGGAACGGGTGGTGGGCCTGGACCGCCTGGTCGCGGTCCACTGCAACGACTCCCAGACCGGCCTGGGCTCCAACCGCGACCGCCATGCCAACATCGGCCAGGGCGAGATCGGAGAGGAGGGGTTCCGGGCCCTGCTCCACGAGCCCCGACTCCAGCGCCTGCCCTTCATCCTGGAGGTACCCGGCTTCGAGGGCAAGGGCCCGGACCGAGCCAACCTCGAGATTCTGCGCCGGCTCGCGGCATGACGGCGAGGGCGCCAGACTGAGGTGAGGTGGAGGTCTCCGAGCTCGAGGCACGCGAGCGCAACCTGGAGCTAATCGCCCAGCTGGAGGCGAGCGGCAGCTTGCAGGAGGGGCCAGTGGCCGATGCCTTCCGGGCTGTCCTCCGTCATCACTTCCTGCCCGGACGACCCTTGACCGAGGTCTACGAGGACACCGCCCTTCCCACTAAGGTCGACGAGCGAGGCGTACCGGTGAGCTCCTCCTCCCAGCCCGCGATCATGGCGCTGATGCTGGAGCAGCTCCACTGCCGACCCGGTCAGGCGGTGCTGGAGATTGGTGCCGGTACCGGCTACAACGCTGCCCTGCTCTGGCATCTGGTAACCCCCGGCGGTCGGGTGGTGACCATGGACATCGACGAGGATCTCTGCCAGCAGGCTCGGGCAGGGCTGCTGCAAGCCGGCATCGAGGAGGTGCTGGTGGTGTGTGCCGACGGAGCCGGAGGCTGGCCGGCCGGCGCCCCCTACGACCGCATCGTGGTCACCGCCTCGGTCACCGACCTCTCGCCGGCCTGGGTGGAGCAGCTAGCCGAGGGCGGCCGCCTGGTGGTGCCGCTGGCCCTGGCGGGTCGCGTCCAGCAGTCGGTGGCCTTCGTCCGCTCCGGGCGCAGCTTCTTCTCCGACGGGCTGGTCAGCTGCGGCTTCCTGGGCGTGCGCGGCTGGCTGGCGGCACCCGCCCCTGAACCCGATCCCGAGCTGGAGGCATGGCTAGCGGAGCCGGGACGCCCCCTCGGAGCGGTGCTCACCGAGGAGGACCCGCTCGAGTTCGAGAGCTGGCTGGCGCTGACCCACCCCGGCTACGTTCGGGCGAGCCTGGCGGGAAGGCCGGTGTTCGGGCTGCGCGACGCCGGCGGGGTGGCGCTGGTCGGGGCCGAGGAGGGGAGCCATGTGGTCGCAGTCCACGGCGCCGGGGAGGGTGCGGCAACCCGGCTGGCGGCAGCTCACCGCGAGTGGACGAGACGGCGACCGCGACTCGGGCGGCTTCGGATCGACGCCTTCCCGGCTGGCAGCGAGCCCGACCTGTCCCGTTACCGGAACGTGATCCGCCGGCCCCGATTCACCTTCGCGGTTGAATGAGCACCGTGCTTCGCTCCGGGGTGGCCGACCCCGGGTCGGGTGCACACCTGTACCGCCACCCGGCGATCCCGGGCGCCAAGGCTAGGCAGGCCAGACCAGCACCTCGGCGGGCGGGATCTCCAGCCAGCAGCTGCAGCCGGGCTCGGAGACGCGGTCCTGGCCGCGCACCGCCAGTGCCGGGCCTCCCTCCACCTGGACCAGCAGCTCCACCTGACCTCCAAGCTCGATCCGGTCCAGCACCCGGCCCCGCAGCGGTCCCCGGCCGAGCACGACCGCCTCCGGACGTACCGACCAGATCACCTCCGTGCCCGGGGCCAACTCCAATGGGCAGGTTTCGAGCTGCAGCACCCCTGCCTCCAGCACCCGCCGGCCACGCCACACTCCCGGGAACAGGTTGCGGAACCCGAGTAGGCTGGCCACGGTCGCCGAGCTGGGGGCGCGGAAGAGCTGGCTGCAGCCCCCCGCCTGCAGCACCCGGCCCTGGCTCAAGACCAGGATCTCGTCCGACAGGAACGCCGCCTCCTCGGGATCGTGCGTGACCAGCACCGTGGTCAGTTCGGTCTCGCGCTGCAGCTGGCGGAGGTCGGCCCGCAGCTGGGAACGGACGGGGGCGTCGAGGCCGGTGAAGGGCTCGTCCAGGAGCAACAGGCGGGGGCCGGTAGACAGGGCCCGGGCCAGGGCCACCCGCCGGCGTTGGCCGCCCGAGAGCTGGTCGGGCAGCCGGGCCTCAAGCCCGGTCAGCTGCAGTCGCTCAAGCCAGTAGGCGGCGAGCGCCGGTTCGCTGCGCGGACCCAGCGTTGCCTGGCGCCAGACCGGCAGGCGGGGCACCAGGGCGGAGTCCTGCGGCACGTAGCCGATCTCGCGTCGCTCCGGGGGCAGGGCGGAGATGTCGACGCCGTCCAGCAGCACCTCGCACCGGCCCGGCGCCAGGCCTGCGAGCAGGCGCAGGGTGAAGGTCTTGCCCGCCCCCGAGGGACCCAGGATGGCCAGTCGCCGGGTGCGGAGCTCGTGTTCGGCCCGGAGTTGGAAGCCACCGACCACACCCTCCAGGTTGAAGGCCAGCCGCGGCCCCGGCCGCGGCCGGGGCGACGCCGGCTCGGGCAGCCGCGGCCG
>CADDZO010000122.1 GCA_902812395.1 bacterium | reverse complement strand
GGCGTGGGGAAAGCGGATCCGCATCCGGGTCCCGCCGTCCGGGGGTAGCTCGGCCTCGACGCTGGCGTCGTGGGCCTCCACCACCTGGCGCACGATCGCCAGCCCGAGCCCCGAGCCGGGCATGCCCCGGGCAGCCGGCGCGCGCCAGAAGCGGTCGAACACGTGCGGCAGATCGGCCGGGTCGATGCCGGGGCCGTGGTCGCGGACGGTGAGCTCGTGGTCGCTCACCGTAACCTCCACCACCCCACCGGGCGGGCTCCACTTGCCGGCGTTGTCGAGCAGGTTGGAGATCGCCCGCTCCAGACGGCCCTCGTCGCCCACGATCACGCTCTCCCCCAGGTCGGTGCGGAACCGCAGGTTGGGCCAGTTGCGCGCGGCTCGCTCCACCACTGCCGCCACCACCTCGTCGATCCGCACCTCCTCCTGCGCCATCGGCGCCGCCTCCCCGCGGGCCAGATCGATCAGGTCCTGCACCAGGCGGGTCAGCTGCTCGACCTGGGCGAGCACGTCCTGCAGCAGTCGCGCCCGTTCCGTTTCCCCCAGGTTGGGAGAGCGCTTCAGGACCTCGACGTTCGTGCGCAGACTGGTCAGCGGGGTGCGGAGCTCATGGGAGGCGTCGGCCACCAGCTGGCGCTGGCTGCGGAGGGAGCGGTCCAGGGCGGCCAGCATCCGGTTGAAATGGGCCGCCAGCCGGCTCAACTCGTCGCTGCCGTCGGCCGGCACCCGCTGGCTCATGTCCCCGGTGCGGGCCACCCGCTCGATCGCGGCCCGCAGCCTCTGCACCGGCACCAACGCCGCCTGGGCCACCAGCCGCCCCATCAGCAGCGCCACCGCGATCCCGCAGGCAGCGACCACAACCAGGAGCAGGCGCAAAAAGACGAGGATCTTGTCCAGGGTCTCCTGCTCGGTGCTGGGGATCTGGACGGCCAGGCCCGGTCCCTCTCTGTAGACGCGCTCGGTCAGGATCCGCAGGTGCTGACCGTGGACCCACACCGTTCGGATGGTGGCCGGCGCCTTGCCCTGGGCCACTCGCACATCCTCACGCGTGACGGGTAGGGGCGGCCCCGAGAGTAGCTGATGCTGGCCGTTGCCGGCCACGAACTGCAGGTAGGGGGGGCTAGGCTGGCCGGGCAGGGTGTCGAGGGTGACGGCCAGGGGGCTCCACTGGGGCGGCTTCACCTCCACCTGCCTGGCCTGGGTCTGGAGCTGAGCGTCGATCTGGCCGCTGACGAAGTTCTCGATCTCGTAGTAGACAACCAGGCCGGGGCAGACCACCGCCACCGCCACCGCGGCCGCAGCGACCAGGGTCAGGCGGTTGCCGAAGCTCAGGCTAACGAAGCGTGTAGCCGACACCTCGCACGGTGTGGATGAGGCGCCCCTCACCCCCGGCCTCCAGCTTCCGACGCAGGTAGGACACGTACACGTCGAGCGCGTTGGAGCTGTTGCCGAAGTCGTAGCCCCAAACCTGCTCGAAGATCTGGGAGCGGCTCAGCACCACCCGCGGGTTGCGCAGGAAGAGCTCCAAGAGGCGGAACTCGGTCCGGGTCAGCTCCAGCGGCCGGCCGGCGCGGCGCACCTCCATCGTAGCCACGTCCATGGTCACGTCGGCGTAGCGGAGCATCGCCTCCGCCGGCTGGGGGGCGCTCCGGCGCAGCAGCGCCCGCAATCGGGCCAGCAGCTCATCCAAGGCGAAGGGCTTGACCAGGTAATCGTCGGCCCCGGCGTCCAGGCCCTCGACCCGGTCACCGACGCTGTCCCGTGCGGTCAGCATCAGCACCGGGGTGCGGTCGCCCTGACCGCGGATGCGCCGGCACACCTCGACCCCATCCATCAGCGGCAGGCCCAGGTCCAGCACCACCGCGTCGTGTCCGCCGGCGGCCATCAGCTGCAGCGCCTGACGGCCGTCGTGGGCGAAGGTCACGTCGTAGCCCTCCAGACGCAAGGCGCGGTCCAGCGCCGACCGGAGCGCCGGGTCGTCGTCAACGACCAGGATCTCCAACCCAGCGTCAGCATACGTTCAGCTCTCGGAAACCGGTCTTGGCGGCGATACGCGACCTGGGCCCACGACGTATCCATCCATGACGAGGCGACCTCACCGGCACCGGCATCGGCCGGCCTGCAAACCAAGGGACGCGCAGTGTTCGCTCGCAACGCATCGCCCCCCTCGCACCGCCGGGCAGCGACGTTCCATCGGCGGTGGCCGAGGCTCTTCCCCGCTCGCTCGCTGCTGGCGCTTGTGGTCTCTGGCTCCGCCGGCCGCTGGGCGGCCCGGCTCCGCGCCGACGGCTACGCGGTGGCCACCGCCGGGGACCTGGACCGCGGCCTGGAGCTGGCCCAGCGACTCCACCCCGACCTCATCTTCGTCCACCTGGGGACTTGGGCGGTACCGGCCCTGGTCCTGCTCGTCCTCCGCGCCACCCCCGCGACGGCCGGCCTGCCCACCGTCCTGATCTCGGAACGAACGGCCGAGGAGGTGGCAGCCGACGTTGGAGGCCTGCGCCCCAACGAGCAGGTCCTGCGTCGGCCCAAGCGGGAGGGCGTCAGCGGTCCTTGAAGCGGGGGGGCCGCCGCTCCTTGAAAGCCGCGATCCCCTCGGCTGAGTCCTCCAGGGCATACGCGATTGCGCCCAGCTCGGCCTCGGCGGCGAGCCCGTCCGGAAACGGGACCTGGTCGGCTCGCCGGATCGCCTCGCGGGCCAGGGCCAGGACCGGCAGGCTGTGGCAGGTGACCTCGGCGGCCAGGGCCAGGGCCGCCTCGACCACGTCGCCGTCGGTGACCTGGTCGACCAGCCCGATCGCCTCCGCCCGCGCCCCGTCGATCATGCACCCTGTCAGGATCAGCTGGCGGGCACGGGCGGGCCCGATCAGGCGGGGCAAGCGTTGGGTGGCACCGTAGCCCGGAATCACGCCCAACTTGATCTCCGGGCAGCCCAGCCGCGCCTGTCGGTGGGCGACCCGGAAGGTGCAGGCCAGGGCCAGCTCCAGGCCACCCCCGAGGGCATAGCCGTTGATGGCCGCGATCGTGACCAAGGGCAGGTCCTCCACCATCTGGAACACCGCCTGCCCCCGCTGCATGGCCCGGCGGTTCTCGATCGGGGGGCGCTCCCGATACTCGTCGATGTCGGCGCCGGCACAGAAGGCACGGCCCCCGGCCCCGGTGACCACCACCGCCCGTACCCCGCTCTGGGCCACCTCCTCCAGCAGCGAGCGTAGCTGCTCCAGCATCTGGAAGGTGAGCGCGTTCAGCCGCTGGGGACGGTTCAGGGTGAGCAGCGCGCAGTCGCCACGGCGGGTGTGCTCGATCATCGTCTGGCTCTCGGTCGGCCGGCGTCCATGCTAACGGCGCCAGCGGGGTGGGACACCCAGGCCGACGGCTACGCTCGGGTGCCGATCAGCTCCCGTAGCCGGAACTTCTGAACCTTGCCCGAGGGGGTCGTGGGGAACTCGGCCATCACCTCCAGGCGTTCGGGCCAGAACTGAGGGGTGACCTGGTGCCGGCGCAGATGGGCTCGCAGCCCCTCCAGGTCGAGCGAGGCCCCCTCCTCCAGCACCACGCAGGCCACCGCCCTCTCTCCCAGCCGCTGGTCTGGCACCGCAACCAGGGCCACCTGGCGCACCGCCGGGTGGCGGAGGATCAGGTCCTCCATCTCCTTGACGGGCACATTCTCGCCACCGCGGATGATCAGATCCTTGGTCCGCCCGGTGATGCGGATGAAACCCTGGGCGTCCACCCGGGCGCGATCTCCGGTGGCGAACCAGCCCTCCGGGTCGAAGGCGGGCTCGGTGAAGGCACGGCCTTGGACGTAGCCAACGAACGTAAACGGGCCTCGGGAATAGAGATCCCCCTCCTCGTCTGGTGCCGCCGGCCGGTCTCCACTCCGGACCAGCACCTCCATGCCCGGGAAGGGGCGACCATCGCTGCTCACCACCTTCTCGAGGGGGTCCTCGGGGAAGACGGAGGTGACCAGGTTGTTCTCGGTCATGCCCCAGCCCGGGGCCAACCGGCAGGTGGGCAGGCGCCCCGCCATCTCCTCCGCCACCGGCTCGGGAATGGGGGCGCCCGCGGAGATGAAGGTGCGTAGGCTGCGAAGCGGGGACACGTCGGCGCTCAGCGCCCGAAGCAGGTCGACAACGTAGGGGGTGGCCCCCATCGTGAAGGTGATGCCATGGCGGCCGACCAGCTCGACGAAGGCGCCGGCGTCCCAGAGGTCCTGGAACACGGCCGGAGCGCCGCAGTGGATGGGGAGCCGGACGCCGTAGACGAAGCCGGTCTGGTGGGCGAAGGTGGAGGCCATATGGAAGACGTCGTCGGGACCCAGCCGCTGGCCCCGGATGGCGCCCAGGGCGGCGGCCCCCAGCGTATTGGCGGTGTGGAGCACACCCTTGGGCTGGCCGGTGGTGCCTGAGGTGAAGATCAGCTCGACCACCTGGTTGGGGTCGGGACGCAGCCAGTCCAGCTGTGGACGGACGTCGATGCGTCGCCGGCCCAGCTGTCGAAGGTCCTCCCAGCCCAACCAGCGACCGCGGCCGTCGCCGCCGACCACCACCCCGAAGCGAAGGCCCCGGCCCTCCCAGAGCTGCTCGTACATGGCCACGTGGTCGAAGCCCCGGAAGCTGGCGGCGGTGACCACCCCCACCGGCCGGGCCAGGTCGAGGATGGCGCCGACCTCGCGGCCCCGGAAGATGGTGGCGATGGGATTGATCACCGCCCCCACCCGCTCCAGAGCCAGGGTCAGGACCACGAACTCGTTCCAGTTGGGGAGCTGGACGCTGACCACGTCCTGCGGCCGGACCCCCAGCTCCAGCAGGCCCAGGGCGACCTCGTCCACCACCGCCGCCAGCTCGACATAGGTGTAGCTGCCGCGGGAGTCGGTCAACGCCACCCGTTCCGGGGTGGTGGCGGCGGCGGCCTGGAGATCGTCGTTCAAGAGTCGATCCGGCCAGCTCCCCCGGCGCCGGGCGGTGTCGATCTGCTCACGGGTGAGGACGGTCTCGAAGATCACGGTCATCCCTCCTGGAGCCTGGTGACCACATCATCGGCCAGGGCCGCCACGGTTGCCAAGCCGGGGCGGGCGCCCGTCCCCTTGACGGCCCGCTTGAGTGCGCGTATACGAGGCTCATGAACGCTCATTCATGAGCGACGGAGCGGCCCCAAGCCGCAGAACGGGAGGTGTCAGATGTCCACGGCGATACCCCAGAGCCAGCCGCTCCAACGAGCGGGGGGCAGGATGCTGGTCGACGTGCTGATCGGCCGCCAGCTAGACCGCTACCCCTCCACCGCCAGGCGCATCACCTACCTGGCGATCGTGGTCCTGGCCACCGTGGTCCTGTACTACGAGGCCTACGTGGGCGGCTCGGTCTCGCCATCGATCCTGCGCCAGTTCGGGATGTCGTTCAGCTTTTACGTCTACATGATCGTGGTCGGCAACGCGCTCGGGGCCTTCTCCTCGATCATCGCCGGCCTCGCCGACCGCTGGGGGCGGGCCAACATGGTCGCCTGGGGCCTGGGGGTGACCGGGCTGCTCACGCTCTTCGCCATCCCCCACGCGCCCAACAAGTGGATCTTCGCGCTGGTCTCGATCGCCATCGGCTTCGTGGAGGGGATCATCCTGGTCGCCACCCCGGCGCTGGTCCGCGACTTCTCGCCTCAGCTGGGCCGGGCCTCAGCCATGGGCTTCTGGACCCTGGGCCCGGTCGTGGGCAGCCTGGTGGTGGCCCAGGTGGCCAGCCACACCCTTGCCATCCTGCCCGCCTGGCAGGACCAGTTCGTGATCTGCGGCATCGTCGGACTGGTCATGTTCGTGGTCGCGGTGGTGGCGCTCAAGGAGCTCTCGCCGCAGCTGCGCCACCAGCTCATGGTCAGCATGCGCGACCGCACCCTGATCGAGCTCAAGGCCAGAGGCTTGGACGTCTCCGAGAGCCTGCGCCGGCCCTGGCGACAGATGCTGCACACCGACATCGTCGCCTCCGCCTTCGCCATCAGCGTCTTCTTGCTGATCTACTACGCCGCGGTCGGCTTCTTCGTCATCTACTTCACGACCACGTTCGGCTTCTCGGAGGCTCAGGCCAACGGGATCGGCAACTGGTTCTGGGCCTTCGACGCCGGCACCCTGATCGTGGTCGGCATCGTCTCCGACGCCGTTCGGGTGCGCAAGCCCTTCATGGTGCTGGGGGCGCTGGGGGCGATCGCCTTCACCGTCCTGTTCGCCACCAAGGCGCTGCAGCCGCACACCTCCTACACGACATTCATCGTCATCGTGACCTTCATCTCGATCTTCTTGGCCATCGCCTACGCTCCCTGGATGGCCAGCTTCACCGAGACCGTCGAGCGCCGCAACCCGGCCCTCACCGCGACCGGGCTAGCGGTCTGGGGCTGGATCATCCGAGCAGTGGTGGCCCTCTCCTTCCTGGCTCTGCCCCTGGTGGTGAGCGCGGTCACGCCTCTTGTCACCTACGGCGCCCAGGTGGAGGCAACGGCCAGGGCGGTGGCCCCGGAGCTGGCCATCGTCGACGCCCACCCCAAGCTGTTCGCCGAGCTGCAACGCTACCCGGCCAACGCCATCCCGCCCTGGCTGCTGGGTCAGGCCGTCTCCGAGGTCGGCCTCGCCAACCTGCAGAAGGTGGCCCGGGCCGAGCCCGAGCTGAAGTTCCTGGCCACCTACGGGCCGGAGGTGGAGAAGGCGGCCGCGGAGGGGCCGCGCCAGTGGCAGACCTGGTGGTGGGTCTGCGTCGGCGGCGAGGTGGTGTTCATCCCCCTGATCCTGCTCATGGCCGGCCGCTGGGACCCGAGGAAGGCAAGGCAAGACGAGGAGGAGCACAACCGGGCCGTCGAGCGGGAGCTGGCGGCGCTGCTGGCTGCCCAGCCCGGCCAGGAGGAGTGACCCAGCCGGGGGGCCGGCTCCGCCGCCTGCCCGTGCCATGATGATGGCGGTGAGGCCAGCACCAAGACGCCGCGAGGGAGATGGGAGGGTCAGCGCCAGCGCTGCAGCGTGAAGCGCCGGGCGACCGCGTCCTCTCCGAACCGGCCCGGCGGCTGATGGATGCCGCACTGGAGCTCTTTTACCAGCAGGGAGCGCTGGCCACCACCGTCCGCGAGATCACCCAGGCCTGCGGGCTGACACCGGGAGCCCTGTACAACCACTTCGCCTCCAAAGAGGAGCTGCTCTACACCCTCGTCTGGGATCTCCACGTCCGCCTGGAACGGCGGGTGGAGTCGGCCCAGGCAGAGTGCGCCGGAGACCCGGTAGCGGAGCTGTGCGCGATCGTGCGCACCTATGTGGACGTGCACAGCCATCGGCGGGAGGGCTCGCGCGTCGCCAACCGTGAATACACGCTGCTCACTGGCGAGCGTCTGCGGGAGATCGTCGCCATTCGGCGGCGGATGCGCGACCGGCTGGTGGCCGTCCTTGAGGCCGGGGAACGCCAGGGGTACTTCGATCTGGGCTGCGCCTCGCCCACCCTGACCGCAATCGCCATCCTGGACATGTGCATCCACATCAGCGAGTGGTTCCGGACCGAGGGGCCCTTGAGCTCGGCCGAGCTCGGCGACCGCTACGTGGAGATGGCGCTGCGGGTGGCTGGCGCACGACCGGTCCGCGGCCCTCAATCGGACTGAGGAGGCGACCTGCGACCTGGTCTGGCTCGCCGCTCAGGCCATGGTCAGGCCACCGCTGACCGATAGCGTCTGCCCGGTGACGTAGGCGGCGTCCGCCGAGGCGAAGAAGGCGACGGCGGCGGCGATCTCCTCCGGCCGGGCCAGGCGGCGGAACGGGATGGCCTTGACCAACGCTTCGGCCAGCCGGGGATTGGCCTCCTTGGTCGCCTGCAGCATGGGAGTGTCGGTGGGGCCGGGGCACACCACGTTGACGCGGATGCCGAAGCGCGCTACCTCCCTGGCCACGGCCTTGCTGAACCCGATGATCCCGGCCTTGGCCCCCGAGTACACCACCTCGCCGCTGGAGCCGACCCGGCCGGCGTCGGAGCTGATGTGGACGATGGCGCCGTCCCGACGCTCGATCATGCCGTCGAGCACCGCCCGAGTGCTGGCGATGACCCCCTTCAGGTTGATCGCGATCACCCGCTCCCAGGTCGCCTCGGTGCTCTCGACGAAAGGCTCGACCTTGTCCCAGCCGGCGCAGCAGACGAGGATCCGGACCGCTCCCAGCGAGCGCTCGGCCTCGGCCACCGCCTCCTGCATTGCCGAGAGGTAGGCGACGTCGGCCTGCAGGGCGCAGCCGCCGCTGGCCAGCTTGGCCACCGTCTCCTGGGCGCCGGACAGGTTCAGGTCGACCGCCGCCACCGGACATCCCTCCTCGCCCAGACGCCAGGCCGCGGCACGGCCGATGCCGCTGGCGGCGCCGGTCACCATCGCCACCTTCCCTTCCAGACCCCTCATCGCCCCTCCCCTCCGGCCCGCTGTGCACTCATCGGAGCTCCATCCTAGCCGTGGCGACCCGGACGCGGCCTCGACGCGCCAGGCGGCACAGGGGCCGCACCAGGCGGTCCCGAGCGCCGGCGGCACATCGGTCCTCCCGCAAGGACCAACCCCGGGAAGGGTGTCAATGGAGGTGGGCGAGCGGTCTCATTCCCAGCCCCATGGCCAGGTGCTTGAATCGAGCTGCTGCCACGGCGGCCCGCGGAAGGAAGCCAACTCTCCCTCACCGGGCGGCGGCCGGGGGGACCCGGCTGCCGCCCTTCACCCACCGCCGATGCGTTCGATCGCCCCCACCATCAGGTCCCAGAAGCCGTCGACGTCGAGCCGGGTCGCCACCTGGGCGTTCGGCCGCTCGGCCCGGAAGTCGACCACCGTCATTCCCGAGGTCCAGCGGCCGTGCGTCTCGACCGCCACGAATGCGGGCAGACACTCCACCAGCTCGGGGCGAACCACCCTGGCCACAGCGCAGGGGTCGTGGACGGGTGCCCCCGCCAGTCCGGCCGGGGTGCGAGCGCCGTAGAACTCGAGCAGGTCGACCACGGTCCGTGCCAGAGGTGTGCCCAGCCCCCGGATCCGAGCCACCACCTCCGGGGTGGCGAGGGCCTGGTGGGTGAGGTCGAGGCCGACCATGGTCAGCGGCCAGCCTGCCTCGAAGACGATGGCAGCCGCCTCGGGGTCGACGAGGATGTTGAACTCGGCAGCCGGCGTCCGGTTACCGCGGGTGAAGGAGCCGCCCATCAGCACTACCTCCTGGACGCGGTCGGCCAGGCGTGGCTCCCGGCGCAGGGCCATGGCCAGGTTGGTGAGGGGCCCGACCGGGACCAGGGTGACGTCCCCCGCCATTGCCAGCTCGACGATCAGATCCACCGCGTGGGTGGGCGCCAGCGGCACCGTGGGATCCTCCCACTGGTGGCCGTCCAGCCCCGAGGTGCCGTGGACGTCGGCGGCGGTGACGAGTTCGCGCAGCAGGGGGCGGTCGCAGCCGGCTGCCACGGGCACGTCGCGGATGCCGGCCACCGTCGCCACCCGCTGCGCGTTGCGCGAGGTCTTGTCCAGGGTCTGGTTGCCGGCGACGGTCGTGATGGCCACCAGCTCGACCTCCGGGCTGCCATGCGCGAGCAGGATGGCCATGGCGTCGTCGTGCCCGGGATCGCAGTCGAGGATGATCCGGCGTGGCATTCCTACCTCCTGCGGGCGATGGTGGCACGTGGGCCGCAGGTGGGGCACCGGCGAGGGCGGCTGCCAAGATGGGGGTCGGTAACTGTTGGCATTTTAACCTATGGTAGTATGTAGGGGTGACCTTGAAGGACCGGGCGCGGCAACAAGGTGTTCATCCCATGACTGCCTACCGCTGGTTCCGGGAAGGCAAACTCCCAGTTCCCGCGCGCCGCGCCGGCCGGCTGATCCTGGTGGACCAGCCACCGGTCAGTGCCGTTCCAGGGATCACGGCCGTGGATGCCCGCGTGTCCTCCGCCGACCAGAGGTCTGACCTGGACCGGCAGGTCGCCCGGGTGACGGCATGGGCGGCAGCCCAGAGCTTGGCGGTGGGCCGTGTGGTGACGGAAGTTGGCTCCGCACTGAACGGCAAGCGCCGCAAGTTCTTGGCCCTCCTGCGCGACAATTCGGCGACCACGATCGGAGTGGAGCACCGCGACCGGTTCGCCCGCTTCGGCGCGGAGTATGTCGAGGCTGCGATGTCGGCGCAGGGCCGCCGGTTGCTGGTTGTGGACCCATGACGATCTGGTGTGGGACGTGACCGAGATCCTGACCAGCCTCTGCGCTCGCCTCTCCGGATGGCGAGCGGCTGCCAACCGAGCGGCCAAGGCCATCGCAGTGGCCACCGGGAAGGACCCGTGAAGCTGACCCAGGCCGGGTCCCCACGAAGCCCGCTTCGTGGGGTGCCCCAGGCCTACCGGTACGCGCTCGATCCCACCCCGACCCAAGAGCGGAGGCTCCGCTCCCATGCCGGAGCCGCTCGATTCGCCTGGAA
>CADDZO010000121.1 GCA_902812395.1 bacterium | reverse complement strand
GATTTTTCCGGGTCAAATAGCTAGCTCTAGGCGAACGGTTGGCTACGCTCCGGGATATGGACCTCCTCATCGAGTTCCTCCGCCACAATGCCCTGATGAACCGGCGGCTGATCTGGACCTGCCGGGGCCCGTCACCGGAGCAGCTCGGCACCTCAGTCGCGGGGACCTATGGCAGCATCGGCGCCACCCTGGTCCACATCGTGAACGCGCAGGCGAGCTACGCGGCCAGATTGCTGGACGGGAAGCCGCCCGAGCCGTTGTCGCAGGACCCTTTCCCCGGCTTCGAGACCCTGGAGGAAAGGTTGGCCAGCAGCGACTTGCAGCTCGAGGTGGCGGCGGCACGGGACCAGGACCGAGAAATCCAGTGGACGGATCGAGAGGGCAACCAGCTGCAGATGCCGGTGTCGTTGTTCCTCCTCCAAGCGATCAACCACGGCACCGACCACCGCTCGCAGGTGGCCACGATGCTGACACAGCTCGGCATCCAGCCGCCGGCGATGGACGGGCAGCCGATCCAGGTCTGATCCGGCGGCTCTGTCGGTCGGCGGGGGGCTGCGCTCGACACCGGGTCGCCAATCCAAACACCATCGCCCATCAAGGGACCAGGCGCCCCTCGGCCCGATTGCGCGGTGAGCGCCGGGAGGGCCGCGGCGGTCCGGCGTGCGACGCATGGCCGCTCTGGCACCCCCAGCCTGGTCAGGCCTGCGATCAACCCCGGGCCACTGGTGCCTCCGCAGCACCACCAGGTCGCCGGCATCGCTCCCCCCGTGGGAGGGACCGACGACCCTGCCAAGATCGGCAGGGGACACCAAGCTGAGCGGATATTCCCCTGGTCGCGACCGACGGAGATCTGCACCTATCAGGACACGACCTCACGCGCCTATCGCCCTTCTCTCCTCCAGGCCCGCCGACCCTCGAAGCAGCTCCGGGCTCCGGTATGGCACGCGGGACCGCGGGGACGCACCCGCAGCAGCACCGCATCGCGATCGCAGTCCAACCACATCTCGGCGACATCCAGGTAGTTTCCCGACGTCGCGCCCTTCTCCCAGAGCCCTCGGGTTCGCGACCGGAACCAAGCCCTACCCGTCTCCAGAGTGCGAGACCAGGCCTCGGCGTCCATGTACGCCACCATCAACACCTCGTTGCTGCTCGCATCCTGGACCACGGCCGCGATCGGGCCCTTCGAGAAGTCGGGTTGCACGCTCACCACCACCCTCCCACGAAGTCCCTGGTGCCACCGGCGTCGGCAGCCGGACCTGGCCGCACCTCCAGTCCACGCTCGGCCAGCTCGCGCTTGACTCCGGCCACGGTCAGCTCCCCGAAGTGGAAGACAGAGGCCGCAAGCACTGCTTCCGCCCCGCCCACGGTCAGGGCCTGGAACATGTGGGCGGCGCTGCCCGCCCCGCCCGAGGCGATCACGGGCAGGCGGACGACCGACGTGACCGCCCGCAGCAGCTCGAGGTCGTACCCGTCCCGGGTCCCGTCCCGGTCCATCGAGGTGAGCAGGATCTCGCCCGCCCCCAGCCGCTCCCCTTCCAGCGCCCAGGCGAGAACATCCCGTCCGGTGGGCCTTCGACCGCCGTGGGAGAACACCGTCCAGCCCTCGCCCTGGCGACGGGCATCGATCGCCAGCACCACGCATTGAGATCCGAAGAGGTCTGCCGCGCGCCTGATCAGAGAGGCGTCTTCCAGGGCTGCCGTGTTCACCGAGACCTTGTCCGCGCCCGAGCTCAGCAATGCCCTCATGTCCTCCACCGACCGCACCCCGCCGCCCACCGTGAGCGGGATGAAGACCTGATCGGCGGTTCGCTCCACCGCGTCGAGCAGGGTCGCCCGCCCTTCGGCCGAGGCAGTGATGTCCAGGAACACCAGCTCGTCGGCTCCGGCCTGGTCATAGAAGGCCGCGAGTTCGGCCGGGTCCCCGGCATCCCGAAGCTGCTGGAACCGGACGCCCTTCACCACCCGCCCGTCCTTCACGTCCAGGCACGGGATCACACGCTTGGCCGGCACCTCAACCCTCCCCGCACACGGCCAGGAAGTTGGCGTAGATGGCGAGTCCCTCCTCGCCGCTCTTCTCCGGATGGAACTGCGTCCCGAAGACGTTGAGCCGCCCCGCCGCCGCCACCGGGGTGTGGTCGGTCGCCGCCAAGGCGTACTGTGAGCCCTGGGGCGCGTAGGAGTGCACGAAGTAGAAGTAGGTTTGATCGGCGATCCCGGTCCAGAGCGGCGACCAGTCGGTCTGGCGGACCCGACACCACCCGATCACCGGCAGGCGCCGGGTGCCCTGGACCAGGGCAACGTGGCCCTGGAGCAGGCCCAGGCCCTGGTGGCGGCCGTGCTCCAACGACTCCTCGAAGAGCAGTTGGAAGCCGAGGCAGACCCCGAGCAACGGCCGCCCCCTGCGGGCCAGCTCCACGATCCCGCGACCGAGACCACCCTCCTGCAGGCGCGCCAGGGCCGGGGCGAACGCACCCACCCCCGGCAGCACCAGGCCGCTGGCACGGCCTAGCAGATCCAGGTCGGCGGTGATCAGAGGCCGGGCGCCTGCCCGCTCCAGCGCCCGCTCCACCGAGCGGAGGTTGCCCACCCCATAGTCCACGATCGCGATCATCCCAGCATCCCCTTGGTCGAGGGCGCCCCCTCCCCGGTCACCACCACCGCCCGGCCCAGCGCCAGTCCCAGCGCCTTGAAGCAGGCCTCGGCCATGTGGTGGCGGTTACGGCCCCGAAGCAGATCGACGTGCAGGGTCGCCCCGGCGTGGATTGCGAACGCGCGCCACCACTCCTCCAGCGTCTCCGCCTCCAGGCTGCCGATGGTGCCGTCCAGCGGCACCGCGTAGACGAGATGGGGACGCCGGCCGAGGTCCACAACCACCCGGGCCAGGGCCTCATCCAGAGGTGCATAGGCGTGTGCGAAGCGAGCGATGCCGGCCCGGTCCCCGAGCGCCCGATCCAGCGCCTGGCCGACCACGATGCCTGCGTCCTCGACCAGGTGGTGAGGGTCCACCTCCAGGTCGCCGCGCCCCTCCAGCCGCAGCCGAAGGCCGCCGAAGCGCGCCACCTGCTCGAGCAGATGTTCCAGGAAGGGCACCCCGACGGAAAGCCGTGCCTGGGCGGGCACGTCCAACTCGAGCTCGCAGGCCAGCTCCGTCTCATGGCTCCGACGCTCGACGCGACCGAGGCGGCTCATGGCGCCCTCAGCTCGATCGCGTGGGCGTGGGCGGTGAGGCCCTCCATACGGGCCAGGGTGGCAGCCGTCGGAACCAGCGCTTCCAGCTTCACCGGCTCCACCCGGGCCACGCTGCGCCGCTTGAGGAACGTGTGCACTCCCAGCGGCGAGGAGAACCGGGCCGAGCCGCCGGTGGGAAGGGTGTGGTTGGGACCGATCACGTAGTCGCCCAGAGAGACCGGCGTGTGCGGCCCCAGGAAGACGGCGCCAGCGTTCTCGACCCGGTCGACCAGGCGCTCCGCCTGCTCCCCGACCAGCTGCAGGTGCTCGGGAGCGAAGTCGTCGGCCAGTGCCAGCGCCTCCTCCAAGGAGGGCACCAGCACCAGCCGGCAGGTGGCCCGCTCCACCACCTCCCGCCGCTCCAGGGTGGGGACCAGGTCCACCATCGCCTCCTCGACCGCATCGATCAGGGCGGCGGAGTCGGTCAGCAACAGCGCCCAGACCATGGGATCGTGCTCCATCTGCGAAGCCAGGTCCGCCGCCACCAGCTCGGCGGCCGCGGTGCCATCGGCCACGATCACCACCTCGGTCGGCCCGGCCAGGCCGTCCACCCCCACCTCTCCGAACACCTCCTTCTTGGCCAGGGTCACGTAGACGTTGCCGGGTCCGGCGATCATGTCCACCCGTGGGACGGAGGAGGTCCCGTAGGCGAAGGCCGCGATCGCTTGGGCTCCCCCCATCCGGAAGACCAGGTCGACCCCAGCCAGGGCCGCCGCGGCCAAGACCGCAGGGGCGATCGAGCCGTCGGCAGCAGGTGGGGTGGCAAGCCAGACCTCCCCCACCCCGGCCACCCGGGCGGGGATGGCAGTCATCAGCACGGTCGAGGGGTACGGCACTCGGCCGCCGGGGACGTACAGACCGGCCCGGCGAACTGGCCGCACCAGCAGGCGCAGCCCCTCCGGCCCCTCCACGTCCAGGTGCCGCTCGGCGGTGGAGAAGGCCCGGATCCGCTCTGCGGCCAGCACCAGCGCCGCCCGCTCGGGAGCGGGAAGCCCGGCCAGGGCGGCTTCCATCGCCGGCCGGCCCAGGGCCAGTGGCTCGCCCGCTCCCGGTGCCCAGCCGTCGAAGCGGCGGCTCAGCTCGAAGAGGGCAAGGTCCCCCTCCGACTTCACGCGACGGCAGATCTCGCGCACCACCGCCTGCTGCTGCTCGTCGCCCAGCCGCCAACGCCGGGCGTCCGCACGCCACTCGGCTGCGGTCAGGCGGTGGAGGTTCATCGAGTCGCCTCCCGGATCCTGGCCACCAGGTCCTGCAGGGCTGGCCCCCGGGTCTTCAGCGACGCCTGGTTGGCGATCAGACGGGCAGTGGAGGTGGCGATCTCGGTCACGACTTGTAGGCGGTTCTCGCGCAGGGTCCGACCGGTGGCGGTGAGGTCGACGATGGCGTCAACCAGCCCGACCTGAGGCGCGAGCTCGACCGAGCCGTGGAGCTGGATCACCTCCGCCACAAGGCCCCTGTGGGCGAGGTAGGTGGCGGTGGCGCGGGGGTACTTGGTGGCCAGCCGCAGCCAGGCCGGCCAGTCGCCGGGGCAGAGCAGCGGCGAGCCCTCCGGCGCCGCCATCACCAGCCGGCAGCGGCCGAAGCCCAGGTCGACCAGCTCGTAGTGACCTCCCGGTGACTCCCAGAGCTGATCCTTGCCCGCTACGCCCAAATCGGCCGAGCCGTGACCCACATAGGCGGCCACGTCGGCCGGCTTGACCAGGATCACCCGAAGCCCGTCCCGCTCCACCAGCAACCGGCGCCCGATGTCCCGCTCCTCCAGGTCCATGACGCCCGAGCGCCGGAGCAGTCCGAGGGAGTCCACCAGCAGCGAGCCGGTTGGGATGGCAAGGGTGATCATCGCTCCTCCCCCGAAGCCAGCCTCGCCAGCGCCTCCTCGACGGCCAGACGCTGGGGCTCGCCCTCCCCTGCTGCCCAGCTCACCCGGTCGCTCCCGGTCAGATGGAGCAGGTGACGGGCGCCCAACGAGCGCCGCCAGCGGTCGGCGGTGGCCAACGGCCGTGGCTCCGTATCCACCACGGTGCGCAAGCCAAGCAAGCGCAGGGATGCCCCCAACCGCAATGCCGCCTTGAGCCCGGCCGGCGTCCAGGCGACGCCGGCGTCCAGCCGGGGCTCGCCTAGGCCGTGGCTTCGCAACAGCTCGCCGACCAGATCCAGATGGACCATGAAGCCGGTGGCCGGCGCCGGCCGGCCGAAGCGCTGCAGTAGCCGGTCGTAGCGGCCACCCAGTGCCAGCGGCCGCCCCAGCTCGCCGTAGGCCTCGAAGGTGACTCCAGTGTAGTAGTCGAAGTCCCTGATCGCGCCCAGGTCGAACGAGATCACCCCCTTCAGGCCGTGGCCGGCGAGCAGCTCTCCAACCCGGGCCAGCTCGGCCAGCGCCCGCTCGGAGCGCCGGTTGGTGACCAGCGCACCGGCCGCCTCCAGGATCTCCGGGCCGCCACGCAGGGCAGGGAAGCGGAGCAGCAGCTCCTGCTCTGCGCTCCGCAGCCGGGTTGACTCCAACAGGGCCTCTAGGCCGACCAGGTCTCGACGAGCCAGCGCCTGGCGAACCGCCGAGCGAAGCTCGGACGGAAGGCCGTCCTCGAGCAATCCCTGGAAGAATTCGGCGTGCCCAACCTCCACCTGGTAGCGGCGAAGCCCGGCCGCATCCAGGCAACGCACCGCCATTGCGATCACCTCGGCATCGGCCACTGGCCCCGAGGCACCAATCAGCTCGGCGCCCACCTGATGGGCCTCACGCCGGCGCCGGAAGCGCTCGGGATCGTTGGTGAGGACCGCTCCCGCGTAGCAGAGCCGCAGTGGCAGCGGAGCCGAGCGGAGGCGGCCAGCGGCCAGCCGGGCGACGGGCACCGTGCGCTCTCCCACCACCGCCAGCACGGAGCCGTCGGCGTCGGTCAGCTTGAAGAGGCGGCGGCGCTGCTCCGGGCCCAAGCCCAGAGCCAGGACATCCAGGCTCTCCAGGGTCGGGGTGACGACATAGCGGTAGCCCCAGCGCCGGATCTCGCCCAGGATCGCCTCCTGGGTAGCCCGCATCGCCTCCGCCTCCTCCGGGAGAAGGTCGGGGAGGCCGGGGACGTGCCGGGCTCGAGAAAACTCAGTGGCGCCGGAGGTGAAGGCACCTCCCGACGAGGTCAGGCATCCTCGTCCTCGTCCTCGTCGTCCAGCCGCACCTCCTCGGGCAATTCCTCCAGCTCGACCTCGTCGTCCAGCGCCACCTCGTGCATGCCCTCTTCGTCCTCGTCCAGGTCGAGGCTGGCGGTGCGGGCAACGGCGGCACCCTCTTCTTCCTCCTCTTCTTCGACCTCGTACGGGGCCCGCGCCACCAGGCTCTCCCGGCTGTAGGGCCGGAAGTCGAGCTCGCGCCTGCGGACGATCGGGAAGCTTGGCTTGCCCGCGAACCTGGGATCCTGGTAGACCTCGCGAACGATCACGCGGACGGTGTCACCCTCCACCGCCGTGATCCCGGCCTGGTAGCGATTGCCACCCTGGATGAACTTGATCAGGCGCCGTGCCAGTTTCGGCTCGAGCGTCCCGACGCGCACCCCCCGCTGGGTGTCGACCTCGATGCCATCGCCCACCACCCGGAGCTCGGCGACGTCGCCCGCGGCCACCTTGGAAGAGACGTCCTCCACCACCTCCCGCAGCGTGGTGGTGGTGGTCTTGCCCATCTCCTCGACGAAGAGGTTCAGATCGACGCGGCTGCCTCCGGCCTTCAGCGCCTCCTTGGCGCTCATCAGGCCGTCCAGCTTGTCGGCGTTCTTGCGCGCGACCAAGTTCAACGGGTTGAGTGCCAGCGTCGCCTCGTAGGCCCGCTTGGCCTCGGCCAGGCGGCCCAGCTCGGTCAGCGCCTTGCCCAGCCGGTTGTAGGCGGCCTCATCGGGACCGAAGGTGTCCAGCAAGAACTGGTTGAGCTCCACCGCCTCCTCCCAGCGGCCGTCGACGGCGAGCTGGATGGCCTCGTCCACGTACATGGACTTGGGCTTGGAGGGTTCCTTGGTTTGGGTCGTCAACGTGCGTGCTCCATTCTTGAGAAGGAGTTCAGGGCTACTCCGAATTCCCGGAGCGCTCGGGCAAGTATACGGACCGCCCTTTGCGAGCTGCGCTCAGCCGCGCAGGCCTCCTACCCGGCCGTGGTCTTGTGGCTCCTCCGTTGCCTCGACCAGACGGGCAGCGCGGATCTCCCGCCAGGCGGCGGTTACGATGGCCTGGACTAGCCCGGCGACGGGAGCTCCGAAGAGCGCACCCCAGACGCCGAAGAGCTCGCTGCCGGCGGCGAGTGCGATCAGGGCCACGGCTGGGTGGATACCGACTGAGCGGCCCATCACCCGGGGCCCGACCACGTCCCCCTCGATCACGTGGACGAGGGCGAACCAGGCCACCACCAGCACCACCGTGATCCAGCCCTGGGTCAGCGCCACCCCGATACAGACCGCACCCGAGATGATCACCCCCAGGACCGGGACGAACTCCATGAAGAAGGCGAGGACCCCGAGCAGGAGTGCGTAGGGGACGTGGAGGATGGCCATGCCGGCCCCGACCAGCACCCCGACCAGGGTGGCCATGGCCAGCGTGCCGCGAACGTAGCCCCCGATCACCTGGTTCACGATCGTGATCAGCAGGTTGGTACGGCGGCGCTGACCGGGCGGGGCCTGCTCCCGCAGCCAGCGCCGGATCCGTGGAGCATTGGCAACCAGATAGACGCTCAGGATCAGGACCAGGAGGCCGTCGAAGAGGGCCCCGAAGACGCCGGTGATCAGGCCCAGCGACTGTCGCGCCAGCTGGCCGCTGGTGGTCTCGAGGAAGCCGAGCAGCTGCTTCTCCAACCCGCTGAGGTGGGAGGCGGTGACCCCCCAGGGACGGAGCAGGGCCAGGATTTGGGGCTCCAGGCCCTGGGCACGGTGCGCGTAGGCAGGCAGATTGTGGGCCAGGGTGCCGAGCTGACCAGCCGCGGTGACCGCCACGTAGCCGAGAAGGCCGAAGACCAGCCCGAAGCCAATCACGTAGGCAAGGGCGGTGGCCACCAGCCGCGGCATCCAGCGCTGGAGGAAGTTGACCAGAGGGGTGAGCGCGAAGGCGACGAGGGCCCCAAGGACCAGGATCATGACCGTGCGGGCCACGTGGCTGAGCAGCCAGGCTCCGAGCAGCACCACCGCCAGCCAGGCCAGGACGGTCAGCGGGACCAGCAGGGCCTGGGCCCATGGGTCCCGATTGCCATCCCGCTGCCTGGCCAGCTTCACCAGGCCCAACCCTACCGTGGCTGAAGACTGGTGAAGAACAAGTAGGCGATGAGGAGGACGAAGAGCCCGTATTCGATGATCACGTTGAAGCTCATCGACTCCTCCGCCGTGTGCCGGATGATGCCGCGGTTCACGTACCAGAGCAGGAACAACAGCACCGTGAAGACGCCGGCGGTGAAGTAGAGGTAGACGCTCATGGCCCAGGCGAAGAAGCCAACCAGCTGGGCGACGAGGACCGAGAACAGCAACGCCCGTCGGGGCTTCATCGCCCGCCCTACCACCCGGAACGAGCGGTAGCTGGCGAGGAACGAGCTCCCGAACACCCCCGCCAGGCGAACCGGCAGGCTCAGGTCCAGGCTGACCAGGACCAGGAAGCAGCCAGCCAACGCAAGCGCCAGGAGGATCTCCTGGAGCGCAGCCTCGGCGCCACGCTCCAAGCGGGCGATCTGGCGATGGTCGAGGCAGGCAGCAAGGTAGAACACCAGCCCGAAGGCCATCGCTACCGCCGAGTAGTCGAGGTAGCTGGGCACCAGGGTGGAGAGACCAGCCACCGCCAGCGAGCTGAGCAGGATCGGGACCATGTGCTGGAGCCCGGCCGAACCGGCCGGGCTGTGGAGGTAGCCCATGAGCGAGGGCACCGCCAGGACCAGCAGGCTCAGGGCCAGGGTCCACACCGCCAGGCCACCGGCCAACTCGGTCTTGAACCCCAGTGCGACCGCCGCCAGCGCGATGGCCACGAAGATCAGGAATCGCTGGTCGCGACGCGAGTGGGACCGGATCGAGACCAGCCGCGGCTCGATCAGCGGAGGTGTCTTCAAACCCGACTCCGGCCGGCCCAGGTTGCACCGGCGAGCAGTCGGGTCGGCCGACGCATGGCCGTCTCCGACCGGCGCCTGGAAGGCCAGCCATCTCCAACGAGGCCGCGGCGCCCATCACCGAGCGGCACCGGAGCAGAGGTCATGTCGACCAGCCCATGGTAGTGACCAGGCCCCCCAATGCGGTGGGCACGCTGCCCTGCACCGTCCCACCTTGGTACGGGTCGGCTGTCGCTCCAGCGGCGTCTCTCTTCGCAAGATCTCCGTACCTCAGTCGGTTGGGATTGTGCGGTGACTCGGATCTCTGGAATATGGTTGTCCTCTGCCGTTCGTGGACTGCGTCAGCTAGACCTCGGCTAGCACCCCTGGCTGGTCGGTGCCGAGCAATGGCTCGAGTAGCGGTCCCCGAATCCTGGTCACGAAGTCAGCGCGGCGCGGCAAAAGGAGGCCAGACCGTCAGGACAGCGCTTCGTCACATTCTGACATGGAGACGGCATTGGCCGAAGACAATCTGGGCGTCTGGGTGGTAGAAGCGCAGGTCACCGCTGGCCGCGGAAGCTCGGCTTGAACGGCTGACCGGTGCAGCCGCGACACAGATGGCGGAGCTACGCCTCCCACGAGGAAAGAGCACCTATCGCTTGGAGAGCCCCTTCCGGAAGGCTGCGGACGGCCCTGGTCAACGACCGCTGGACCGGGCGCTGGCGGACTTACACGCCCGGTGCGTCGTTCGCTGGAAAGATGCAGAACGCCAAGCACCGGTTCAGGGCCGACCCGCGAGGTTGGCGGTCGGTAGGCTGGCAGTCAGCCGTCTGAGGTCCCTTCCCGCCCATAGCGATCATCGAGCCGCACCACGTCCTCGATGTCCGGCGTCGAGACCTCGAAGATGTCGCAGTCCTCAATCGCAGTCATGCGATGCCTGGCGCCGGGAGGGATGTGAGCCGTGTCGCCCGGCCCCAGCCGGTACACACGATCCTCCAGCTCCAGGTCGATCGATCCGCTGGCCACCAGGATCGACTCGTCCTTGCGCACGTGGTACTGGAGCGAGAGCGCCTCACCGCGGTTCACGTGCAGCACCTTTCCGAGGTAGCGGTCTGTAGTGGCCCAACGCAGCTCATAGCCCCAGGGTTTGTCCACGCGATGGGCCGACGCCTTGTCGATCTCAGGCACGGTTTGCGATCCGTTGCGGGTCAGTGAGCATGAGCCAGCCGACCCGCAGCCACCGGTTGCCCGGTGGCGGTCCCGGTCTTACCCGCT
>CADDZO010000120.1 GCA_902812395.1 bacterium | reverse complement strand
GGGACCCCACGAAGCAGGCTTCGTGGGGACCCCAAGCAGGAACCCGGCACCGCGCAAGCGGGTAAGACCGGGACCGCCACCGGGCAACCGGTGGCTGCGGGTCGGCTGGCTAATGCTCACTGACCCGTAACGGTTGATACGGGTGTGCGCAACCTTCGGACTTCGGCACCGAGGTCAGACGACCGCCGCCCGGCGCAGTCCCTCCAGCTCCGCCCGCCCGATCCCGATCTCGGCCAGGACTTCGGCAGTGTGCTCGCCCAGCCGGGGCGGATCGCGGCGGCGCCAGCTGTCGCCCAGCGGCACCGGCGGCGCCAGCTCCAGCCCGGTGGGTTGCTCGAGGACCATTCCTCGGGTCCGGACGTGGGGATGGTGCCGCACCTCCTCCAGCTCGAGCACTGGCTCACAGCAGAGGTTACGACCGGTGAGCATCTCCGCCCACTCGTCCCGAGTGCGGCTGGCGAATACCCTGGCCAGCTCCGCCCGGAGGTGGTCCTGGGCCTCTCCCTCCTGGTACTGGGCATCGATCAGGTCGGGTCGCCCCAGTGCCTCCATCAGCGCCCGCCAGAACTTGGGCTCCAGGGCGGCCACGCTCACACACCCCCCACCCCGGCAGCGGTAGACGTCGTAGCAGGCGTAGCGCCCATTCAGCCGATGCATGCCCCGGGGGATCGGCCCCTCGGCCGCCACCTGGGCCATGGGTACCGCCAGCCAGCTCAGGGCAGCGTCGGTCATAGAGACGTCCAGGGGCCGTCCCTCGCCGCCCCTCGCCACCGAAAGCAACGACGCCAGGATCGCGATCGCCGCCGTCTGGGCGCCGCCGAGATCGGCCACCTGGACCGGGAGCGGGTGCGGATCCTCGCCCCGCCGACCGTTCATCGAGAGCCCGCCGGCGATCGCCAGGTAGTTGAGATCGTGCCCCGCTCGCTGCGCCATCGGGCTGGTCTGCCCGTAGCCGGTGAGCGAGCAGAGCACCAGCCTGGGGTTTCGGGAGCGGAGCATCTCCCAGCCCAGCCCGAGGCGGTCCATGACCCCGGGCCGGTTGCCCTCCACCACGACGTCGGCATGGGCGACCAGGTCGAGGAACACCTCCCGGCCGGCCTCCGCCTTGAGGTTCAAGGTGAGGCTGCGCTTGTTGCGGTTCAACGCGTTGAAGAGCACGCTCTGGCCGTCGACCAGGGGCGGGTACCAGCGCATGTAGTCCCCGGTCCCCGGCTCCTCGATCTTGATCACGTCCGCGCCCATGTCGGCCAGCACCAGGGTCAGGTAGGCACCGGGGAGGAGGCGGGTCAGGTCGAGTACGCGGATGCCATCCAGCAACATCGGCCCCATTCTGGCAAGGACATGGTTAAGTAGAGGGGAGCCAGCGTGACCGACTACGGCTACCTGAAACAGCTCACGATCAAGGTGCCCGGGCCCTTCGCCGGGGTGGCCGACCTCGGCTTCAGCGCTCGCTACCCGGAGCAGACCCTGTTCGAACCGCTCCGCGACGTGCCGCTCTGGATCGAGGGTCCGGCCCGCCCCATGCGCTCGCTGGTCGTCCGCCTAGGCCGGCTGGCCGAGGCCCTGCGAGGCGCCTACGCCTGGACCCAGCCGGTGCCACTGACCGACGAGGTGGTGGTCATCGCCTTCCGCGACCGCTCAGGCCGGCCGCCGCAGGGCCCGGGCGAGGCACTCGACTACCTGGTGAACCTGGTCCGCCCGGTTGTCTTCCCCTTCCTCCAGGACTGCGTCGTGATCGCCAACCTGCGCCTGACCGACGAGATCGAGATGGCGCTCCACCAGGCGGACCGGCAGGTGGCGGTGCTCACCCTGGCCCGGGACCGTATCGTCCCCAGCAACGGCGACGAGCTGCTCTCGGCCTGATCGGCTTGCGAGGATCGGGATCAGGCCCAGGGTGCCAGTCGCCCTTCCAGTCTGCGGGCGCTTCCCCAGCACCCCTCGGCCCTCGAGACCTCGACCCCCGGCCGGAAGCTGGCGACCGGCGTGACGACTACGTGGTCGGGCTGGGGCTGGGCGTCGGCGGGTGCGGGCTAGGAGTAGGGCTCGCGGGAGCGGTGGCGGCAGGCGGCACCGGGGTAGCAGGTGCCGAGGAGCGGTTCCCGATCTCGAGTGCCAGCGGCACCGCCACGATGCCGATGAGGACGGTGAGCACGAACGTCACCGCTCCCCACTCACGCCGGATGAAGGACCAGTTCAATGGGCTCGGAGTCTACCCGCCTCAGTCCGCATCCGAGCCGGCCTGCTCCTCCTTGGTTCTCCGCTGGTTCAGCAGCCGGATGAAGTCCTGGGCCCGGGCCATCGCTTTCCACCGCTCGGGGAAAAAGTCCTGGGCCAGGATGGACCTGTCGGGCAGCTGGTAGATCGAGACGCACCATTTGTTGAGGGTCCGTGCGACCTCCACCTCGTAGTCGCCCTCGGTGGCCTCGAAGCGCACGACCCGATCGTCGTCGAAGCGCCGTCTTCCTGACACTGCCATAGCAACAAGTCCTGCTGGGGGGAGCACAAGCTCATCGGAGCGTTCCACGCATTATACCGGGCCCGTGGCCGATTCCCGAAGCGGCTCCGGCGCCTCCATGAACTCGCGGATCACCCCCAGCATCTCCTCCCGCAGGTCGGGGCGCTTCAGGGCCATGGCCAGGTTGGCCTTGAGATAGCCAGGGATGGTGCCGGTGTCGTAGTAGTCCCCCTCGAACTCCAGGGCCACCACCCGGCCGGTCTCCAGCGCGCCCCGGATCCCGTCGGTCAGCTGGATCTCGCTTCCCGCCCCAGGCTCGGTCCGGTCCAGGGCGCGGAAGACCTCGGGCGTGAGCACGTAGCGGCCGAGAATGGCCAGGTCGGAAGGGGCACGGCCTGGCTGGGGCTTCTCGACCAGGTCCCGGACCTCGTGCAGTCGGCCCTGGGAAGGCCCCGGGTCGATCACGCCGTAGCGGCTCACCTGGTCCGCAGGGACACGCCTGACCGCGAGCACGGTGGCCCCGGTCCGTGCGTACACGTCCATCAGCTGGCGGAGGCAGGGCGGCCCGCCCAGGATCACGTCGTCGGCCAGGAGCACGGCACAGGGCTCTCCCTCAACCAGCCGGCGTGCGGTCCAGACCGCGTGCCCCAGCCCCAGCGGGTCCTTCTGCTGGACGTAGAGGATGTCGAGCTGGTCGGAGAGGCGATCCACCCCGGCCAGGATCTCGAGCAGGTCCCGCTTGTCCCGCTGCTCCAGGTAGAGCTCGATCTCGCGGGAGCGGTCGAAGTGGTCGACGACGGCCCGTTTGCCGCCGCCGATGACCATGATCACCTGTTCCAGCCCGGAGGCGATCGCCTCCTCCACCCCGTACTGGATGGTGGGCTTGTCCACCAGGGGGAGCATCTCCTTGGGCTGGGCCTTGGTCACGGGCAAGAAGCGGGTGCCCAGGCCAGCGGCGGGGAAGATCGCCCGGCGCACCTCTCGTCGGCGTTCGGTCATCCGGGAAAATCTACGGGGTGGACACCGCTGCGCTGGCCCCTGGCCTGGAAGGACGCCTGGACCGAGTGGTCGACCAGGAGCTGGTCACCCGGCACGTCGGCGGCGGGGGGCTCTTTGCCACCCCCTCCATGATCCTGCTCATGGAGCTGTGCGCCCACGGCTCGGTGGAACCCTTCCTACCCCAGGGGACGACCACGGTCGGCTACGAGGTGTGCGTCCGCCACCTCGCCCCGGCTCGTCCGGGGGACCGGGTCACCGTCACCAGCCGGCTCCAGGAAGTGAACGGCAACCGCCTTCTGTTCGAGGTCGCCTGCCATCGCGGCCAGACCCTGATCGGCAACGGGACCCACCGCCGGGCGGTGGTGCCGGCCCTCAGCGACCTGCCAGCCCGCGGTCCCGCCGGGCCAGGTACAGAGCCAGCCACCTGAGCCCCGGGTTGTCGGCCACCACCTTGGGTCCCCGCCGCTTGCGCTCGCGGCGACGCACACGTGCCCGCTCCCGTGCCGGCAAGAGGTCGATGTCGTCCACCCCACCCTGTACCCGACGCCTACCATTGCGATTCCAGTTCGACTGCCGGAGTTGCGAAGAGCGAGGTGGCCATGCAGCAAAAAGTCGAGACCGGCCCGCTTTCTGCCGACGCCGTGGATGCGGCCGCGGCAGCGCTCCGGCCCTACCTCCAGCCCAGCCCGCTCCAGTACTCGCGGGCATTCACCGCCAAGGTCGGCTGCCACGTCTACGTCAAGATCGAGTCGATGCAGCCGATCCGGGCTTTCAAGGTCCGGGGAGCGCTCCACAAGCTGGTGCGGATGCGTCCCGAGCAACGCTCGGGAGGTGTCATCACTGCCTCGGCCGGCAACCACGGCCTGGGAGTCGCCTATGCCGCCCAGGCCTTCGGGGTCCAGTCCACGGTCTACGTGCCCGAGAACGCCAACCCGCTCAAGGTCCAGGCCATCAAGCGGCTGGGCAGCCGGGTGGTCCAGGCGGGTCGCAACTACCGGGAGGCCAACCAGGAGGCACTCCGCCAGGGGGCGAAGGGCACCGCTACCTTCGTCCACGCCTACGACGACCCGGACGTGATCACCGGGCAAGGATCGATCGCCGTCGAGCTGCTGGAGCAGCTGCCCGCTTTGGACACGGTCCTGGTCCCGGTCGGGGGCGGGGGCCTGATCGCCGGGGTCGCCCTCTACCTGAAGGCCCGCAACCCCTCGATCCAGGTCGTGGGGGTGGAGCCCGAAGGGGCCGACGCCATGACCCGTTCCCTGGCCGCCGGGCAGCGGGTGGTGCTGGACCGGGTGGAGACCATCGCCGACGGTCTGGCCGCCAGCGCCCCTGGGCAGCACACCTTCGCCATCGCTCAGGAGCACGTGGACCGGATGGTGACGGTGACCGAAGAGGAGATGCTCCGAGCCATCCGGCTCTACTTCGAGTGGGAACACCTGCTGGCCGAGCCCGCCGGGGCGGCGGCGCTGGCCGCGTTGCTCTGCCGCTACACGCCGCGCACCGACGAACGGGTGGTGGTCCTACTCAGCGGTGCCAACGTGACCGAGGAGGTGATGATCCAGGCATTGAGGTCTCGTTGAGACCGCGTTAACCTCTTCGCAAGCTTCGGTTTCAGGCCGATCGGCCGAGGGGTGCGCGGATGAAGGCCTACGTGCTCATCAACGCCTCACCGGGCAGGGCGCTGGAGGTGGCCAGGCAGATGCAGGGCAAACCCGGGATCGTCGCCGCCGACGCCATCACCGGGGAGTATGATGTGATCGCGGTGTGCGAGGCGCCCGACGTCAACGCTATCGGGCAGCTGATCGTGGACCGGATCCAGAAGGTGGAGGGGGTCTTCAAGACCATCACCTGTCTGGTCGTCACCTGAGCGTCAGGCATCGTCGCGGGCGAGGCGCTCGGCGGCAATCGGCGGGGGCACGGCGAGCTGCCGGCGCAGGGCCGGGACCAGTTCCAGCGCCGCGCCGCGGACATCGCCCACCGTCGGCCACCAGCCCAGCTCGCGCCGGCTCCAACCGTCGGCCACGATGCAGGGACGGGAGATGAGCTCGACCGCTGAGCGCGTCCAGTGCTCCTGGCCCGGCATCAGGCGACGGGCGGAGGCGGCGAGCTGGGCCACCTCCTGGGGCAACCAGGCCAGCCGGGACGGCAACCCGGCCGCCGCAGCCAGCGCCTCCACCACCTCGCGCCAGCTGGCCACAAAGCCGCCCACCAGGTACGAGGCGCCCGGCGCTCCGCGCAGGCCGGCCGCGGCTAGGGCGGCGCCCAGGTCGGAGCCGACGACGAAGGTGCGGGGAGTTCGGCCCCCACCAGGTATCAGCAATCGGCCCGTTGCCAGCTGGTGGAGCAACCGGGCAGTGACCGGCTCGTCCCCGGCCAGCACCTGGGCCGGGCGGACGGTGACCACGTCGACCCAGCCCTGCTGGCGCACCCAGGTCTCGTCGGCCGCGACCGCTCGCTCGTAGGCGAGCCGTGGCTGCGGCGGCGTGCGCTCGGTGATTCGGCGGTCGTGGCCGCCGAGTACGTGGATGCTGGAGAGGTAGACGAGGCGCCGCACCCCGACACGGGCTGCCGCCCGCACCACCTCGGCCAGCAGCGGGTGCGGCTCCAGGACCGGCTCCTCCAGGGGCGAGCGCAGCGGCACCAGCAGGTGGACCACCTCGGCCCCGGCCATCGCCGTCTCCAGATCCTCGTCCGGCTCGGCCCTGGCCACCCGGACCCGCCCGGCCAGTGCCGCCGTGACCGCCTGCCCCGCGTAGCTGCCCGCACCGATGACCAGGTGCACGCCGACTCGAGTCTACGAGCCGCCGGCGTCGACCGCTCCAGGTCGGTTGGCGAGGAACTCCTCGAGCGTGCGCAAGAACACCTCCGGCCGCTCCGCCTGGGGAGAGTGGCCGGCGACCTCCATCACGGCCAGACGGGAGTTGGGCAACCGGCCGTGGGCGCGGTGCAGCGCTTCCACCGGCAGCAGCGTGGCCGGCGCCCCCCACATCAGCAGGACCGGCAGGCCAGTGCCGGCCAGGCCCTCCATGAGGGTCGGCGATGGCAGACGCCTCTGGTTGGCCCAACGCCCGTAGGCGCTGGGATACATAGTCCCGGTCCTCTTGACATCCTCCCCGCCCTGAAGGACAGAGGAGCCCAGACCGTGGAGCAGGAGCAACTGCGCCCCGCTGCCCCGGTAGGTGTGGGTGGAGGCGGAGACCGTCGATGCTGAACCTCCCCACGGCGAGAGCCGAGGGTTCTGAGGAGAACCCACCGCCGCCTCTCCTCGGCTCTCGCCACGCGCTTGCGCATGCGCTCCAACATCCTGGGCCTCGGCTTGAGCGGTCCGCTCTTCTGCAGGCGACCCGCTCTTCCTCCGGGGCGCGGCCCGAAGGAGGAAGGGCAAACACCCTCCCACTCGCAGGTTGGGTAGCTTGGCTCCACGCCGCCCGCAGGAGCGGTTCCGCACCCTGGCCAGCGCTCACGCGCCAAGCCCGCGTGGAGCAACCCAATTCAAACAGGGGCCTATCCCCAGCGCTGAAGCGCGGGGCTTGCGCCGCCGAGATTTTTGGTCACCCCACCCCCAGCTCCCGGGGCGGAGGCAGGCCCTCGACCCGGCCAGGGGCGGGGAAGCGGATTGCCGCGCCAGCGCGGATGACGGTCACCGCCCCCGGTCCGAGCGCTCGCCAGCCGCCGTCGAACACCGCAGCGGTGCGCTCGTCCAGGCCCACCAGCACCGTCTCCGGCAGCTGCTCGTCCAGCGACCAGCCAGCACCGAAGCGGTCGTAGTGGGGCAGGACCGCGATCCCGGGGACCAGCCCCAGGGCAGGGATCGCCCGCCGGCGCCGGTGTTGTGGCCAGCGAGCCATGACCAGGGTCCAGCCGCCCAGGGCCATCGCTCCGGCCGAGGATCCGGCCAGCGCCGCGCCCTCCCGCCAGGCGGCGGCGATCGCCGACCAGACCCGGCTGTGGGCCAAAATCCGGACCACCAGTCCTGGGTCACCTCCCGTGAGATAGAAGAACCCACCCCGGCGGGCGCGCTCCGCCAGGGCCTCGGTCTCGGCCTCGGCGCGGTTGCGCACCGGGAGCTCCTCGACTTCGAGCCCCAGGGCACCAAACCAGGAGCGGGCGTTGGCAGCCGCCACCTCCGGGCCCTGGCGGGCGGCCGCGGTGGCCAGCACCCAGGCCTGACCGGGGCCAGCGGCGGCGACCAGCTCCCGGTCCTGCGGTTCGTTCCCCCCTCGGAACTCGTCCCCGCCATTCAGCACCAGGAGGCCCGCCATCCACCCTTAGTATGTCCAGTCATGCCCGACGGTCCCTCCCCGCCGCGGGTGCGCATGGCCCCCAGCCCCACCGGCTATGTGCACCTGGGCAGCGCCCGCACCGCGCTCTTCAACCTGCTCTTCGCCCGCCACGAAGGCGGCTGCTTCGTCCTCCGGATCGACGACACCGACCTGGAGCGGAACCGTCCCGAGTACGAGCAGGCGATCTACGACGGCTTCCACTGGCTGGGACTGGAGTGGGACGAGGGTCCGGATGTGGGCGGACCGTTCGGCCCCTACCGGCAGAGCGAGCGCCTGGACCTCTATCGCGAGCTGGCGGCACGGCTGCTGGCCACAGGCCACGCCTATCGCTGCTACTGCACCCGGGAGGAGCTGGAAGCCGAGCGGAGACGTGCCGAGCAGGAGCACCGACCGTACCGGTACTCACGTCGCTGCCTGTACCGCCCTCCGGCCGGCCGTCACGAGTTCACCGTCCGATTCCGGGTGCCGGAGGGCCGAACCGCCTTTACCGATCTGGTCCGGGGCAAGGTCGAGGTGGACAACGACACCGTCGGCGACCCGGTGATCGTGAAGGCCAACGGCTGGCCGGTCTACAACTTCTCCAGCGCCTGCGACGACGCGCTGATGCAGATCACCCACATACTCCGGGGGGAGGAGCACATTCCAAACACGCCGGTCCAGTTGATGCTCCTGGACGCGCTCGGGATGGCCCGACCGCGGGCGTTCTGCCACCTGCCCGTGATCGTGGGCAAGGATCGCAAGAAGCTCAGCAAGCGGCACCACCCGGAGGTTCGGCTGGGCCTCTACCAGGAGCTGGGGTACCTGCCAGAGGCCCTGCTGAACTACCTGGCCCTGCTCGGCTGGAACCCCGGGACCGAGCAGGAGATCTTCAGCTTCGACGAGCTGGTGTCGGCGTTCGACATCTCCCGGGTGCAGCGCTCCAGCGCCATGTTCGACTGGCAGAAGCTGGACTCGATCAACGGCCACTACATCCGCCGGCTTTCCGACGCCGAACTGGCCGAGCGGCTCCTGCCCTATCTGCCGGATCTGCCGGCGGCAACGGTTCGGGCGGCCGCGCCTGCGCTCAAGGAGCGGCTGCGCCGGCTCGGCGATGCCCCCGGCCTGCTCTCCTACCTGGGCTCGCCTCCTACCCCGCCCCCGCTCACTCCGGCCCAGCAGGAGATGGTGGCGACGGCGGCCCAGGCCCTGGCCACGTCGGAGTGGACCCCACGGGCAATCGAGGAGGCCCTGAACCGTCTGGGCAGGGAGCGAGGTTGGAGCCGAGGAGCGCTGTTCAGCCCGATCCGCTGGGCGGTGGCCGGGAGGGTATCGCCGCCGCTCCACGACACCCTTGCCCTGCTGCCCAAGCAGGAGGCCCTGGGCCGGCTGCGCGGTGCGCTGGCCGCTGCCCAGAGCAAGACAAGGGGCGGAGCCTGAGGCCCCGCCCCTATGGTGCGCGTCCGGAGGACGCCTTCAAGCTCTCAGTCCGCCACTCCTCGGTCCATGAAACCCTCCTTTCTTAGAGTCGAGAGCTCTCGGCTCAGGTATACACCAAACGGCCAGCGAGTCAACCGGGGAACTTGCTGGTCTGGCCCAACTATAGCCCGCTCGGTTCGCCGAAGCACCACCTTGGAGATTCAAAGCGGCCGGTGATCTCGGCTGGGCAATCGCCTTTGTCAATGCTCTGGGCGCATACCTGACACAACTCAGTTGAAGATGTCGATATTTTGTCCTTCGACTTTTACATCGCTGCAACAACCGTCGGCCGGTCCCTGGCAGACGTGCGGATGAGGCCAGCCGGTCAGGGAAACGTCAGTCCCGCCGCCAGGGCTCGCTGCCGGGCGTGGCGGAGGACGGGGGGCGGCGGCAGCAGCCGGCGTGCCCAGCCAGCCCCGAGTGCGACCAGAGGCCTGACCCCGGCCTCGGCAACCGGGCGGCGCCGCATCCCATAGAGCTCCACCGCGTGGTCGGGCAGGATGGAGATCGCGGCCTGCCCGAGGACCGACCACATCGGCCGGCGCCAGGCCGGCAATGGCGGATGGAGCACGGTGTCGGCCGCCTCCAGGGCGGAGCGGGTCAGCAGCAGCTCGGCTCGGCAGGCCTCGATGAAGCGGGCGTTCTCCGCCTCGCTGGCGGGAACCTGTCCTGCGGCCAGCCCCACCAGCTCCGCCTGGCGGACCATCTCGGCCACATACCGGTCGGCCTCGGCCGCTCCCAGCGGGGCCACGAAGCGCCGGTACGCGGCCAGGAACGAGTCCACCAGGGTGGTGTGGATCCAGAGCAACAGATGAGGATCGTCGGCGGCGTACGGCTTACCGGTGACGCGGTCGACGCCTCGGATCGGGCGGTGGATCTCCCTGACCCGGGCCCCCAGCGCCTCGGCCTGGCGGGTGGTCCCGAAGATCGTGGTCGAGACGTAGTTGGTGGTCCGTGCGTAGCGGCCCCAGACGTCGTTCCGGTAGTCGCTGTGGTCGGCCACGGCAGCGATCGCCAGCGGGTGGAGGGCCTGCAGCAGCAGGGCCCTGAGCCCGCCCACCAGCAGCGCCGGCTCGCGGTGCAGGCGCCAGGCAGCGGAGCCGGGGCCGAAGAGCCCTAGGTCGACGGCCACACCCACGCCCACGGTTTCAAGTCTGAAGATTTCTGCCCCGGGGACAAGAGCCGCAGCGCTGGAGCGCAGGCGAGCAGGAAGCTGGCCCGCGGCAGACCCTCTGGACTGTGCTGGAAGGAGACGTGGAGCTGTTCCCGCGCCGCCGCCTGGGTCCGCAGCTCCCGTGGCCACGCTCCATGGGGGGACGGTCGCAGACCTGCCGGAGCCGGTGGTAGACCCCCACAGCTCAACTCGAGG
>CADDZO010000119.1 GCA_902812395.1 bacterium | reverse complement strand
GAGCCGGCCGGTGGGCGGGGGGGCCACGCCCAGCCTGTAGAAGAGGAGGAGCGAGAGCATGATTCCGGACCAGAAGACCGGAATCGAGACCCCGCTGATGCCCAAGATCCGGGAAGCGCCGTCGATCCAGGTGTCCTTGCGCAGGGCGGCGACGATGCCCAGAGGCACCGCCATGACGAGAGCCATCAGCAGTGCATAGGTGGTCAGCTCGACGGTCGCCGGGACCCGGAGGGCGAGATCCTGGGCCACCTCGCGTCCGGTAGTGAAGGAGCGGCCCAGGTCGCCGTGGGCGAGCTGCCCGACGTAGATCAGGTACTGGACCCAGAAGGGCTGATCCAGGCCCAGCTGATGCATCATCGCCCGTCGCTGGGCCGGGGGCACGTAGGGGCCGAGGATCTGGGCCACCGGGTTGCCGGGCAGGATGCGGGTGAGCGCGAACGTGATGAAGGTCACCCCGAGCAGAACGGGCACCAGCAGCGCCAGCCGTCGGCCCACGTACCAGGCCAGCTTCACCGGCTCTCAGACCCTTCTCAGACCTTGTAGAGACGCTCGTAGCGGATGAAGCTGTCGGCCGGCTCGTACACGAACCCCTTAACGTTCGAGCGCTGAACGTAGATGTCGGGCGGCTGGTAGAGGAAGATCCAGGGTGCGTCGTCGACGATGATCTGCTGGGCCCGCTTGGAGGCGGCGATCCGACCGGGGTCGCTGGCCGGCTTGTCGATCCACTGGTTGATGATGCTCATGATAGACGGATTCTGGTAGCGAGCATAGGTACAGCAGTCAGCGCTGAACAGCCAGAACAGCTGATAGAAAGGGTCGTTGTTGATCGACACCCATTCGCTGTTGATGAAGAAGGGAAGCGAACGGGCCTGGAGCTGGGCATTGTAGGCGCTGGCAGGCATCTTGTTGATTGTCACCTGGACCCCGATCTTCTGCAGTCCCTGCTGGATCCAGATCGCCGTCTCCTCATCTGTGTCCACGCCGTCAATGACCGATAGCTGGGTGCTGAGCCCGTTTGGGTAGCCGGCCTGGGCGAGCAGCGCGCGGGCCCTTGCGTAGTCGGTGTCGTAGTGCCAGAAGCTGAAGTCGCTGGTCGGCATGCCCTGGGGGATGGGACCCTTGAGCTGGACACCGAGCCCGTGCATCACCTCCTTCATGATCGTGTCATAGGGAACGGCGTACGAGAAGGCCTGACGGAGCAGTTTGTTGTCGAACGGCTTCATGCTCACGTTCATGCCGGCGAAGACGGTGTAGCGCGACGGCACCGCAATCACGGTCAGGTCCTTCTGGGCACGCAGCGCAGGCACATCCTTGACCGGTATGCCCCTGGCGATGTCGACCTTTCCCGACTCCACCAGCAGCTCACGCTCCTGAACATCTGGAACGATCTGGAAGGTGATCGATCGGGTTCGCGGCGGCGACCAGTAGCGCGGGTTGGCCTTCAGCGTCCACGAGGAGCCGTGGTTCCACGACTCCAGCACATAGGGTCCACTGCCGGCGACGTTGGTCTTGAGCCAGGTCTCGCCCTGGGGATCGCTGGCGCTGGTGTGGGGCTGCAGCTGCTTCATGTTGATGATGGCAGTGGAGTAGAACTGGTTCAGATTGCCCATGAGCAGGCTGGACGGCTGGGGCATGACCAGCTTGAGATGGGTCGGGTCCACCACCACCACCTGGCTCTTGTCGGTGATGCCGACCATGGCGAACAGGAAATAGCCAGTCGCCTTCAGGTCGAAGCTGCGGTCCCAGCTGGCCTTGACCGCGTTGGCGTCGAGCGGGGTCCCGTCCGGGAAGGTGATCCCCGGCCGGAACGCGAACGTGAGCTCGGTTTGGTCCGCGTTCCAGCTCCAAGAATATGCGGCCTGGGGCATGAAGACGTCCGGATTGGCAGCCGGCACGCCATCGATGGAGGGTCCCGGTACTTTGAAAGTCGTGGGGAGCGCGTAGAGGTTGGCCAGCATTTCGTCGGTGATGTCGTCGGAGCTGGTGGTGTACGGGTCGAGGTTCTGCATATCGCCGTACGTCGCCACCAGCAACGAGCCGGAGGAAGGTCGCTGGGAGGCAGTCGAACTCGTACCGCAAGCGGCCAGGATCTCAGGGATGGCGGCCGCGCCCGCCAGCGCTGCGGCCGAGCCCAAAAAGCGCCGCCTGCTGATCAGCGAACCGCAGTTGCCGTTGACGTCGTTGCTCCTCATCTCGATTCCACCTCTCCTCGATTGGGTCATCCTCCCGCTTCCCCACGGGCACGTGCCGTGCGCTCGGCACTCAGTCCCTTCAGCTCGAGGGTCGCCTCGTCCACCAGGACACCGTAGTCGCGCGCCGCCTGAGCAACGGTGACGTAGCCGTCGCGCACGTCCTCCACCACCCGCTCCACCGGCCGGTCCAGCGGCGATCCCCAACCCCCGCCGGTTCCAGTGACCAGCCGTGCCACCTCGCCCTTGCGCAGCCGGTAGCGGGCGCATTTGCCCAGCACCACCTCCCGACCGTCGGCGTGGAAGATGCGGACCTCGTTGCGGGAGCCGGGAAACCCCCCGTCCACGCCCCAGGGCAGGTACTTGTGGCGGCCAAACGTGGCGGTGAGCGTGATCTCATCCGAGACCGCTCGGTAGTCACGGATGCAGCCTCGACCTCCCCGATACCGCCCGGCGCCGGCATCGGTCACGTCCAGCTGGTAGCGGTCGACCAGAATCCCGTAACGGGCCTCGGCGACCTCGACCGGGATCACGTACGTCTCCCCATCGCCGACGCACATCAGCCCCTGTTCGCCGTCCTTGGCCGCTCCCGCCCCCCAGCCACCGGCCTGGGGCTCGACCAGCAGGAAGAGCTCGCCCGAGTCCGGGTGTAGCCCGGCCACCACCACCCCGCAGACGGACAGGAAGTGGCCTGCGGGGAGACGATCGGGCACCACTGGAGCCAGCGCCTTCCAGATCAGATCGGTGACGTACTCCATCGTCTCCCAGTAGGTGGAGACAGGCGCCGGGCGCTGGGCGGTGAAGATGGTTCCGGGCGGGCAAGTGACGCGAAGCGGTCGAAAGCACCCCTCGTTGACCGGGATGGAGGGGCTGGTGATCGCCTTGAGCACGGTCCGCGCCCCGGAGTGGAGGCCGGTCAGGGTGCAGTTGACCGGGCCCGGCACCTGGGGATGGGTGCCGGTGAAGTCACAGACCAGCTCCTCCCCCGTGAGCGTGACCGCGACCCGAACCGGGAAGGGGCCGTTGCCGATCCCGTCGTCGTCGATCATGTCCTCGGCCACGTAGGTGCCGCGGGGCAGTCGCGCCAGCTCCAGTCGGGTCAAGCGCTCGCCGTGCTCCATTAGCGCCTCGATCGATCCGGTCACGACGTCCACGCCGTACTTGTCGCAGAGCTGGCAGAAGCGGCGCTCACCCAGCCGGAGGGAGGCGACCTGGGCCTCCATGTCGCCCCGCGTCATGTCGGGAAGGCGGACGTTGGCCTCGATCAGATCGATCAAGGCTGCATTCGGCCTGCCCGCTTCGAAGAGCTTGACGCAGGGGAACTGCAGCCCTTCCTGGAAGACCTCGGTGGCGTCGGTGGTCCAGGAGCCCGGGTCCTTGCCTCCGACCTCGGTCCAATGCGCCTTGCAGGCCGAGAACGCGAGCAGGCGGCTCTGATAGAAGATCGGGACCACAAGGGTCACGTCGGAGAGGTGGGTGCCGCCTCCGGTGTAGGGGTCGTTGGTGATCAGCACGTCGCCGGGCTGGAGCCCTTCGACACCGAACTTGTCGAGGACGGAGCGCACGGCAAACGTCAGGGTCCCCAAGAAGCCCGTCACCCCGTTGCCCTGGGTGATCAGCTGGCCCCGCGCGTCGACCAGCCCCGAGGCATAGTCGAGGACCTCGTAGATGATCGTGCTCTTTGCCGTGTGCTGCAATGAGACGAACATCTCGTCCCCGATCGCCACCAGAGCGTCCTTGACGATCTCGATCGTGAAGGGGTCGATACGCTCCGCCCGGGCTTCCGCCATCACGGCACCTCCGTCTCGACGATCAGGTTGCCGAATCGGTCCACCCGCAGCGTCTGGTCCGGGAACACGACCGTGCAGGCCGCCGGCTCCTCCACCACCGCTGGCCCCTGGACCACCGCATCGGGTCCCAGGAGATCGCGCTCCAGGATCGGGGTCGGGTGTCGGCCGACCTCGTCGAAGTGCACCATGCGGGTTCCCTTGCGGGCCTGCTCCAGCCCCCCGCCAGGTGGCAGCGGACGCAGGGACGGCTTGCGGACCCGGGCGAGGCCGGTGAGGCGGAAGTTGACGAACTCGCACGGCGAGGCCAGCCGGAAGCCGTACAGCCGTTCGTGGTGCTCGTGGAACCGCCGCTCCACCTCGGCCCAGAACTCGGGCTCGCTGCCATCCAGGTCGGGCAGCGGCACCTGGACCGCGTGCTCCTGACCGGCGTAGCGCATGTCGGCGGCGCGGCTGAACACCACCTCCCCCACCCCCTCCTCGGCGAAGGTTGCGCCGAGCCGGCCTTCCAGCTCCGCCCACAACCGGCGCAGCTCCTCGATCGAGACCGCGTCCAGGCGTACGAAGCGGGTCTGGACCAGGTCGTGGCGGAGGTCGGCCATCAGCATGCCCCAGGCCGAGAAATGACCAGGGTTGGGAGGCACGATCACCCGGCGGATGCGGAGCTCGCGGGCAAGCGCGGTGGCGTGCATGGCGCCGCCTCCTCCATAGGCGACTAGCGAGAACTCGCGGACGTCCTTGCCACGCCGGACCGAGACCAGCCGGAGCAGGTGGATCATGTTGGCGTTGGCGATGCGGATGAGGCCCAGCGCCGCCTCCTCGAGCCCCACTCCCAGCCGCTCCACGATCGGCTGCAACGCCGCCCGTGCGCGATCCGCCTGCAGCCGCAGCCGACCGCCCAGGAAATAGTCGGGATCGATGCGGCCCGCCACCACGTTGGCGTCGGTCACCGTCGGCTCGCTGCCCCCGCGGCCGTAGCAGGCCGGTCCGGGGTCGGCGCCGGCGCTGCGCGGCCCCACCTTGAGAGCTCCGGCGGGGTCGAACCAAGCAATCGAGCCGCCCCCAGCCCCGATCTCGACGATGTCCACCACCGGGATCTTGATCGGGTAGCCGGCCGTGGTCGGCGTGCGTTCGATGAAGTAGTCGCCGGCCACCCGCAGGCGGCCCCGCTCGATCAGTGAGGCCTTGGCGGTGGTGCCGCCGATGTCGAGGGTGATCAGGTCGGGCTCCCCGATCAGCTCGCCGATGGCGGCAGCACCGATGACGCCGCCGACCGGTCCCGACTCGACCAGGTGGATGGGGGCCTCGGCGGCGACCTCGAAGCGGGTGACGCCGCCGTTCGACTGCATGGCGAAGGCGGAGCGCCGGGAAACCCCGGCCGCCTCCAGTCGCTCGGTCAGCTCGGCCAGGTAGCGGCCGGCAATTGGCTTCACGTATGCGTCGAGCACGGCGGTGCTGGTCCGGTCGTACTCGCGCCACTCGCCGGTGAGCTGGTGGGAGACGGTCACCACCGCCTCCGGCCACAGCTCCCGGATGATCTCGGCCGCCTGGCGCTCGTGGGCCGGATTGGCGTAGGAGTGGAGGAAGCAGATCGCGACCGCCTCCGCCCCCTGCCGGCGTGCTGCCTCGACCGCGAGCCGCACGTCCTCCTCATCCAGGGGAACCAGCTCCTCCCCCTTGTGGTTCATCCGCTCGGTCGCCTCCAGCCGAAGACGACGAGGCACGAACGGCTCCGGCTTGCGGTAGAGGAGGTTGTACAGATCGGGCCGGTTGGCCTTCTGGATCTCCAGGACGTCGCGGAAGCCGCGGGTGGTCAGCAGGGCGGTGCGGGCGCCTCGACGCTCGGTCAAGGCGTTGATGATGACGGTGGTGCCGTGGGCAAGGAACTCGACTCCGGCGAGGTCCGCTTCCGAGAGCACCTGCATCACCGCATCCGCGAACCGGTGCGGCGTGGTCAGCGCCTTGCCCGTCCCGGTGCCGCCGGCTTCGTCTAGGTAGACGAGATCGGTGAAGGTACCGCCGATGTCGACGGCCACCCGTGGAGCCCGCTTCATCGGGCCTGGGCCGCAGCGCAGCGGCCTACACGGTGGGTCCAGACTCGGATGCTCACAGGATCTTCGGGGTCAGCACCCACAGAGAGCGAGCCGGGGACGGACCCCGGGTGAAGCAGGTGTGAAGGACGGTTGAGTCCAGATGGATGCTGTCTCCCGCAGCCAGGTGATAGGTGTCGTCGCCGACGCGGAAGATCAGCTCTCCCTCCAGGACGTAGCAGAACTCTTCACCCATGTGGCCGAACGCGACCGGCTCCGGCTCGTCCTCCTCCAGCGGGTGGTGGAGCACGATCATCGGCTCCAATCGCCGCTCCGGATTGGTCGATGACAGCAGCTGGTAGACCACCTTGGGCTTGCCCAAGACCAGCGCGGAGTGCCCCGCCCCACCCCGGTGGACGATGGCACCGTTGCCGGTGCTGGCCGGCAGGAACGTGCTCATCGGCACCCCCAAGGCATCGGCAACCTTCTTCAGCGAGGTCATGGACAGCGAGGACTTGCCCCGCTCGACCAGCGACAGGAAGCTGGGCGAGAAGCCGGCCAGCTCGCTGAGCTCGGTCAACGACAGGCCGCGGTTCTGGCGCACCGCCCGCAGTCGGCTCCCCAGCTCTGCCTCGCCTAGGATCAACCTGCCCTCGTCGCTCGACATCTCTTTGAGTCTCACTTCATGATCTTGAGTAGGACTGGACCGATCCTAGGGTCGACGTCTCCTGCTGTCAAGGCCTCGGAGGATCGTCGCAGGGGTCGACTCCCGTCATCGGCCCAGGAAGTCGAAGCCGCCAACGTGGGGTTCGGCAACTGCCGGCCAGGGATCTGGTGCGGGCCCGATCCGCGGTCAGATCGACCGGACGGCTCCGATGCTCAGCCGCCGTTGGGTGGTGCGTCGGCCGGAGGCGTGGCCGCGAACAGAGCCAGCGGCTCCTCGATCAACCCCACCAGGTCGGCCAGGAAGCGGGCGGCCTGGGCCCCGTCCACCATCCGGTGGTCGCAGGAGAGAGTCAGGGTCATCCGGGGCCGCACCTCCGGTCGCCCATCCACGGCCACCACCGCCTCCAGGATGCGGCCCACCGCCAGGATCCCGGCCGGGTCCCGGTTGAGGATGGCGGTGAAGGCGTCGACGCCGAACATGCCCAGGTTGCTGAGGGTGAAGGTGCCACCTCCAGATCGGCCGGCGCCAGCCGGCCCGAGCGCGCCTGCTCGACCAGTAACCGCCGGCGATCGGCAACCTCGACCACCCCCAGCCGGTGGACGTCGTGCAGACCGGGGCGGCCAGCCCCTGTGGGGTGTCGCCGGCGATGGCCAGGTTGACCTCGGCGTGCCGGACCGGACCCTCTCGTCAGATCGCGTTTATGGCCGGATGCCGGCGCAACGCGGCCGCCACCCTCACCACCAGCGGGTCGGTGTGGGTGGCCACGACCCCGGCGCCACGCAGCACCTACAGCCAGGACCGCAGCCGGTCGGCATCCGCGTCCCGGGTCAGGAAGAAGTGTGGGCTCTGCCAGGCCGCCGCCGTCCGCTCCGCCACCAACCGCCGGATCCGGCTCTCGGCGGGCGCGAGCACGGTTGCGGGCTCGGGCAGATCGGTGGCCAGGACGGGTCCGCCGGGCCGGTGCCGGCGACCGTGGCCAGATCGACGCCGCGCTCGGCGGCCAGACGACGAGCTTTGGGCGAGGCCGCCCCCCGGGGCCGGAGAGGCAGCCGGATCCGCCCCTCCTGGACCGAGGATGTGCGCGATCACCTGTCCCACCGGCACGGCCTCGCCCTCCAACACCAGGGGGTCGCCCCAGGCTCCCCGAGGCGGGCGCCTCGACCTCCGCCGTCGCCTTGTCGGTCTGGACCTCCATCAGGGGCTGGCCCCGTTCCACCGTCTCCCCCGGCCGGCGCAGCCAGCGCACCAGGGTGCCCTCCTCCTGGGCCTGGCCCAGGGCCGGCATCACCACCGGGACCGGCACCAGGAGGCCTGCCGGTCCTCAAGAGCGGCCCCGGCCGCGACCGCTGCCGCCCAGGCCGTCCCGGTTGCGATGGGACCCGGTCTCCCGGACCGCGGCAGCGCGGGTCCCGCCTAGCGGTCCCGCCGCTCCCGGCCGGCCCCCTGTGGCCTGCGATGCAGACGCGCTGCACCTCGCTTCCAGTGCCACTCAACGCTACGGAGCCACCGGGTTGGCGTCAATCGTCACGGGCCGATCGCCGGCCCCGGGCTTCGGATGGCGATGATGAGGCAGCCTCGCCCCGGCCCGGTCGCCAGCGCGCGTGCGCCGGTCCCGCTGGCGGCCTGCGGACCAGCTCCAGGCGGGGCGGGACCCGGTCGCCTCGGCCCCGGGGTGGCGGTCGGCTGCCACGCTCGAACTGGACCGGCCAGGGCAGGGGATGGCCCTGCTCGGCGGCGGCGTGGAGGGTCCATTGGGGGTCGTACAGGTGGGCCCGGGCCATCGCGCAGAGGTCGGCCCGGCCGGCGAGCAGGATGCTGTTGACGTCGTCGTAGCTGCTGATCGCACCGACCGCGATGGTGGTAACGGCGACGCGGTTGCGGATGGCATCGGCGAAAGGGACCTGGTAGGTGCGGCCGAAATCCGGCCGCTCGTCGGGAACGGTCTGGCCGGTCGAGACGTCGATCGCATCGGCCCCGTGCTCGGCGAAGGCGCGCGCCACCGCCACGGCCTCGTCCAGGGTCGTCCCTCCGTCGCACCAGTCGCAGGCCGAGATCCGAACCGTCATTGGCTTCTCCGCCGGCCAGACCGCACGCACCGCGTCGAAGACCTCCAGCGGGTAGCGGAGCCGGTTCTCCAGGCAGCCGCCGTAGCGGTCCCGGCGACGGTTGGTCAGCGGTGAGATGAAACTGGCCAGCAAATACCCGTGGGCACAGTGCAGCTCGAGCAGATCGAACCCAGCCCGAGCCGCCCGCCGGGTCGCCTGGACGAACTGGGCGGCGACCGCGTCCATGTCCCCCCGGTCCATCTCCCTGGGCACCTGGCTCCGCCCGCTCAGATACGGGATCGGGGAGGGCGCCAGCAGGGGCCAGTTCCCTTCGGCAAGCGGCTCGTCCATCCCCTCCCACATCAGCCGGGTGGAGCCCTTGCGCCCGGAGTGACCGAGCTGGATCCCGACCGCAGCCGGCGTATGCCGGTGGACGAACTCGACCAGGCGGGCGAAGGCGGCCTCGTGGTCCTCTCGCCAGAGCCCGGCACACCCGGGGGTGATCCGGCCCTCGGGGCTGACGCAGACCATCTCGGTCATCACCAACCCCGCCCCGCCCAAGGCCTTGCTGCCCAGGTGGACCAGGTGGAAGTCGCCGATCAGGCCGTCCTCGGAGCTGTACATGTCCATGGCCGACACCACCACCCGGTTGGGCAGCTCCAGCCCTCGCAGCCGAATGGGTACGAACATCGGCGGGCAGGGAGCGATGTGATCGACCATGCCGCGCCGGCGCTCGGCCTCGACGAACCAGCGCTCGACCGCGGCCGTGAACTTCGGGTCCCGCAGCCGCAGGTTCTCATGGGTGACCCGGCGGCTGCGGGTGAGCAGGTTGAAGGCGAACTGCAGCGGATCCTGGCCGACGTACTGCTCGATCTGCTCGAACCACTGCCGGCTGGCGGCCGCGGCCCGCTGGGCGCTCTCCACCACCGGTCGCCGCTCCGCCTCGTACGCCTCGAGGGCAACCTCGACATCGTCGTGCTCGTGCAGACAGGCGGCCAGCGCCAGCGCGTCCTCCATTGCCAGCTTGGTCCCCGATCCGATCGAGAAGTGGGCGGTGTGGGCAGCGTCGCCCAGGAGCACGACGTTGCCGTGGCACCAGCGCCGGTTGCGCACGGTCACGAAGGTCAGCCACTTGCTGTTGTTGGCCACCAGTCGGTGGCCGCGGAGCACCCCGGCGAACAGCTCTTCCAGGCGGGCGATGCTCTCCAGGTCGCTCTCGCCGGGCGGGTAGCGGCGCCGCGCCAGGGCCTCGAAGCCGGCGCGCCGCCAGGGCTCCTCGGCCGCCTCCACGATGAAGGTGCTCATGCGCTCGCCGTAGGGGTAGGCGTGAACCTGGAAGACGCCGTGGGGGGTCTCCAGCACGAAGAACTTGAAGGCGTCGAAGACCAGGTCGGTTCCCAGCCACATGTAGCGGCAGCGGCCCACCTCGAGGCTGGGACCGAAGGCGTGGGGATGGTCGTCCCGCACCCGGCTGTTGACGCCGTCGGCAGCCACCACCAGATCGCGATCCCGGAGCTCCTCCAGCGGCGGCGCCTCCTGCCGGAAGTGGATCTCGACCCCCAGCTCGTGGGCCCGCCGCTGGAGGACCTGGAGCAGGTCCCGGCGTCCCATGGCCGCGAACCCGTGACCGCCCGAGGTCACCACCTGGTCCCGGTAGTGGACGTCGATGTCGTCCCAGCGGGCGAAGCGACGCTCCATCTCGGCCAGGATCACCGGATCGGCGTGCTCGATCCCGCCCAGGGTCTCGTCCGAGAACACCACCCCAAAGCCGAAGGTGTCGTCGGGGGCGTTGCGCTCCCAGACCTCGATTTGGTGGCGGCGGTCCAGCTGCTTGAGCAGGGCGGCGAAGTAGAGCCCGCCCGGC
>CADDZO010000118.1 GCA_902812395.1 bacterium | reverse complement strand
AGGAACGGCTGGTGACGGCGCTCGAGTTCGCAGGCGAGGGAGGCTGGCTGTACGCCCGCCAGCGGCACGACGCGGCCGCCTTCGCCCTCCGGGCCGACCTGCGGCGCCTGGGACCGTTCCCGCTCCCGATTCGGACCCTGGTCCTGGGCGGGACGGCGGTGGTGGTGGTGGCGATCCTGGCGCTGCTCCCCAACCCGGCGCTGGAGCAGCTGCAGCTGCAGCGCCAGATCCAGGCCGAGCAGGCACAGGCGGCTGGCCAGGTGGCCCAGCTCGCTCGCCAGGCCCAGGCCACCACCCATCCCGGAGAGACCCCGGCGCAGCACCAGGCCCTGGTGCACGCGCTCCAGCAGGCGGCCCAGGCTGTCCGCCAGGCCTCTAGCCCCACCTCGGCAGTGGCGGCCCTCTCCAAAGCCCAGCAGGAGCTCAGCAACCTGACCGACCAGAACCAGCCGGGCAGGCAGCAGGCGGCCCAGGCCGCCGGCTCGCAGCTGGCCCGCGACCCCAGCGCCGCCCAGGCGGGCAAGGAACTGGCCAGGGGCAATCTGGACCAGGGAGCGAAGGCGCTCCAGCATCTGGCCTCCTCCCTCGGCTCGCTCAGCCCCCAGCAGCGCCAGCAGCTGGCATCCTCGCTCTCCCAGGCCGCGCGGGCGGCGTCGGGTGACCAACGGCTCAGCCAGGACCTGCAGCAGGCCTCCCAGGCCCTGCAGCGGCAAGACACCGCGGCCGCCCAGCAGGCCCTCCAGCAGGCGGCAGCCCAGGTCCAGCAGACCGCCGGCCAGGGTCAGTTCCAGGGCGACCTGAACCAGGCCATCAATGGGCTCCAGCAGGCCAAGTTGCCGCTGGAGGGTCAGGGCCAAGGCGGCCAGCGCCAGCGCTCGGGCAGCCAGGGACAGGGCAACGGCAGCGGCCACGGCCGGGGCTCCGGCTCCGGCCAGGGCCGGGGGTCGGGCCATGGTCAGGGCTCGGGTGGGGCTGGGAGCACCGGCGGGGCTGGTGCAGGCGGGGGCCGTGCCGGCCAGAACGGAGCCATCGCCCCCAGCGACCAGGTCTTCATCCCTGGCCAGGCGACCACCGCCAGCCAGGGGGTGAACCAGGGCAGCTCCTCGGGGGAGCAGAATGGGCTGGTGCCCTACCAGCAGGTGATCGCCCAGTACCAGGCCCAGGCGGTGCAGGACACGCAGCGAGAGAACGTGCCCGAACAGGACCAGCAGCTGGTACAGCAGTACTTCAGCTCACTGGGCGGCGGCCAGTGACGACGGCCGGGGCCCCGGCGCTGACACCGGAGCGCTTCGGCGAGCTCGCCGCCGCGATCGAGGCCGAGCTGGCCAAGCTGATCGTGGGCCAGCGCGAGCTGGTACGCGGGGTGCTGGTGGCGCTGGTGGCGGGGGGCCACGTCCTCCTGGAAGGGCAGCCAGGCCTGGGCAAGACCGTGCTGGTGCGCTCGCTGGGCCGTGTCCTGGAGCTGGACTTCGCCAGGGTGCAGTTCACTCCCGACCTGATGCCGGCGGACATCACCGGCACCCACATCGTGACCGAGGACCCAGAGGGACGGCGTAGCTTCGAGTTCCAGCCCGGTCCGATCTTCACCAATCTGCTGCTGGCGGACGAGATCAACCGGGCCACCCCCAAGACCCAGAGCGCGCTGTTGGAGGCGATGCAGGAGCGCCAGGTCACGGTGGGGGAGATAACCCGTCGCCTTCCCTCTCCCTTCTTCGTCCTCGCCACCCAGAACCCGATCGAGCTGGAGGGGACCTATCCGCTGCCCGAGGCGCAGCTCGACCGCTTCTTCTTCAAGCTCCTGGTCCCCTTCCCCGACGCCTCCGAGCTGGCCGAGATCGCCCGCCGCACCACCGGGGTGGCGGAGGCCGAGCTCCAACCGGTGGCGAGCGGGAGGGATCTGGCCCGGATGTCGCTCCTGGCGCGGGAGGTGCCGGTGGCCCAGCCGGTCATGGAGTACGCCGTCGGCCTGGTCATGGCCACCCATCCCGAGCGGCCCGAGGCGCCCGAGGAGGTGCGTCGCTACGTCCGCTGGGGGGCCAGCCCGCGGGCACTGCAGACCCTGGTCCTGGCCGGGCGCATCCGAGCCCTGCTCGAGGGCCGCTACAACCTGGCGGTCGAGGACCTGGAGGCGGTGGCGGCGCCGGCGCTGCGGCACCGCATCTTCCTCAGCTTCGAGGCCGACGCTGCCGGTGTGGACGCCGACGACGTGGTGGCGGCGGTGCTGAGGGCCCAGCGTGCTCACCCCGGCTGAGCTGGCCCTGCTCTCGCGTCTCGACGTCTCCTATCGTCGGGCGGTGCGCGGCCTCTACGCCGGGGAGCGGCGCTCACCCCGCGCCGCGCGTTCTCCGGAGTTCGCCGACTTCCGAGCCTACGTCCCCGGCGACGACTTCCGCCAGATCGACTGGCGGGCCTACGCCCGGCTCGAGCGGCTGGTGCTGCGGCTCTACGTGGCCGAGGAAGAGGCCTGCCTGAACGTCCTCCTCGACAGCAGCGCCTCCATGGCCACGGGCTCCCCGCCCAAGTGGCCGGCGGCGCGGCGGCTGGCCGCGGCCCTGGCCTTCATGGGCCTGGCCGGCATGGACCGGGTGCTGGTGGGCACCCTCGCCGGGACCCACCTCCCGGCCCTGCGGGGCCGGGACGGCGTCGGTCGGATCTGGTCCTTCCTGGAGGAGCTCGAGCCCGAGGGTCGGGCCGGGCCGGACTCCCTCCAGCGCCAGCGGTGGACACGGCCCGGGCTGACGATGGTCATCTCCGACTTCTTGGTGGACGAGGAGGGCCGGGCGGCGGAGTGGGCGTCGGCCCTGGCCGATCTGGCCTGGCGGCGACAGGAGCCGGTGCTCTGGCAGTGCCTGGCCCCCGACGAGGAGCGGCCCCGGCTCTTTGGCGACTGGAAGCTGATCGACGTCGAATCGGGACGAGAGCGAGAGCTGACCGTGACCCCGGCCCTGCTCGAGGAGTACCGGGAGCGGCTGGAAGCCCACCGCGAGGGGCTGCGACGTGCGGCTCGGGCGGCGGGGGGGCGCTTTCTGGCCTCGACCAGCGATCTCGACCTGGAGGCGACCATGGCCGCCGGGCTGCGGGCCGGGGTGGTGAGGCGGGGCTGAGGTGTCGTTCCTCGTTCCGGCTGCAGCCCTCGCCCTCCTAGCCCTGCCCCTGATCACGATCCTCTATTTCCTGAAGGTCCGGCGTCCCCAGGCTCGGGTGGCGACGCTGCTGTTCTGGCGACCGTACGTGGCCGACCGCCAGGCCAACGCTCCCTGGCAGCGGCTTCGCTTCGGCTGGCTCCTGCTCCTGCAGCTGCTGGCCGCCTGCCTGCTGGGGCTGGCCCTGATGCGGCCTGGCCTGGTGGGCGCGGCCGGGGTGAGCCGGACCACGGTGGTGCTGATCGACGCCTCTCCCTCGATGGAGGCGACGGACGTCCAGCCCAGCCGCTTCGGCTACGCACTCGACCGGGTGCGCTCGATGGCCGACCAGCTCGCTCCCGGTCAGCACATGGCCCTGATCCTGGTCGGACCCAACCCGGAGCTGCTCTCCCCGCCGACCGGCAACGCCCAGCAGCTGAGGGCCGCGCTGGCCCACGCTCACCCCTCGACCTCGGCCGGGAACTTCGCCGAGGCGATCTCGCTTGCCAACTCGATCCTGGCCGGCCGTCCCGGCGGCTCGATCGTGATGCTGAGCGACGGCCACACCTTCGCCCAAAGCCCGCCCACCGTCTACGTCCCCTTCACCTACGACTCGATCGGGACCTCCGGCGAGAACACGGCCATCGAGTCGATCAGCCAGAATCCCAACGGCTCGATCTCCATTGAGCTGGCGAACTACGGCCGCGCCAGCCGCAGCCTGCACGTCGACCTGTACGCCGATGGCCGGCTGGTGGATGTGCTCCCGGTCCAGATTGGTCCTGGCACCACCACCGCTGTGACCTGGGATCGGCTGCCGGCCGGAACCCGGGTGCTGGAGGCCAAGCTGGACCCGCCCGACGACTTCACGCTGGACGACGCCGCCTGGCTCTTGACCGCGCCTCCGAGCCGGCAGCGGGTGCTGTTGGTCACCTCCGGCAACCCCTTCTTGGAGAAGGCGCTGGAGCTCCGGCCAGGGCTCCACCTGACCACCGAGACCCCGGGCCAGTATCGGGGCGGCGATTACGACCTCTACGTGTTCGACGGCTGGCTGCCGGCTCGGGTGCCCCAGCCGGCCCTGATCGTGGACCCGCCCCCTGGCCAGGGGCCGGTGCCGCTCGGGGCCCAGATCGACCCGGGCGCGGTGCAACCCGGCAATCCCCGTGACCCGCTGCTCCAGAACGTGGACCTGAGCGACGTCCATGTCCTCACGGCCGAGGCGGAAGCCACGGTCCCGTCGGGTTGGCGCACCGTGATCGCGGCCGCCTCCGACCCGCTGCTCGTGGTCCACGACGCCAGCCCCCGCGAGGCGCTCTTCACTTTCGACCTCCATCACTCCGACCTGGTCCTGCAGGCCGCCTTCCCGATCCTGATCCAGAACCTGCTCCAGTACCTGCTTCCGGGCGGCTTCCAGAACCAGACCTACCAGCTCGGCCAGCCGGTCGACCTCCAGGTCGCGCCCGGCACCCGCTCGGTCCAGGTGTCGGCGCCCGGCGGGACCACGACCGCCCTCTCACCGCCCTACGCCTTCACCGGCACCACCCAACCCGGCGTGTACACGGTCCGGGAGCGGACCCGGACGGGGATCCAGACCAGCCAGTTCGTGGTCCAGCTCCAGGACCCGACCATCTCCCAGATCGCGCCCGGGGCGGCGCCACCGGTGGTGGAGAAGAGCTCGGCCGTCGCCTCGGCGCCGCCGCCGCAAGGCACCCTCGAGGTCTGGGAGTGGTTCGCGGCCGCGGCCCTGCTGCTGCTGGTGGCGGAGTGGGCGCTCTGGCTGCACCCGGGGGGCGCTAGGCTCAGGCGCCGGCGGCAGGCGGTGCAGTGATCGGGCTCAGCGTCCCCCGGCCGGAGTTCCTGCTCTTGCTCCTGCTCCTGCCGCTGCTGGCTGCGGCCTGGTGGCGTTGGCCGCCACCGCTGCCCGTCGGCCGCAGCCGTCTGATCCTGGGCTCGCGACTGCTGATGGTGACGCTGTTGGCGGTGGCGCTGGCCGGGGTACGGCTGGAGACGCCGCCACAGAAGCGGGCGCTGGTGGCCGTGGTCGACGTCTCCGACAGCGTCAAGGTCAACGGCAGCCTGGATCGGGAGGCCGCCCTGGTCCGGCAGCTGGAAGCGTCCAAGGCGCCTCAGGACCTGTTCGGCATCGTCACCTTCGCCCACACCGCAGAGGTGGAGCTGCCGCCGACCCAGAACCCGCCTCCCTTCCTGAGCTTCACCACCCAGCCAGACCCCTCCTACACCGACATCGGCGGAGCGCTGCAGCTGGCTGCGGGCCTGATGCCGGACGGCTATGCCCACCAGCTGGTCCTGATCTCGGACGGCCAGCAGAACCTGGGTGACGCCGCCAGCGCGGTGGCGGCGCTGCGGGCGGAAGGGATCAGGGTGGACGTGATCCCGGTGGGTCGGGCGCCGGCGCACGAGGCCATGGTCACCGGGGTGGAGGCCCCCAACCAGATCAACCTGGGTGCGACCGCGACCGTGACCGTGAACCTGCAGTCCACCGACCCGGCTGCCGGTCATCTGACCCTTCTGGTCGACGGCCAGCAGGTGGCCAGCCGTCCGGTCAGCCTGCCCGCCGGTGCCTCGGTCGAGACCTTCACCGTCCCCAACCTGGGGGTTGGTCTGCATGACGTCGAGGCCGAGCTCGACGTGCAGCCCGACACCTACGCCCAGAACAACGTGGGCGAGGCCGCGATCAGGGTGGTGGGTCGACCCCTGGTGCTGGTCCTGGAGGGCAAGGCGGGGGAGGCGGCGAACGTCGCTGCCGCCCTCCAGGCGGCGGGCATGCAGGTGGACGTCCGCCAGGTCGAGGACGCCCCCACCGACACCGCCAGCCTGGGCGAGTACGACTCGATCGTGCTCGTGGACACCCCCGCCACCAGCTTTCCCACCTCCTCGATGCAGGCCATCGCCAACGCCGTCCACGACCTGGGCAAGGGCCTGGTCGCGATCGGGGGCCCCAACGCCTACGGTCCCGGCGGCTGGGCCGGGACCCCGCTCGAGACCGCGCTCCCGGTCCAGATGCAGATCCCCAACCGCAAGCAGAAGCCCAAAGTGGCCGTGGTCCTGGTCATGGAGACCATGGAGGACCCAGCTGCCGACCAGGTGGTGCTGGGAGCGGCCGAGGACGTGGTCAACCAGCTCTCGCCTCAGGACGAGGTGGCAGTCACCGATGGCATGCAGGGCTTCGCGGTGCCGATGACCCCCGTGGCCGACAAGAAGGCCATCGACCAGAAGCTCCAGAACGCCTCGCTCGGGGATCCGCCTGGATACCTGACCTTCCTGCAGATGGCCTACACGGCTCTGGAGAAGACCGATGCCTCGATCAAGCACATCATCGTGCTCGGCGACGGCGACGCTCAGGCAGATCCTCCCCAGGCGGTGCAGTCGTTCCTGCAGCAGGCCCAGGCCCACGGCGTCACCACCTCGGCAGTGGGCGTGGACGTGCACGGGGTGCCCCAGTTCATGACCTACATGCAGGACATCGCCCGCTGGGGCGGGGGCCAGTTCTACGAGTCGGAGAGCCCTTCCGAGGTCCCCCAGATCTTCCTCCAGGAGACCCAGACCTCGCTCCGGCCCTGGTTCGAGCAGGAAGCCTTCGAGCCCCGGATCGCAGCCCCGGGCGACCTCCTGGAGGGAGTCGAGACCGGCGCCTTCCCGGAGTTGGGCGGCTACGTGGTGACGACCGCCAAGCCCTCTGCGGCCCAGTACCTGATCAGCCCCCAGCAGGACCCGGTGCTGGCTGCTTGGAGCTACGGCCTGGGCAGGTCGGTGGCCTGGACCAGCGACGCCGAAGGGATCTGGACCTCGAACCTGCTGCGCTCGCCGGTCTCGGCCCAGCTCTTCGCGCGGATGGTCAGCTGGACCCTGCCCGAGCAGGCACAGGGGTTGCAGATCGTGGCCCAGCCGAGCGGGGACGGGCTGGCCCTGGAGGTGAGCGGCCAGGCGGTGAACGGTGCCCAGGTCCAGGTCTCGGTGATCCGCCCCGACCTGGCCGACGTGGGCGCTCCCCTCGTGGAGGTGGCGCCGGGGCGCTGGGAGGGCCGGGTCACCACCAGCACCGTCGGCATCTATCTGATCCACGCCGCGCTCCAGCACGACGGTCAGGTGCTGGCCCAGGGGGACGCGGCGGTGGCCCTGCCCTATTCGCCCGAGTACCTGGAGCTGGGCCGCGACCTGCCGTTCTTGCGGGAGCTGGCCAGTGACGGCGGCGGGATCGTCCTGACCAGCCCGCAACAGGCCTGGTCGCTGCCCCCGCCGCCGCTGCCGGTCAGCACCGACGTCTTCTGGCCCTTGCTCCTGATTGCGGTCCTGCTCTGGCCGTTGGACATAGCCATCCGGCGGATCACGCTCACCCCTCGTCAGGTGGCGAGCAACGCGGTCGCGTTGCTCCGCGAGCGGCGGGCTCCGGACCTGGAAGTGGAGGTGCCCGAGGAGCTGGTCCGGCTCCGAGAGCGGGTGATCAGGGTCCGCCGGCGGGGTGCCGTCGGCTCGCCCCCGCAGGCCCCGGCCGATGAGGTCGTCTCCGCTCCTCCCCGATCGGCGGCGGCTCGGCAGAAGCCTGCGGCATCCGAGGCGGAGCGGAGGCCGGAGGAGGTGCTCTCCGCCCGGCTGCTCGAGGCCCGGCGCCGGCGCCAGGGCCGAGGCGGCTGAGGCCCCTTGGCTCCGCCTACTTTGTCCCACCTCCAGGTGAAGCTGGTGCACGACCGGCACCACACCGCAAGCGGCGGTCGTCTTAGCGAGGTTCGAGACCTCGATCCAGGAGCCGAGAGGCTGTTGAGGAGGATCGATCGCGCCTGGTCGGCGTTCAAGCAGTCCTACGCAGGGCTGCCAGGCGAGGCCTTGCTCGAGCCCGGCGTGGTGGGCCGCTGGTCGGTGAAGGATCTCATCGTCCACCTGAGCATCTGGGAGGAAGAGGCGCTCAGGCATCTGCCAGTGATCGCGGCCGGGGGCACGCCCCCGCGGTATGCGGCCAGTGGCGGGATCGACGCCTTCAACGCACGCACGATGGAGGAGCGCCGTGGCCTCTCGCTGGGAGACGCGCTGGGCCGCCTGGAGGAGACCCATCGCCGCCTGATCGATCTGATCCGGTCGGTGTCGCCGGACGAGTTACGTACCGGGACCCGCTTCCGCCGCCGTCTGCGCCTCGACACCTACGGCCACTATGCGCTGCATATGAACCAGCTGAGGAGCTGGCGGGAGAGCCGCGCCCAGCGCTGATGGCGAGGTCGGCTTCGCTGGCCGCTCCACTTGATGCCAGGGAATGTGCCCGCCCAGGGCGATCTCAGCGATCGAGGCTACGAGAACCTCCAGGCCGGGATGAGGGAGGAAGAGGGTAGACTAGCTCCCAGGGCGGACCTCGTCGCGCGGAGCTGCCTCCGGGGACAGGGCGGTGACGAGGAAGCGCTCAAAGCGAGTTGGTGATCGTGCCTACGTAGCTCAGGCGGTAGAGCACTTCCTTGGTAAGGAAGAGGTCTCGGGTTCGAGTCCCGACGTAGGCTCTTACCCACGGAGACGCAGGATTGTGCGTCGGGTTGCAGCTCCTGCCGGCCTTTTCGCTGTTGTGGTCTCGCGTTGGTCTGTTGGCCTCCATTTGAACAGCGCGGCCAGTATGGAATCTACCGCGCGAAGTCGCACTTGAGCATCCGATTGGACCATCAACTGGAGGTGTACCCGGCAGTAGGGTGGAATGGCTGCGTATCGAACGGAGCCTTGGGCCGCCGGCCTTCGTACGACATCTTCTGGCAGAGGGTGTTACATCGCCGGGAGCGTTGCTTACGAAGATGGCAGGTCTTGCCGGGAGACGTACAGGCCAGACGTACAGGTCATACCTCACGCATCTGCTGCAGCTACCGCTGCTGGCCATGGGTCTCGATTTGCTGGGTCGGCCGCTGCGCCCGAACAGGCGTCGGTTGCGGGCGCTACCGTGGTCGTTGACATCCTCTCCGCCCTGAAGGGCGGAGATTCCCGGTCGGCGTACCGCCGAGGTTGACGTTCGGGCCGCTTGGTTCTTGCGGTCCTCCCAGTCCAGTTACTGGGTGCCCCCCGGCCTTGTTCGTTACCGAACGGAACAAGTGTATCACGGCGCCCTGCGGGCCGCGCGGCGTTCACCACCGGCCTGAAGGCCGGCGCACTGCAATCTGGTAGTGCGACCGGGGGCCGCCTGCCTGCAGACTGCGGGTCCGGAGCGTCGGCACGGCTGGCCTGCCGGATCTCGCCACTGCTGCCCTGCCGCCAGCGGACGGTGCCAGGCCACAGGATCTCGAGATCGACCGACACCGATGATCGCGCCCCTCCCGGAGCTGAGCCTGCAGGCAGGGTTGGGGGCGGTGCAGTTGGGGCCGCACCTGGGACGTGCGGCAGCGCACCCCTGGACGGCCTCCGCACTCCACCAGCCGTATCCGCCCAGGGGACGACTGTGGTGCAGGTGACACGGCAACCGAGAAGGCGTTGCCAGGCGAGCCGAGCGACCCTCATGCCAGGTCCTTGCTGAACCACCGCTCTCTGGCTTTCTCGGCTGGCCCGCAGCTGCATCGGCGAAGGCTCCAGGTAGGAGACGTCCAAGATGATACACTGGCCATGCCTCATCTGTCATACACCTTGGCGAGGTGATAGTTTGTGAAAGAGGTCGAAAGCATCACGCTGGCAGAACTCGCGCGGCTGGCAGAGACAGGAGATGGTCTGGTCAAGGCCGATGTGGACGTCTCTTTGGGTCGTCTCGTTGTTGACATAGAGCTTCACGCCGACGGAGAGGCGTATCTCTTGGAGAGCGGATCAAGGCAACAGGACGTTTGGGGGATCAATCTATATCCAAATCAGTACGGCACGGACCAGTTTATCGAGTACGAGTCGATGATCAACATGAGGCCGAGACAGGGGAACAGATCGATGGATGTGATCGACGAATCAGTGCGGGCCAAAATCGCTCATATCGTCCACAGAGCAATCCGCAGGGAGTAGCTCTGGCATGGATGCAGAGAGGTGGGCGGAGCTGCCGATCGTGGACCAGATGGCCAACATCGGTGCAGAGGTAGGACGGGCTCTTGCGGCTCTCCGACGTCATGATCATGAGAGGCTGCAGGGTGCTCTCCTTCGGGGCCTGGATCTGTTCGACCTGACTGCCAACATCTGGGCCCGACGGAAGTCTCCGCGGACTAGGGAGATCTTGCGGGCCCGGAGTCTGTTTGTGGAGGCGGTCACGACGGGGAAGGATGACCCCCAGCTGGAACGCTACTTCATGCAGTTCGCGGCTGTTGCACGGTTGCACGTTGGTCCCGGCGGCGGTGGGAAACGATTCGTCAAGGAATAGGGCGCCTCTTCCTACCCAGTAGGAGGCCGACCTGGCGAACGTCTCACTGACCCTAGCTGGGAATTCTGCTGGAGCAGGGAATCGGGCTGACGGTCACTGTCCCCCAGATCGGCGATGGCGGTCAGTTTCAACCGGATTGGCCGGTCGGTGATGAGCTTATTCTTGAGGTGCATGACCTTCTAGGGCCGACATACGC
>CADDZO010000117.1 GCA_902812395.1 bacterium | reverse complement strand
CGAAGAACCTACTCGCGCTCGCCGTCAGTGGCAGAGGGGCCTGTGGAGCCGAGGTAAGACCCAGCCGTGCTGGGCACGCGGCGATGAAGCAGGAGGGGACCCCACGAAGCAGGCTTCGTGGGGACCCAAGCAGGAACCCGGCACCGCGCAAGCGGGTAAGACCGGGACCGCCACCGGGCAACCGGTGGCTGCGGGTCGGCTGACTCATGCTCACTGACCCGCAACGGATGTCCCCGCAACCTTACGAACAAGAGTACGCCCGATTCGATTCTCGGTGCCGAAAGTCGGCCCCTCGGAGGGTTTCTCATGGAGCGATGGCCAGGGCCGGTGCCTGGACCGGCTCCAGAGCCAGGGCAAGGACCTCCATCACGTCGCCCACCAAGTGGATCTTCATCTCCTGGCGGACGTTGACAGGCAGGTCGTCCAGGTCGGGCTCGTTGCGCTTGGGCAGGATGACCTCGGTGAGGCCGGCCCGCTTGGCCGCCAGCACCTTCTGCTTCACCCCCCCGATCGGCAGCACCCGCCCCTGGAGCGTCACCTCCCCGGTCATCCCCACCGTGGGCCGAACCGGGCGGCCGCTGAGCAGCGAGATGAGGGCGACGGTCATGGCGATTCCGGCCGAGGGCCCGTCCTTGGGGACCGCCCCGGCGGGCACGTGGATGTGCACGTGGCGGTCACGGAAGCCGGACTCCAACCCCAGCTCGTGGGCGTGGGAGCGGACGTAGGAGAGCGCGATCTGTGCCGACTCCTTCATCACGTCGCCGAGCTGGCCGGTGAGGGTCAGACCGCCCTTGGGCTCTCCCGGCATCGACGTCGCCTCGATGAAGAGGATGTCACCGCCGGCGCCGGTCACCGCCAGGCCGGTCACCACCCCGGGCACGGCCGTGCGCTCCTTCACCTCCTCGAACTGGAAGCGGGGCTTGCCGAGGGCGTCGCGGACGATGTGCTCGTCGATCACGGTGGGCGCGGTCAGCTGGCCGCTGTCGAGGCGGGTCGCCACCTTGCGCAGGACCTTGCCCAGCTCGCGCTCCAGGTTGCGGACGCCCGCCTCCCGCGTGTAGTCCTGGATCACCCGCTCGATCGCCTTGTCGGTGATCGAAACCTCCTCGGGCTCCAGCCCATTTCGCCGCAGCTGCCGCGGCACCAGGTGGATCCTGGCGATCTGGAGCTTCTCCTCCTCGGTGTAGCCGTCGAGCCGGATCAGCTCCATGCGGTCGAGCAGCGGGGGCGGAATCGTGTCGGCGACGTTTGCGGTGGGGATGAACAGGACCTCGGAGAGGTCCAGGTCGACCTCCAGATAGTGGTCCCGGAAGGTGTGGTTCTGGGCCGGGTCGAGGACCTCGAGCAAGGCCGAGGAAGGGTCTCCGCGCCAGTCAGCGCCGACCTTGTCGATCTCGTCCAGCATGATCACCGGATTCTTGGTGCCGGCCTCCTTCAGCGCCCGCACGATCCGCCCGGGCAGCGCCCCCACGTAGGTGCGCCGGTGGCCACGGATCTCGGCCTCGTCGTGGATGCCGCCCAGGGAGATGCGGGCGAACCTGCGGCCCAGCGCCCTCGCCACCGATTCGCCCAGCGAGGTCTTGCCCACACCGGGCGGGCCAACCAGGGTGATGATGGCGCCCGAGCCGCGCCCGTCCTGCTCTGCCCAGCCCTTCTCCTGGCGGCGCTTGCGCACGGCCAGGAACTCGATGATCCGGTCCTTGACGTCGTCCAGCCCGTAGTGGTCCTCGTCCAGGATGCGCCGGGCCTGGACCAGGTCGTAGCTGTCCTCGGTCCGCTGGCTCCAGGGCACGTCCAGCATCCAGTCCAGGAAGTTGCGGATCCAGCCCTGCTCGGGGCTCTGCTCGCTGGTTCGCTCCAGTCGGTCCAGCTCGCGGTCGAACTCCCTGCGGGCGGCCTCGGGCATGCCCGCCGCGTCCGCCCGCTTCCGGTACTCGGACACGACGTCCCCGCCCCCTTCGCCAAGCTGGCGCTTGATCGCCTCCAGCTGCTGCCGGAGGATGAACTCGCGCTGGTTCTTCTCCATACGCTCCGACACCTCGGCCCGCAGCTGCTCCTTGAGCTGGAGCTCGGCCAGGATCTCCCGGTTCCAGGCGATCAGCTTCTCCAGCCGTTCCTCCACGTCCAGGGTCTCCAGGATCTCGACCTTGCGGACCTGGGAGAGGTCCGGTGACCACCCCGACATGTCGGCCAGGTGGCCGGGGTGCTCGATGCCGCGCAACACCTGCGCGATCTGAGAGGCGCCGCGGATCTCGAGGATGTTCTCGATCACCGCCCGGTACTCGTGGGCGAGCTGGCGCGCCCGCTCCGACGGCGCCTGGGGGTCGGGGACCGGCTCGACCTCCGCCCACAACGCGCCCTCCAGCCCGGGCTCCACCCGGCCCAGCCGGGCGCGGACCCGGCCCTGCACCACCACCGCCTCGGTCCCGTCGGGGAGCTTGCCCGTCTCTTCGATCTTCGCCACCGCGCCGACGGTCGCGTACCTGCTCTCGACCCGGGGCAGGACGAGCAGCAGTCCGCCCTCTTTCAGGGCCGCCTTGACCGCGTTGCGAGCATCCTCCGAGTCCACGGGTACCGGTGCCGTCATCCGGGGCAGGATCACTGCCTGCGTGGTGGGGAGGACCGGTAGCTTTTGAATGTCTGGCATTGTGCTCTCTGTAACCTCAGGTGCCGGCTCACATTCCGTGAGCCTCGAAGAGTTCCTACCCAGGGGAAGGTGAGCGGAAACGAGGGGCCCGGTGGCCGGGTTTGGGTGAGGCGGCGATGATCGCCGGCATCGATCTGGGCGGGACCCAGGTCCGGGTGGCTGTGGCCAGTCCTGAAGGGGAGATCGTGGCCGTCGCTCGGGCCAGGACCCACGCCCTCAAGACCCCTGAGCGGGTGGCGGCCTGGGCGGCCGACCAGATCGTCCGCCTGGCCGACGGCCGCCAGGTGCTGGGGGCGGCGATCGGTGCCCCTGGCCCCATCGACCCGGCCCGGGGCGTGCTGGTCAACCCCCCCAACCTCCCCGGCTGGCGCAACGTCCCCTTGGCCGGGATGCTGGCCGAGCGGCTGGGCGGCCCCGTGCGGCTGCAGAACGATGCCAACCTGGCCGGTCTGGGTGAGTACCACCATGGCGCCGGTCGGGGCAGCCAGAGCATGGTCTACATCACCTGGAGCACCGGCGTGGGGGCGGGGCTCATTCTCGAGGGCCAGCTCTACTCCGGCTCCCACGGGTCGGCCGGGGAGATCGGGCACATGATCATCGACCCCGAGGGGCCGCTCTGCCAGTGCGGCCAGCGCGGGTGCGTGGAGGCCTTCTGCGGGGGCGCCTCGCTGGGCCGCCAGACCGGCCTGGCTGCCGTCCAGATCTTCGACGAGGCCGCCAACGGCGACTCCGAGGCGGCCGCGATCGTGCGCCAGGCGGCCACCCACATGGGCCTGGCCCTGATCAACGTCGCCAACCTGTTCGACCCTGACGTGATCGTGATGGGAGGCGGCGTCACCCGTTCCTGGCACCAGGTCTCCCCGGTCCTGGCGCAGGTGTTGCGCTCGTCGCCCTTCGTCCGCGCCTGGCGGCGGCCCCGGCTGCGGCGGGCGCGACTGGGGGACCGCGCTGGCCAGGTGGGGGCGGTCGAGTGGGCCAGGGTCAACCTGTAGCCGACCCCGTCTTCCCGCTGCTCCGCCGGGCCAGCGCCGAGCTCGGGGTGAAGGCCTGGGTGGTGGGCGGCTACGTCCGCGACACCCTGCTGGGGCGCCCCCATCCCGACGTGGACGTGGTTACCGAGGGCCGATCGTTGGAGCTCGCCCGGCGCTTCGCGGCCCTGGCCGGCGCCCGGCACCCGGCCCTCTTCCCCCGCTTCGGCACCGCCCAGGTGACCTGGGGGAAGCGGCTGGTCGAGTTCGCGTCTGCCCGTGCCGAGTCCTACCTGCCCGACTCCCGCAAACCCGACGTCCGTCCTGCCAGCCTGGAGGAGGACCTGCTCCGACGGGACTTCACCGTCAACACCCTGCTGATGGACCTGGAGGGGGAGGTCCACGACCTGCTCGGGGGCCGGGCCGACCTGGAGGCCCGCCTCCTCCGGACGCCGCGCCCGGCCGAGCACACCTTCTCGGACGATCCCCTGCGCATGCTCCGCGGGATCCGGCTTGCCGCCCAGCTCGGGTTCCGCCTGGAGGCCTCGCTGCTGCCGACCATGCGCCGGCTGCGCGAACGGCTGGGGCCGCCGGTGGTCTCGGTCGAGCGCATCGCCGAGGAGCTGCGCCGGATGCTGGTCTCGGAGCGGCCCAGGCTGGCCCTGGACCTGCTCGATCGGGCCGGGCTCCTGGAGACCGTGCTGCCCGAGGTCCATGCCGGCCACGGGGTGGCCCAGGGCCGCTACCACCGATGGGACGTCTTCTGGCACACGCTAGAGACGGTGGAGCGGACCCCGCCCGACCTGGTGGTCCGTCTGGCGGCCCTCTTCCACGACGTGGGCAAGCCCCGCACCGCCACTCCGGACGGCGCCTTCCGCGGTCACGCCGAGGTCGGTGCCGAGATGGCCCGGTCGGCCCTGGTCCGGCTCCGCTTCTCCAACCAGGAGGTGGACCAGGTGGCCGAGCTGGTCCGTTTGCACCTCCGCCCGGTCTTCTACCAGCCCGACTGGAGCGACGGGGCCGTCCGCCGCCTGGCCCGTGACGCGGGCGACCTGCTCTGGCGGCTGATGGCGCTGGCCCGCGCCGACATCGCCGCCTCCGATTACCCGGAGGGGGGGAAGCTGGACCAGCTGGAGGCCCGTTTGCGGGCGGTGCAGGCCGAGCGGCCCAGCCGGCTGCGGCTGCCGGTGGACGGGCGCGACATCATGCAGCTGCGAGGGATCGGGCCCGGCCCGGAGGTGGGTCGCATCAAGGCCAGCCTGCTGGAGATGGTCCTGGACGAGCGGCTGCCCCCCGACCGCGACGCGATCCTCCGGTACATGTGCGAGCATCCCGAGCTCTGAGAGCCGAACCCGGGCCGAGAGCGAGGTCGCCAGGGCGCGGTATGCTGGCTACGGCTGCGATGTCGAGGTCTCTCAGCGAGGTGGGGCTGCGGGACAACGAGGTCCTGCTTGAGGGGTTCGAGGCGATCCTGGACCGCTGCCCCGTGGTCGTGCCCGCGGTGCTGGAGCGGACTTGCGTCTGCGAAGGCCCAGATGGCCGGTGCCGCCTGCCCAACAAGGGGCGGCTGATGGTCGAAGCGGAACGACTTCCGATCAGGCGCCGCAGCCTGGGGTAGGATCGGCCATGGAGATGGCACTCGGCCCGCTGGACCGCAACCTCGCCCTCGAGCTCCTGCGCGTGACCGAGGCGGCGGCGCTGGCGGCGGCGCCCCTGCAGGGGCGAGGGGACCCGGAGGAGCTGGACCAGCGCGCGGTGGACGCGATGCGCAGTGCGCTCTCGGCGGTGGACATGCGGGGCACCGTGGTCATCGGCGAGGGCGAGAAGGACCAGGCCCCGATGCTGTACTTCGGGGAGCAGGTGGGGAACGGGATGGAGCCGGAGGTGGACGTCGCCGTCGACCCCATCGACGGCACCCGCCTCACCGCCAACGGCCAGCCCGGGGCGATGGCGGTGGTCGCCCTGGCCGATCGCGGAACCATGTTCACCACTCACGTCCCCTACATGGAGAAGCTGGTGGTGGGCCGCCGAGCGCGGGGGGTGATCGACATCGAGATGCCGGTAGCCTGGAACCTGCGCCGGATCGCCAAGGCGGAAGGGCTGAATCCGCACGACCTCCTGGTGGTGATCCTCGACCGAGAGCGAAACCGAAAGATCATCGAGCAGGTCCGGGAGGTCGGCGCCAGGGTGCGCCTGATCTCGGACGGGGACGTCGCCGGCGCGATCATGGCCGCGCTCGAGACCAAGACCGGCATGCACGTGCTGATGGGCTCGGGTGGTGCCACCGAGGCGGTGATCGCGGCCTGCGCGGTCAAGGCGATGGGCGGCGACATGCAGGCCCGGCTCCTGATCCGGGACGAACACGAGCGGGAGATCGCCCGCCAGGAGGGCCATCCCGAGGGTCAGGTGCTGACCATCGACGACCTGTGCTCGGGCGAGAACATCTTCTTCGCCGCCACCGGGATCACCCACGGGGAGCTGCTGGCCGGCGTCCGCTACGAGGAGAACTACGCCTTCACGCACTCCCTGGTGCTGCGCTCGGCCAGCGGGACGATGCGCTTCGTGGAGGCCTACCACGAGAGCAGCAAGCTCCGGGCCAAGGGGCTCCTGCCCGAGCAGGTGATGCTGGGGGCGGTGGTCCGCGCCTGAGCGCGCAGCGTCCTCGATCGCTCACGGCCGAGGTGCTCCGCGGCACCATGGGTTGTGGGAACGAACCCCGTCAGCTCTGAGAGGGCGCGCCAGCGCCGCTTCGGCCCCTCGTGCGGGTCGTGCCGGGGGCCCCGATCGGCACCAGCGGGAGCTGAAGAGGCCTGGGCCCGCCATCCGCCTCGACCGGCCCCGGTCGCTGCCCCGTGCGTGTCCGTTGCCCCCACCTGGCCGGCCGGAGCGCGGCACCCGTCTGGCTCCATCGCGACCCGGGCCCGGGCCGCCGGGTAAGTTGGAGAAGTCGTGATCTCGTCGGATCGATGGGAATGGGAGGAGTTGCGGTGAACCCGACCTACACCTGGATGGACGGACGTCTGGTGCCCTGGCAGGAGAGCCGGATCCACATCGCCAGCGAGGCGGTGCTTCGCGGGGCGAGCGTGTTCGAAGGCATCCGGGCGTACCGGGCCGCCGACTCGGACGAGCTCAACCTGTTCCGGGTGGGGGATCACCTGGCCCGGCTCTTCGGCACCTCGATGCGGTTCCTGCGGATGCGGCTGCCCTACGGTCCCGACCAGCTGGTCCAGGCCCTGGTCGAGTTGCTCCGGGCCAACCAGGTGCGGGAGGACGCGCACCTGCGGCTGGTCGCCTACTTCGGGCCGGAGGGGGAGGGGGATCAGCCGGCGGGAGCCTTCGCTCTCGCCTTCCCACGGCCACGGAGCCGCCGCGTCACCGAAGGCACCAGGGTGACGCTCAGCCCCTGGCGGCGGATCAGCGACAACGCCATGCCTCCGCGGGTCAAGGCCAGCGCCAACTACCTGAACAGCCTGATCGTCTCGGCCGACGCCCAGAGCAAGGGCTTCGACTCCGCCATCGTTCTCAACGAGCGTGGCCGGGTCGCCGAGGGGCCGGGCCAGAACCTGTTCCTGGTCCGGGGCGGTGTGCTCTCCACCCCCCGCACCACCGACTCCATCCTGGAGGGCGTCACCAGGGCCACCCTGATCGAGCTGGCGGGCCGGCTCGGGATCCCGGTCCAAGAGCGGGCGGTGGATGCCACCGAGCTCTACGTGGCCGACGAGCTCTTCTTCTGTGGCACCGCAGCCGAGGTCCAGCCCATCGTCGAGATCGATGGCTACCGGGTGGGGGAGGGTCGTATCGGGCCCGTGACTGAGCGCATCCAGCGCTCCTACTTCGCACTCGTCCGCGGTCAGGCGCAAGCACCGGAGGGCTGGCTCACCCCCGTCTACGGCCAGCCGGTTGCGGCCTGAGCCGGCTCAGAGGCAGATGATGAGGATGCAGATCGGGGTCGGGGTCGGCGCGGGAGTGGGCGTCGACCCGGGCGTGGCCGTGGGCGTCGGGGTGGGCCTCGGCTGTGGCGTGGGCGTGGCCGAGCCCGGGGCGGGAGCTCCCGGCGGCGGCGTCCCACCCTGAACCCTCGCCGGCGGCATGGACCTGGTCGTCCCGCTCGAGCTCGGCTGCAACCTGGGCACGGTGGCGGGCGTGACCGAGATCACTCCAGTCCCGGTCTGAGGCCGAGGGGTGGGCGCGGGCGTGGCAGAGGTGCGGTTGCCCAGGAGCTCCCGGACGCCGGGCAGCCCCCGGGAGGCGGGTACCAGGGTCAGGGCCAGGACCGCGGCCACGACCACCGCGGCGGTCACCAGCGCCGGCCGGACCAGCCGGGGCCAGGCGGGACGGCTGCGAGGCCGGAACCGCGTCGGCAGCTGTCGCGGCATCCAGCCGTCTATCTCCCCTGCCAGCAGCCTGCTCAGGGCCAGGTCGTCTTCACGCCGTCCGAGCACGGGCCGTACCGGCTCGGAGCCCTCGTCCATGCTCCGGCAATCGTAGCCGCCGGCACCGGAAATCACCACCGTCCCTTGAGGACGGGTGCAGAATCGGGAGCCGAGGACCCAATGCCCGCTACCCCAGAGCTGCTGCTTCGTCTGCTCCTGGCCGCCGCCGTGGGCGGGGTCGTGGGCCTGGAGCGGGAGCTGTCCGGCCAGCGAGCCGGGCTCCGCACTCACCTTCTGGTCGGCCTGGGCGCGTGCGTCTTCACCGAGGCCTCCGCCTTCGGCTTCCAGTTCCTGGTTGCGCACCCGACCCAGACCGTGCTCGACCCCTCCCGGATCGCTGCCCAGGTCGTGTCCGGGATCGGCTTTCTGGGGGCGGGCGCCATCCTCCGCTACGGCATCAGCGTCCGCGGCCTAACCACCGCCGCCAGTCTCTGGGTGGTGGCGGCGCTGGGGCTGGCGACCGCCCTCGGGCTCTACCCGGAGGTGCTGGTCGGGGTGGGAGTGGCGCTGGTGGCGCTGGTCGGCCTCCGCCCGATCCGGACCTGGATCCGGCATCGGCGCAGCGGCCGCGAGGAGCTGGTGGTGGAGGCCGAGCCCAGGCTCGAAATCGGCAGCCTGTTCCGGCCGCTGACCGAGGCCGGCGTCCGAGTCGAGAACCTGCGGATCCAGGACCAGGAAGACCTGCGCCAGGTGACGCTGCTGCTCAAGGCGGTACGCGACCCGGATCGGCTGCTGGTCGAGGTAGCCTCCGTGCCCGGGGTGCGCGACGTCGAGTGGACACGAGGCACCTGGTGAGGCCACCCTTCCTCCCCTGGACCCCTCACTCAACGAACGCCTGCAGGGTGGCCACGTCGATCAACAGCCCCGCCTCTAGGCAGTGAGCGGAGAGCGCGTCCAGGGCCGAGCGCATGGCCGGCACCGCCAACGAGGCGCCGGAGGCGGCGAGTGCCGAGCGGAAGGGCCGGGCCACCTCGGGCGGGGCCAGCTCGGGCTGGGTGGCGACCGCTTCGCAGGCGTGGAGGACGTTGCGGAAGCTGTGCCGGGCGAGCAGGCCCACCACTAAGGCGGCGCCAACCGCTGCCTCCCCCACCGCCACCCGCGCGCCCAGCAGCTGGTTGCGGTCCAGGCACGCCTCGGCCTTGGCCTGCCAGCCCAGCGCTCCGATCAGGTCGCGGGCGGCGGCCCGGCGGAACACCCCGTCGTCGGCGGTGTCCAGGGCCTGGCGGTGGACCCGCCGGATGCGGTCGAAGAAGAACCCGGGATCGTGGATGGGTCGCTGGTTCAGGTACTGGTCGGCGACCACCGGCCAGTTGGACCGGATGGTCCGGGCCGCCTCCAGGTAGGTGGCGGCGTCGGTCGCGTCCAGGTCGACGATCACGCCCCGGTAGCGGAACACCCGGGATGGCACCTGGACGCGGGGGCCGGCCGTGATCACGGCCAGGTCGAGGTCGGAGCCGGGGGTGTCGTCGCCCCGGGCCACGGAGCCATGGACGCCCACCGCCACGATGGCATCGGATCCATGCCGGCCCACCAAGAGGGCGGTCAGCGACTCGGCGATCCGGAGCTTGTCCTCTCGTGCCGTGGCGGTCCTCCCAGCCGGAAAGTGTGACGCCGCTCGGGCAAGCCGCGTACCCGCCGTAGCCGCGGATAATCGGTCGGCGTATGGACCGCTTCGCCATCTTCGTCGACGTCGGCTACCTGGTGGCCTCGGTGGCGGAGCTGGTCTGCGGCTCGCCCGAGCGCAGCCGGGTGGTGTGCGACTACCGCGAGCTGGTCCAGAGCCTGGTCGAGGACGCGGCCCGGGACAGCCGCCTGGAACCGCTCCGGACCTACTGGTACGACGCCAGCATGAGCGGCCTCCCCGAACACGACCAGCGCACGGTGGCCGAGGTCCCGGGGGTCCGCCTGCGACTGGGCCGCCTGGTTCGGGGCGGTCAGAAGGGGGTGGACAGCCGGATCGTGCGCGACCTGATCGTGCTCGCACACGACCGGGCCATGGCCAGCGCCTACGTCCTCGCCGGCGACGAGGACATCACCGAGGGCATCGAGGAGGCCCAAGACCATGGGGTCCGGGTGGTGCTCTGGGGAGTCCCAGGGGTGAACCAGAGCCGCCATTTATGCCAGCGCGCCGACGAGCACCGGGTCCTCCCCGAGGAGTTCTGGCTGCCGCACTTCCGGCCGGTTGACGAGGCGGAGGTCCCCCAGCGCACCTACAACCCGGCCATGCGGGCGGCCTTTCAATCCGCCGCCACCTCCGGCTCCAACCATGCGGTCAATGCCCTTCTCAGCGAGGTCGACGCCTTCGAACGCGCTGCGGCCGAGGCCGGAGCCGAGTTCGCGCGGGTCCTGCGCGCCGAGGCTACCCCGGTCGAGATCGAGCGCCTGAGCAAGCACACCGGCTGGCAGGTGCCGCGGGACCTCGACGGGCGCCTGCTCCGCTTCGCCGAGGAGCGGCTGGGCTTCCTGTGGGAACGGCCCGAGCTCAAAGTGACCGTGCGCAGCGCCTTCTGGGACGAGTTCCGCCGATCGTAGCTGGGCCTTGCGCCTGCGGGGGCGGGGAGGCTATCGTCAAGTCGTTGGATAGCAAGGAGGGGTGGGGCGTGGCGGACCGCTCTTCCCTCCGCGGGCTGGGGCCGTGCGATTACCTGCTGGTGCTGCGTGGCCAGCGTCCGGAGTACGCCTTTTTGGCCCAGGTCCCAGCCAAGCAGCGACCCCGGCTCCTGCCGCTGGTCGA
>CADDZO010000116.1 GCA_902812395.1 bacterium | reverse complement strand
CTACCATAGGTTCAAACGCCAACAGTTACCAACCCCCGGCCAGGCAGGCTGCCATGGTCCGTGCCACCTCCAGGTGGGCATCGGCATAGCTCTCCCAGGCGGTGCGCCGCAGCTCCCGGTCGCGGCTCCTGGACAGCTCCACATAGGTGCCCTGGGCGACCTGGTGCTCGGTTCCGTCGGAACTCACTGCGGGACGAAAGCGGAGCTCGGCGTTGGCCAGAATCCCGTGGGCCACACCGGGTGTGCTCAGGGGATCTCCGGCCAGGCTCATGACCTCCTCCACCTCGGCCGAGCGGATGTGAGGGGCGCGCCGCGCCAGGCGGTCGAAGTGATGCCGGTAGACGGCCAGCTGCCGGTTCTGATCCACCCAGCGCCGCAGGGTGTCCACCCCGACCGCTACCAGCTCGGGCTCGGCGAAGGCGAGTGCTCCGCTCACCTGAGCCTGCAGGCCCCGAGCCCGTTCGCCCAGCGCCGAGGCCACCTGGTCGGTCGCATCAACCGCCCCTCGCAAGAGGGCGTAGAGCGTCACCCGACCCAACCGTCGACGCACGTCCTCGAACTCGGCCAGGAACTCCGCCAGGACCTGCGGTCCTCCCCCCAGCCGACCACGGAAGCGCTCCAACCGGGGCAGCGCCTGCGCCAGCGCCGCCCATTCAGCCTCCCACTCGGCGTCGCTAGTAGAGATCGTCTCGACGCTCCAGGTCGCCTCGACCGGAACCTCTGAGCGGGCAGGCAGTGTGACCATGGGCTTTCCTCGGCTTCGGATGATGACGCTCTCCCGCTTCGGCAGAGCGAGACGCGGGACTACTTCAATCGGGTGACGATCGCGCTGCGTAGATCGCAAGCACGTAACCGATCACCGCCACGACCAGACCGACCGTCATCAGCAGGGTGCTCTGCGGCTGATTGACGATCAGCAGCCGACCCCCATAGTACGCGCCGCCGACCACACCGACCAGGCCGATCAAGGTGGCGAGGAACCATGATCCCCTGACCGCGGCGATGGCCACCAAAAGCAGGACGATCCCGAGGAGGATAGTCAGCAAACCCAGACCGGTGTGCAGGGCGACCGACTTGGACCCATGCTCCAGTGCCCACGGTACTGCCTTCAGAACCCCGCCGAAGTAGCTGGAGGCGCCGGCTCCGGGATGCCGTCGCGGCAGTCTGGCGTAGGCCTGGACCCAGACGCCGACCAGCAGCTGCGCGAGCAAGATGAGCAGCTGGAGCACTGACAGTCGACGCACCGAGCCCGCCAAACGCCGTTCCCCTGACCGGCCTCGTTTGAACTCGGTCATCTTCCCTCCTCACCGCCCCTGACATGTCACATCACAACGATGGACGGTTTCGAGCATTTTACGTTGACGGGGCGTCACGCGGACACGACCTCGGACCCCGATCGCCTTTGCTCGGCGGTTTCTGTGTGAGCGCCAGGTGCCATCCTCGAGACCTCCACGCGACTTCAATCGCCCGGACGCACCCAGGCCCCGTCGATCTCGAGTCGGACCTCCTCCCCGGGCCTGGCCGGCAATGGTCAGGTCGCCGACGACGCGGTAGCGATTCTCCCGCTCGGGCACCACCTGGGTGCTTCGGTAGGTGATCTGTGGATGGTTGGCCACATCAAGGATGTGAGTGCGAAGATCGTTGTCACGCATCTCGTTGCCGCTGTCGATGCTTGCCGCATGGATCGTCATCGTGATCACCGCCGTGGTCGGGTCCCGATCCTGGACCTCCACCTGGCCTTCCCAGTCGGTGAACTTGCCCCGGACGGTGGTGCCCATCATGTGCCGGGCCGCAAACCCCACGGTCGAGTGACCGGGATGGAGCCCATACGTGTACCTCACCTCGCACCTCCGCCTGACGTTTCCCTCACGGGTGGCGGCCAGCTGCCTCGCGGCCTACTTTGGACCCGTCCACCGTAGCACGGGTCGAGCCCGACATGAGCGGCCAAGCCGTGGCTCACTCAGGTTCCCGGCAGCCCCAGCGCCCGGCGCAGGGAAGGGCCATCAAGTTGCCCTTCGGCCACGACCCGGCCGCCGGCAATGACCACTGGGACGCGGAAGTCGTACCGGGAGAGCAGCTCCGGGTCGGCGTCCACGTCCCGCAGCCGGGGTTCGATGCCCATCCCTCGGATCAGAGCCAGGGCTGCGTCGCACAGATGGCAGCCCCGGCGCGTGACCAGCTCCACCTCCACGGGACGATGCTACGGGTGAGTGGGCACCCGGAACCGCATCCCCGGCCGCACCAGCGGCCCGTTGAGCCGGCTCAGGCGCTCGATCGCGGCCACCCGATCACGGACGTCGGTGTCGGGAGAGCGACGACTCCCGATCCTCCATAGCGTGTCTCCGGGGCGGACCATGACCGTGACCGTCTGCCCGATCGCCGGCCGTGACCCGCCAGAGACCGATCACCAGCAGCCCCAGCGCCGGCACCGCCTGCCGCCAGCCGGAGCATCCCCTGTCGGCGCCCGGGGATCGGTCTGGCCGACGTCCAGCACATGCGTTCCACAGCCGAAACATGGCGAACTGCCGTTCCCACAGTCCGTGCTCCGAACATTTGCCGCCTGAGCTGCTACCATATGTTCGCGTGTCGCCCGGCGCGGCACCGAGAGCCAGACGACGAGGTAGAAGACTTGAACGAACAGCTCACGGACCGGCAGGCTCAGATCCTGGAGTACATCCGGAAGATCAGCAGGACCCGCAACTACCCACCCAGCGTTCGCGAGATCGGGCAGGCGGTCGGTCTGGCGTCCAGCTCCACGGTTCACAACCACCTCAACCAGCTGGAGCGACGGGGCCTCATCCGTCGCGACCCGAGCAAGTCGCGCACCGTCCAACTCGTCGAGGACGCTCACAGCGAACACCTGCGTCGCAACGCGGTCACCGTCCCCGTGGTCGGAAACGTCGCCGCCGGCACCCCGATCCTGGCCGAACAGAACATCGAGGACCACGTGCTGCTCTCCCCCGGCATCGCCGAGGAGGGCTGGTTCGCCCTCCGCGTCCGGGGCGACTCGATGATCAACGCCGGCATCCTGGACGGGGACGTGGTGCTGGTCAAGCCACAGGAGGACGCGCCCGATGGCTCGATCGTGGTCGCCCTGCTCGAGGACGAGGCCACCGTCAAGCGCCTCGACCGGTCCCGGGGCAAGGTGCGGCTGCTGGCCGAGAACCCTGCTTACGCCCCGATCGAGCCGGAGCACGTCTCGCTGGTGGGGATCGTCAGGGGTCTGATCCGGAGCTACCACTGAAGTGCAGGGTGCGCCGGTCGGCGAGCCGGCGCTCCCTGACACTGGCGTTTCACGCCTGATTCCGGACCTGTCCCCGCCCGGCAGGCGCCATGCGTTCCGGTGATCCGCCCCCTGCTGCATCGCGGCCACGAGACATTCCGAGAGGACTGCCGGCTTTGGCGGCCGGGGAATTGGATCGCGGTGACGCCCGCTGCCCCCTCAAGGTTGCGAGGACCGGCGACCTCCCGCTTGGGAGTTGCACCTTCTACCAACCCGATACCGTTGTCCGGGTTTCGCTGCCGGGGGGCAATGGTGGAACCTATGCCGAGGCGCTCAGGGGCCGGCTTCGCTTCGCGCCGGGATCCGCAGGCTCGAGCTCCGACCGAGACCCCTCAGACGGCCAGGCCGTGCTCGCGGAGGGCCTGGTTCAGGCTGACCTTGGGCTCGGTCCGCTCGTCCCTCCAGCCCACGATCAGGCCGGTGGCCACCTGGAACTCGCCGGCCGGATAGCGCCGGCTGCGCGTGCCAGGGACCACCACTGCGCGCTCGGGTACCCGCCCTCGAACCTCTATCGGTTCGGGTCCGGTGACGTCGAGGATCGGGGTCGAGGCGGTCAGAACCACGTTGGCCCCTAGCACCGCCTTGCGGCCCACGATCACGCCCTCGGTGACCACGCAGCGCGAGCCGATGAAGCAGTCGTCCTCGACCACGACCGGGCGGGCCTGGGGCGGCTCCAGGACGCCGCCGATGCCCACCCCGCCGGCAAGGTGAACCCGGGCCCCGATCTGGGCACAGGAGCCGACCGTGGCCCAGGTGTCCACCATCGTCTCCGGCCCCACCCAGGCTCCGATGTTGACATAGCAGGGCATCAGCACCGCCCCCCGGCCGATGAAGCTGCCGTAGCGAACCACCGCCGGGGGCACGACCCGCGCCCCGGAGCGGTCGTGGCCGTGCTTGAGCGGGATGCGGTCCCGGTACTCGAACGGGCCCACCTCGACCGTCTCCAGGCCTCGGAGCCGGAAGAAGAGCAGGATCGCCTTCTTCACCCACTCGTTGACCCGCCAGGATCCGTCTGGTTGCGGCTCGGCGCTCCGCACCTCCCCCCGGTCCAGCATCGCCACCGCCTCCTCCACCGCCTCCGCATCCATCTCCCCGGCCTCGTAGGCCCGGTCGATGCGGCGGCGCAGGTCGTCCAGGGCTTCGGCGTGCATCGGGACCTCCTCGACTTCAGGCCAGGAAGCGGCGGAGCACCTCCAGGCTCCGCTCCAGGGCTGCGACCATGACCCGCTCGTCGCGACGGTGGGCGAGCGCAGGGTCGCCAGGGCCGAAGTTGACCGCGTCCAGACCCCGGGCGGCGAACTCGGCCACCGGGGTCCAGGCTTGCTTCGGCTCCAGCTCCAGATCACCGACGGAACGCAGCCGTTCCAGCAGCTGGTTGCCGGTCGCCACCGGCGCCGCCGGGGCGTTGCTGGTGACGGTGAGCTCGCCCGCCCCCACCAGCTCCCGGAGTCGGGCTTCGGCCTGGACCGAGCTGCGGTGCCCGGCGTAGCGGAAGTTCAGCCCGCAGCGAACCAGGTCCGGGACCACGTTGTTGGCGATCCCACCCGAGATCTGGGTCACGCTCAGCACCTCGCGGAAGACAAGGCCGTCCAGCGTCACCTCCTGGGGGGTGAGCTCGATGATTGGAGCCAGGCCTCGAATCGCCTCGTGGATGGCGTTGACCCCGAGCCAGGGGCGGGCGGAATGGGCCGCGACCCCCCGGAAGACCAGCTCGGCGCTGATGCTGCCCAGGCAGCCTGCCTGGAGACGGTTGTCGGTCGGCTCCATGACCACCGCCAGGCGGGCCTGCAGGATGGCCGGGCAGCCCTCCAGGACCCGGGCCAGAACGCTCTCCGTCACCGCCAGCTCCTCCCGCCCGAAGACCACGAACAGCGGGGCGAGCGAAGTGGACAGCCCGGCGGCGACCAGCCCGGCCAGCTCCAGCATGACCGCCAGCCCGCCCTTCATGTCCGACGCACCCAGCCCCCAGACCGCACCACCCTCGATCCGGCCGGGCAGGTTGTCCTGGGCCGGCACCGTGTCGGAATGACCGGCCAGGACCACGTCCGGATGGGAGGCGCCGAAGACCAGGGCATCCGGCTCCCGGACCAGGAAGGGCAGACCGATCCGCTCCACTCGCTCGGCTATCCAGGCCGTGATCCGCCGCTCGTCACGGCTCACCGAGGGGATGTCGACCAGCTCCAGGGCCAGGCGGGCGAGCTCGCTCATGCCTTCTCCGAGCGGTCCAGGGCATAGGGCGCGAAGCGGTGGAGCCAGGCTCGCGGCGATCGGCCCCGGGCGTAGGTCCCCTCGGCTCGGTACTCGACCTCCTCCAGCCCGCCCACCTGGCGGAGCTCCTCGATCACGCCCTCGCGCCCATAGGGGACCAGGAGGCGGAGCGGTACCAGGTCCCGCTCGGCAGCGTCGATCGCGCGTCCCAGCTCCTCAAGTCCCAGCCCCAGCCGGGCCGAGATCGGCACCACCAGGGGGCGGTCGGCGAACTCGGCCAGCCGCCGCCGACGCTCGCTGGGGCCGAGACGGTCCATCTTGTTCAGCGCCACCACCTGAGGCCGATCGCCCGCACCCAGTTCCCCCAGTACGGCTTCCACGGTAGCGGCCTGGTCCACGGCCGCCGGGGCCGAGGCGTCGACCACGTGCACGATCACGTCGGCGTAGGTGACCTCCTCCAGGGTGGCCCGGAAGGCCGCCACCAGATCCGTGGGCAGCTTCTGGATGAATCCCACCGTGTCGCTCACCAGCACCTGCCGCCCGCTGGGCAGGCGCAGACGGCGAGTGGTCGGGTCGAGGGTGGCGAAGAGCTGGTCCTCCACCCTGACGCCGGCCCCAGTGAGCGCGTTGAGCAGGGTCGACTTGCCAGCGTTGGTGTAACCGGCGAGCGCGACGGTGGACAGCTGGGAGCGGCGCCGGGCGCGACGCTGCTGCTCGCGCTGGGCACGGACCTCGACCAGCTCTCGGTCCAGTTCCCGAAGCCGATCCCGGATCCGGCGTCGCTCGACCTCGATCTGCTGCTCACCGGGTCCGCCGCGGGCACCGATGCCACCCATCTGGCGATGGTAGTCGTAGGCGCCGATCAGGCGGGGGAGGAGGTGGTGCAGGCGAGCAGCCTCGACCTGGATCCGGCCCTCACGGGTGTGGGCGTGCTGGGCGAAGATGTCGAGGATGAGCTCGGTCCGATCGACTACTCGGATGTCGAGCTCGCGCTCCAGGTTGCGCTGCTGGCGCGGGCTCAGGTCCTCGTTGCAGATGACCAAGTCGAAGGCGTGCTCGTCGCGGCGCCGCTTCAGCTCGGCCACCTTGCCGCGGCCCACGAACAGCGCGGGATCCGGAGCGGATCGTGGCTGCACCTCGGAGGCCACCACCTCGCCTCCCGCCGTCCGCGTCAGCTCCGCCAGCTCGCGCATCTGCTCCGCCAGCACCCGATCTGGGGTGCCGGGAAGCCGGACGCCGATCAGATAGGCGCGCTCTCGCGCCGGCCTGGTATCGACCAAGGGTTCTGTTCTTCGAGGAACCTCAGGATACCGTCCACCGCCGTCTCCACCTGGAACCACCGCACCGCCGGATTGCGCCGCCACCAGCGCAGCTGGCGGCGGGCGTAGCGCCGGTTGGCACGGGCCATGGCCTCGGGCAGCTCCTCGAGCGAGATCTCCCCCCGGAGATGGGCCACCGCCTGGGCATAGCCGATCCCGGTCAGCACCGGCGCGTCGGGCGGGACCCCGGCCTCCAGGGCGGCCCGGGTCTCAGCCACCAGGCCCCGCCGGACCTGCTCCCGGCTGCGCTCGGCCAGGCGGGCGTCGATCGACGCCAGCTCGTCGGTGAGACCGATCCGCAGCGTCGCGAAGAGGGGCTGGCGCCAGCGCAGCCGCTCCAGCGGCGGGCCCGCCACCTCCAGGACCTCGATCGCCCTGACCAGGCGGACCGGGTTCCGCACGTCGACCCGGGCCGCGGGGTCCAGCTTGCGCAGGATCTCGGCCAGCTCCTCCACGCTCAGGCGGGCCAGCTCGGCCCGCCGCTCCGGTCGGGGCGGCACCCCCCCCAGCGAGAAGCCCTCGGCCAGCGCGTCGGCCCAGAGCATGGTCCCACCCTCGACCAGCGCCAGCCGCCCCCGGCCGTGGATCTCGCGGATTGCCGCGCTGGCCGCCTCCACGAACTGGAAGACGCTGAAGCTCTGACCTGGATCGGCGATCCCGACCAGGTGATAGGGGACCGCCTGCATGGCCTCCGGAGAGGGCTTGTTGGTGGCGATGTCGAGCATCCGGTAGACCTGCCGGGAGTCGCAGACAACGATCTCGGCGTCCAGCCGACGCGCGAGCTCGAACGCCACCTCGCTCTTGCCCACCCCGGTCGGCCCCACGATCATCGGAACCACCGGCGACCTCGGTGGCGCCGCCTCGCCCCACGAGCCCGTTCCCCGGGCGATGGTCAGCACCGATGGCGCGGATGCCGGCCGAGGTGCGCTCGGCGAAGCACCGCCGGCGACTCCTTCACCACCACCTCCATCCGGATGCCAGAGCTCACGCATCCGGCACCTTGCTCCGGCTCGTGGCCACCGGACCTCCGCCCTCGGCCGTGATCGTCGCCCCGCATCCGAAGCCCGTTCCACCTCAATACGTCCGCCGGAAGTGTCGCTTCAGGTCGGCCCACTCGATCACCAGCCTGGTCGGGCGACCGTGGGGACAGGTGACGGAATCCTCGGTCACCTCCAGCTCCGCCAGCAGGCGGCGCTGCTCGGCGCCGTCCAGGCGGTCGCCGAAGCGGACGGCCGCGTGGCAGGCAACCAGGGCCGCTGCCCTGGGCAGGACCTCGTCGCCACGCCCGTCGGCCAGTACCTCGAGCAGCTCGCGCAGCGCCTCCGGCGCCCGCTCCGCCGCCATCTCGGCTGGCGCTGCGGTCAGCCGCACCGAGCCCGGACCGAAGTCCTCGACCCGAAAGCCGAGAGCTTCGAGTCGCTCCCGCTGCTCCTGGGCGACGGCGGCCTCCGTCGGTCCCACCTCCAGCACCTCGGGCAGGAGCAGGGACTGGCTGGGCGAGCCGGAGAGGCTGCGGCGCTGGAGTCGGGCCAGGAAGCGGTTGTAGAGGACGCGCTCGTGGGCGGCGTGCTGGTCGACCAGCACCACCCCCTCCGCCCCCTCGGCGACCAGATAGCCGTCCATCACCTGGCCCAGGGGACGAAGTGCCACCGCCGCGGGTGCCGGCGGCGGCGGTGCTAGGAGCGGCGGTGGCGCCTCGTGGAGCTGCGGCGCCCGCCAGGCGCCCGGCTCCGGGACCGGAGCCATACGGTAGGGTGCGCTACCGGCCAGGGCAGCGCGCACCGCCCGCTGCAGGCCGGCGAAGACCGTGCGCTCGGAGCGGAACCGAACCTCCCGCTTGGTCGGATGGACGTTGACGTCCACCTCGGCCGGGTCGAGCTCCAGGTCGAGCACGCAGAGCGGGTGACGGCCCCGCTCCAGGCGCCCCTGGTAGCACTCCTCCACCGCGAAGGCGAGGGTCCGAGACACGGCGGGTCGCCGATTGACCGCCAGCAGCAGCGCGTCCCGGTTGCCCCGCGAGATCCGGGGCTGCGAGACCAGACCCCTCACCCCGTCGGCGCGGACCTCCAGCAGCTCGGCGGCGACGGCAGCTCCCCAGACCGCGGCCACCGCCGCCCGGGCATTGCCATCGCCCGAGGTGCGCAGGACCGAGCGTCCGTCCAGGCGGACCTCGAAGCGGACCTCGGGATAGAGCAGGGCGTAGGCCTGGAGGACGCGAAGGCAGGCGGCCTGCTCCACCGCCTCGCTCTTCAGGAACTTGAGCCGGGCGGGGGTGTGGGAGAAGAGATCGCGCACCTCGACCACGGTGCCGGGGACGGAGATGGCAGTGCCCTCCTCGACCACCTCTCCGCCGCGCAGGCGGACCCGGGCGCCGCTGGACCGGCACTCGACCTCGGCGACGGCGGCGATGCTGGCCAGTGCCTCGCCCCTGAAGCCCAGGGTGGCGATTGCGGCCAGGTCCTCCAGGCTCCCCACCTTCGAGGTGGCGTGGCGCAGGAAGGCCAAGCGCAGCTCGTCGGCAGGGATGCCACTGCCATCGTCGGCGACGCGGATCAGGGTCCGCCCGGCTCCCTGAATCTCGACCGAGACGCGCCGGGAACCGGCGTCGAGCGAGTTCTCGACCAGCTCCTTCACCACCGAGGCGGGACGTTCCACCACCTCCCCGGCGGCAATGGCATCGGCGACATGTGGGGGCAGGACCCGGATCGTCATCGCTATAGCCGGGCGCGTAGTTCGTAGAGCTTGCGCAGCGCCTCCAGCGGCGTCAGCCGGTCCGGCTCGATCCCGCTCAGTTCCTCGCGCAGTGGATCGGTCAGCTGGAGGGGAAGGCCCAGCTGCTGCTCGGCCGGCTCCAGCGGCCGCTGGCGCTCCAGCTCGGCCAGGATCTGCCGGGCCCGGGCGATCACCTGCGCCGGGAGCCCGGCCAGGGCGGCCACGTGGATGCCATAGGAGCGGTCGGCGCCGCCCGGCACCACCCGGTGGAGGAAGCGGATCCCATCCCCCTCCTCGGCCACCTCGACCCGCTGGTTGCGGACCCGGGGCAGGCGATCGGCCAGCGCGGTCAGCTCGTGGTAGTGGGTGGCGAACAGCGTCCGGCAGCCCAGGTGGGGGGCATCGTGAAGGTGCTCCAGGACCGCCTGGGCGATGGAGAGACCGTCGTAGGTTGACGTCCCCCGCCCGACCTCGTCCAAGACCACCAGCGAGGCGCGAGTGGCGTGGTTCAGGATGCTGGCGGTCTCCGTCATCTCCACCATGAAGGTCGACCGCCCGGCGGCCAAGTCGTCGTGAGCGCCGACCCGGGTGAAGACCCGGTCGGCCAGGCCGACCAGAGCCCGCCGTGCGGGCACGAAGCTGCCGCACTGAGCCAGGAGCACGATCAGCGCCACCTGGCGGAGGTAGGTCGACTTCCCAGCCATGTTGGGACCGGTGAGGACCACGATCTGCTCCGTGTCGGGATCGAGGACGACGTCGTTGGGAACGAACTCCTCCCGCCCCACCGCCGCCTCCACCACCGGATGCCGGCCCTGCTCAATCTCCAGCCGGCAGCCGGCCGAGACCTCGGGCCGGACCCAGTCCAGCTCCACCGCCGCCTCGGCCAGCGCGGCGAGCGCGTCCAGGTCACCGGCCGCCTCGGCTGCAGCCAGGAGCCCGCCGGCCGCCTCCGCCACCCGCTGGCCCAGACGGCGCAGCAGCTCATGCTCCCGCTGCACCCGGTCCTGGCGAGCGTTGAGCACCACCGCCTCCTTCTCCTTGAGCTCGGCGGTGAAGTAGCGCTCGGCCCCGCTCAGCGTCTGCTTGCGCACGTAGTCGGGAGGAACCAGGCCCTGGTTGGCATGGCTCACCTCGAGGTAGTAGCCGAAGACGCGGTTGTAGCCCACCCTCAGGCTTCGGATCCCGGTCCGCTCCCGCTCCCGTGCCTCCAGGGTGGCGATCCACTCCCGAGCCCCACGCGATGCCTCCAGGATGCGGTCGAGCTCGGCATCGTAGCCCGCCCGGATCGCCCCGCCCTCCTTCAGCAGCGCCGGCGGGTCCTCCACCAGGGCCCGCTCCAGCACCGAGGCCAAGGCGGCGGCGCCCCGGGCACTGGCCTGCAGGGTGGCCAGGCGTTGGCGCAGC
>CADDZO010000115.1 GCA_902812395.1 bacterium | reverse complement strand
CTGGGCCTGGGGTCGCCGTGCCTCACCCTGCCCCTGGCCTGCGTGCGCCGGGGACGCGTCGAGCGCTCGACCCCGGCCTGGGACGAGGACCCGGCCATGCCCCGCCTGGGCGCGCCCGTGAGCGGGCTCCTGGGGCGGCTGGTCACCGATGCCCTCGCCCGCGAGGGGCAGGTGGTCTACCACGACCTCTACCGGGCCAGGGCGGCCGGCGACCGCACCCGGGTGGCGCTGGCCCCGGAGAGCGGCTCCAACCGGGCCCGCGACCTCCTGCACGGGCTCCGGCAGGAGCGGGCGCTCTGGGAGACCCCCGAGCCCCACGCGAGCCGGGTGGCGGCGCTGGCGACCCTGCTCGAGGTGGCGCTGGGGGCCCCCTGACCGAGCGTGCCTCCAAGCATCTACGCCGAGGTCCTGCCTGCCGCCTGCCGCGCGCTCGGGGCGCGGTGCCCGGGGCCCTTGGAGGTGACGGCGCTGCCCGAGCCCCGGGTCGTCGCCTACCTGCTCGCCGAGCTGGGGGGCCGCCTGGTGCAGCGCGGCGAGGAGGTCTTCGTGGTGCCGGCTCCGGGCATGACCGACAGCCCCCTGGGGCGGGCGCTGGGAGCCGGCCCGGAGGGCTGGATCAGGATCAACCAGGCCCTCGAGCCCGGCTGAGGGCGGCCACGTCCGCTCCGAGGAGGTGAAGTGCTGGTCGATCGGGGTCCCGGCGACGGAGCCGGTGAAACGGGAGGTGCACGTCCCCGGCCGGGTCGGGAGCACCTGGGCGTCGCACTCCGTGGGCGAGTCGAGGACTGGACGCAACCGCAGCGGGACACTGGTCCGACCACCGTCCCCCAACCCTCACCGTGAGGTCGTTGCACGTCCCCGGCACCGGGTTGCCGTTGGCGTCGGTGGGGAAGGGCTGGACCGCGTCGAGGGAATCCGAGCACGCCGGCTCCACCTTCCCGCCGACCGAGAGCCGCTAGGGCCCCACGCTTCGGTGCTCGTGGGCGAGCGCGGTGGCGGGCCAGGCCACGGCCGGCAACGCCCCGCCCCCAGCCAGCGACCCAAAGGAGGCATGACGTGGCTCGGGCCACTCTCGGCCACCTGGCCCACCGTCACGGAAGCGCTGGCCCTGACGCCCGATCGGCTGGCCGAGCGCTGGCCCCGACCTGGGCGGCCGGAGCCCGGTCAACCGGGCCGGGGACGGCGGGAGACGTGGCCCCGGGCCACGATCTCGATGCGCGCGCCGCCCACGTCCCCGTTGCACGCCGGGACGATTTTGGTTGAATGACCAACCAGGAGCTGGTCGACCGGCCGGCCAGGAAGAGGGACGATGGCGACCGACAGCCGACGGCGGATCGTGGAGGCAGCGGTCCGGGTCCTGAGCAGCCAGGGCTACGCCGCCACCTCGGTCAAGGACATCGCGGCCGAAGCCGGGGTCGCCCCCGGGCTGGTCCACTACTACTTCGCCACCAAGGAGGACCTGATCGTGGCCGCGGTGGAATACGCCTGCGCCGAGCTGCGGCCCCGGGTCGAGGGCGACCCGATCGAGTTCGCCCGTGCCGGCCTCGAGCAGGCCAAGCGGCCCGAGCAGCCCTTCTGGCGGCTGTTCACCGAGATGCTGGCCCTGGCTCCCCGCAACCAGGCGGTGAGGGAGACCCTGCTCCGCAGCATCGCCCTCGACCGAGGCTACATGGAGCAGGCGATCCGGGCGGTGATGGCCCAGTGGGAGGGCTGGGGCCAGGACGAGGCCCCGGCGGTGGCGGCAGTGGCATGGGCCGCCATGTTCGGGATCTGGGTCCAGGGTGAGCTCGACCCCGGGTTCGACCGGGCGGCAGCCATCGACGCCTTCGCCAAGCTGACCATGGGCGAGCGACGATGAGCGCCGCCTTCGCCACCTGGGCCCGCATCGTCCACCGCTGGCCCTGGCCGGTGCTCGTGGGCTCTGCCGTGCTCCTCGCGCTGTCGGTGCTCGGGATCTTGAGCGGGGGCGCCCTGAACGCCACCGACGGCTACACCGGCCCCACCCCCTCCCGCCAGGCCGAGCAGCTGATCAGATCGGAGCTCGCCTCCCGACAGCCTTCGGGTTCGAGCTTCCTGCTCCTCTTCTCCGACCCCCATCTTCAGGTCTCGAGCCCGGCCTATCGCGCCGCGTTGGAGGCGGCGGTGGCCCGACTGCGGACCGACCCACGGGTGGCCCGCCTGGTCACCCCCTACGATCTCGAGGGCGCAGCCCGGGCCTCCCTGGTGTCGCGGGACGGCCACAAAGCTCTAGTCCAGGTGGTGCTGCGCGAAAGCGGCAGCGCCGCGGACCGTGCCTACCCGCAGCTGCGGGCCGAGGTGCGCCCCGGGCCCCTCCAGGTCCAGGCGACCGGCGGCCTGGCCCTGGACCACGCCTTCTCGACCACGCTGGAGAGCGACCTGCACCGGGCCGAGGCTATCTCCCTGCCGGTCACCGGGCTCCTGCTGCTGGTGATCTTCGCCTCGGCGGCGGCAGCGCTGCTGCCCCTGGGGGTGCGGATCCTGACCATCCTGGGCGGGCTGGGCGGCACCCTGCTGCTGGCGCACGCCGTCGACGTCTCCCTGTACGCGCTCAACATCGTCACCCTGGTCGGGCTCGGGGTCTCGATCGACTACTCGCTGTTCATCGTCAGTCGGTTCAGGGAGGAGCTGGGCCGCGGCGCCCCCCGGTCGGAGGCCCTGGCCACGACCCTGGCCACGGCCGGGCGAGCGATCACCTTCTCAGGGGTGGCGGTGGCGGTGGGGCTGGCGGCGTTGCTCTTCTACCAGGGCACGTTCATGGCCTCGATGGGGGCGGCGGGAGCGATGGTGGTCCTGATCGCGGTGGTCTACGCCCTCACCTTCCTCCCCGCCGCGCTCGCGCTGCTGGGACCGCGGGTGGACGCCCTCGGCCTCCCTCGCCCGCCCGGCCAGCGACGCTCCGGCGGTCTCTGGGCAGGGCTGGCGGGCTGGGTCATGGAGCGGCCGCTCGTGGCCCTCGTGCCCTCTCTCGCGCTGCTGTTGCTGACGGGGACGCCGTTCCTGGGCATCCGCCTCAGCACCGGCGGCGTCGACCTGCTCCCACCCCAGTCCCAGGCCCGTCAGGCGTACCGAACCCTGAGCGACGACTTCCCCGGCCAGGGCCGGACCACGTTCAGCGTCGTCGTGCGCTACCCGAACGGCAGCCCCTTGGAGCCGGAGCGGGTGGGCGCCCTCTACGACCTGAGCCAGCAGATCGCGGCCATCCCCGGCGTCACCCAGGTCAGCGGGCCGGTCGACCCGGCAGGGAGGCTGACCCGGGCTGACTACCAGCGCCTCTACGCCGAGCCCCGGGACCGGCTGCCGGAGCCGCTCCAGGCCGAGCTGCGGGAGAGCGTCGGGCCCCACATCGCCGTCCTGACCATCACCAGCGACGTCCCCGCCGCCAGCGATCGGGCTCGGCAGCTCCTGCAGCGATTGCGCGCCCTCGAGGTCAAGGGCGCCCAGACGCTGGTGACCGGCGAGACCGCCTCCGACCTGGATGCCGTGAGCTACGTCCTGGCCCGGACCCCGCCGGCCGTCGGCTTCGTCATCGGCTTCACCCTGGTGGTGCTGTTCCTGCTCACGGGCTCGGTGGCGCTCCCGATTAAGGCGGTGCTGACCGACCTGGTGTCGATCTCGGCCTCCTTCGGCGCCCTGGTCTGGGTGTTCCAGGAAGGGCACCTCAGCCGGCTCTTGAACTTCACCCCGCAGCCGATCGACCCGGCCGTGCTGGTGATCATGTTCGCCTCGGTGTTCGGGCTCTCCATGGACTACGAGGTGCTGTTGGTCAGCCGGATCCAGGAGGAGCAGCAGCGGACCGGGGCCAGCGCCGGGGCAGTGGCGGCCGGGTTGGAGCGCAGCGGCCGCCTGATCACCGGCGCCGCGGCGATCATGGTGGCCGTGTTCGTCTCCTTCGGGTTGGCGGACATCGTGCTGATCAAGGCGATCGGGCTCGGGCTGGCCCTGGCCGTGGCGCTGGACGCGACCGTGGTCCGTGCGCTGGTGGTCCCGAGCGTGATGCGGCTCCTGGGCCAGGCCACCTGGTGGGCGCCCCGGCCGCTTCGCCGCCTCCACCGCTGGCTGGGCACCGGGGAGGTGGAGTTCCGTCGCGAACCGCTCGCCGAGGGTGCCGGCAGGTGAGCGGCGACGGAGCCGCCCCGAGCCTCAGCCCTCCGCCGGCTCGGTGACCCCGGCCCGGAACCGCCAGAGGCGGGAGCTGTTCCAGACCACCAGGGCCGAGGAGGCCGCCATCGCCGCCCCGGCGACGAGCGGGCTCAGGTGCCCCGAGGCCGCCAGGGGGATCGCGGCCAGGTTGTAGGCGAAGGCCCAGATCAGGTTGCCCTCCATGGTGCGCCGGGCCCACCTGCCCAGCCGAACCGCGTCGGGAACGGCGACGAGGTCGTCGCGGAGCAGGACCAGGTCCGCCGACTCGACCGCCACCTCCGTGCCCGCCCCGATGGCCATCCCCAGGTCAGCGGCGGCCAGGGCAGGACCGTCGTTCACCCCGTCGCCGACCATGGCCACGCGTCGCCCCTGAGCCTGGAGCGCACGGATGCGGTCGAGCTTCTCCTCGGGCAAGGCGCCGGCGATCACCTCCTCGACCCCGACCTCGGCCGCGACCGCGCCCGCCGCTGCCGCCTCGTCGCCGGTCAGGAGCACGCACCGGAGGCCGAGCCGTTGGAGCTCCCGGATCGCCGGAGCGGCCGAGGGCTTGACGACGTCGGCGATTGCGATCGCGCCGAGCAGCCCACCGTCTCGCGCCACCAGCGCCACCGTATGACCCCGGGCTTCCCAGGCGGCGCATCGCTCGAGCACGCTGGCCGGGATCTCCCCACCCCGCGCGGTGAAGAGACGCGCTCCCCCCACCAGCACCTGGTGCCCTTCCACCTCCCCCCTGGCGCCCAGCCCGGGCAGGGCCGTGAACCCCGTCACCGGCGGCAGGGCCCCCAGCTCCCGCCGAGCGGCCACCGCGATCGCCCTCCCGATCGGGTGATCCGACCGCTGCTCGACGGCACCAGCCTCCCGGAGCAGCGTGCACCGGTCGGTCCCCGACACCGGCTCCAGGCCGACCACCTCCATCCGGCCCCGGGTCACGGTACCGGTCTTGTCCAGCACCACCGTGTCGATCTTGGTCGAGCGCTCCACGGCCTCGAGCCCTCTGAAGACGAGACCGAGCTGGGCTCCCCGTCCCGAGGCGGCCCGCAACGCCATCGGGGTGGCCAGCCCCAGCGCGCACGGGCAGGCGACGATCAAGACCGCGAGCGCGGCGCTGAACCCGGCCTGGAGGGAGCCGGTCAGCGCCAGCCAGCCGACGAGGGTCAGGCCAGCGGCGAGCATCACCCCCGGGACGAAGACGGCCGCGATGCGGTCGGCCAGCCGCTGGGCCGCCGTCTTGCCCACCTGGGCTCGAGCAACCAGCTCGACCATGCGCGCAAGCTGGGTGTCGCCGCCAACCGCGGTTGCCACGATGACCAAGCGGCCGCTCAGGGCCACGGTCCCGCCCACCACCGGGTCACCTTCCCCGACCTCGACCGGCAGCGACTCCCCGGTCATCGAGCTACGGTCCACTGCCGACCGGCCAGAGAGCACGCGGCCATCGGTGGGGATCGTCTCGCCCGGCCGCACCACCAGTCGATCACCCACCCGTAATCGCTCGACCGGCACCCGGAGCTCCGAGCCGTCGTCCTGGAGCCGGCTCGCCTGCCTGGCCCCGATCGCGGCCAGCGCCCGCAGCGCGTTGCCGGCCTTGCCTCTTGCCCGGGCCTCGATCAACCTCCCGGCGAGCAACGAGCTGGTCACCCCTGCCGCCACGTCGAGGTAGATGGCACCGCTCGGCCGCTGGAGGAGCAAGGTAAGGAGCGTGCCTCCTGTCTCCCCGGCCTGGCCCGAGAACATGGTGTACAGGGACCATCCGGTCGCGGTGACGACTCCCAACGAGGCCAGGGTGTCCATCGTGCAGGCGCCATGCCTGGCCGCGCGGAGGGCAGCCCGGTGGAAGGGCCAGGCAGCCCAGGTCACGACCGGGGCGGCCAGGGCCAGAAGCAGCCATTGCCATCCCGGGAACCTCGTCCAGGGCACCAGCGAGAACTCGATCGACCCCTCGCACAGGGGCATGAGGAGGACCACCGCCACCACCAGTCGCCGAGCGAGCGCAGCTGCCCTGCGGTCGTCCTCAGTGGCCATGCCGCGGGCGGGCGCAGCCCTCACCGGCTCGGCATCGTACCCGGCCGCCCTCACCCGCTCGATCAGGACCTCGACCGGGATCTCCGAGGCGACGGTGAGGCGGGCTCGTTCGGCTGCGTAGTCGACCTCCGCCCTCACCCCCGGCAGGCGGCTCAGGCTGCGCTCCACCCGAGCCGCGCAGGCCGCGCAGGTCATGCCGCGAATCGACAGCTCCAGCACGTCCGCCGCCGAACCGGACACGTCCGTCGGCAGCCTTTCAGGCAGGGGCACGGGGCGCATCCTCCCTTTATCCGATCGTTCGAGATCCGGTCGATGCCCGGTCATGTCGCCTGCAGCCGGGCCAGCCGGGATTCCAGCGAGGACCGGTCCATCGTCCCCGGGACGCGGTCTTCGATCGTCCCGGCAGAGCTGATGAAGAAGGTCTCGGGCACCGCGCCCACCCCGTACCGCTCCCCGATCGCGCCCTCGGGATCCGAAGCCGCGGTCAGGGTCACCCCCGCCCCGGCGAGGAAGGCACGGGCGCTGGCCGCGTCGTCACGCTCGTCGACCAGCAGCACCGTCACTCCCCGCTCCCTCGCCGCGGCCTGGAGCATCGGCAGCTCGGTCCGACAGGGGACACAGTAGGAGGCGAAGAAGGAGAGGACGAGGGGGGAGCCACGGTGGCTTCGCAGCGACACCTGCCCGCCCTCGAGGGCCGGGGCCTGGAAATCCGGGGCCACCGGGCCGCTGGCCTCCGTGCGGACGCCGCTGAGCTTCACCACGTCCTCGACCGAGCTCAGGACCTGACCGACGGTCCAGCCATCGCCACCGGATGCCAGCTCCTGGAGCCCGGGGCCGTAGAGCTGGTCGCGCAGGGGCGGGGGCAGGCTCCCGACCGCCGGCACCCCCTGGTAGACGGTCATGATGTCGCCGCTCGGGTCGATGATGGCCAGGGTGGAGGAGTGGATGTCGCCGCTGCTGAGCTGGACGCCGAGGGGCCTCCAGAAGGACCCCATGGCCGTCAGCGACCCGGTCACGAAGGTCCAGTGAGCGCCCACCGCCTGCGCGTACCGCTGCAGCGCATCGGGCGTGTCGTTCCAGGGATCGACCGTGGCCTCCACCAGCATCACGTTCCGCGGCACCCGCCCCTGGAGCTGGAGGAAGAGCCCGGTGTAGAGCGGGCAGGTCTGGTGGCAGGTGGTGTGGAAGGCGGCGAGCACCACCACGTGACCTTCGATCGAGGCGTTGGTGAAGGGTCTGCCGTACTGGTCCATGAGGTCGAAGGCCGGCATCCTACGCAGCTCGCCGGAGAGCTGCTGAAGACCGAGGTTGACCTGCTCCTGACCTGCGTAGGCGCGGACCGGGATCCCCTCTTCGACCTGCACCAGCACGGGGAGCGGGACACCGGCCCGGATGGCGAGGGAGGCCGGGAAGCGGTGGCTCCCGATCCGGATCGCGTCATAGCTGCCGCTCGGCAGCTGGGCCTGGGCCAGGGTCGCCATCTGCGGCGCCGTCGGCACGGCCTGGTTCGTCCTGCCCGCGATCCGAACCCAACCTCGGGACGAATGAAGGGCGATCTCCGTGACCTGGAGGTGCGTCGCCTGGCGCGCGGCGGCGACCAGGACGACCGTACCCTGGCTGACCTGAGATCGGTGGAGCAGGTTCCCGACCACGAGGGCCGCGGTCACCGCGATGGCGGTCAGGACGATCGCGTAGTAGGAGGACCAGAGAAGACGCGGTCTCATCCGGTGAGCACCGTCGCCACGATTTCCGATGGGTAGACGCAACGACAACCTCCGTGATGGCGCTCCGCAGCCTGACATCGTCCCTGGCATTCCGAGACCGGAGCACGAGGGCATGCTCGACACGCCTGGGACCGCCTCACCATCGGAGCCAGGACGACCACTGCATCATGGCCAGCATGACTACCATCGCCAGCCCGGCGGTGAGATGCAGGTCGGAGCGAGGGGAAAGAGGGGGAGGGAGGAAAAGGACCCTATGTCTGCTTCCCACCGTGATGAGCATGAGGAACACGAAGAGGGCAAGGCAGCCGATAGTGACAAACGTCAGATCGGCTCCCGAGAGCATGTAGACCATCGAGCCATTGGCGAGGACGTGCCAGAGCTCTCGGAGTCGGCCATCGAGATTCGGCCGGAGCTTGAGTCGGATGAGGAAGACACAGCCGGCCAGGCTGTAGAGCGCCAAGTATGGCCAGGTGGGCTCAAAGGTGAACGCCCCAGCCATCCAGAGGACCATGGCGATCATCCCGCCGGCGTGGGTGACGTGATCCACGGTGCTGAGCACGTCGACACGATGTGGTGCACACGAACGGCCTCCGGCCCATTGCCCGATCGACAGCAAGGCGACCGTCAGGGCATACGCCGAGAGGAGGAGACAGAGGGCCAGCGCCAGCTCGGAGGGGAGGGAGAACGGCATGGTGCCCACAGGCCGGCCATTGCCACAGCCGGGCATCGGCATTCCGGGCATGCAGCTCCCGCTCATGGTCGCCTTCCCAGCCCCTGGCCCTTGACCCGACAGCTCCGGGCGGTGGGGAGTGCCCATCGCCGCCCGCTCGGCGCTCCCCACGGGCCTGACGGCCTCTTGAGGTCATCGGCACCCTCACCTCCCCTCTCGGATGGCGGCTCGGCGGTGACGAGGTGCCTCGCCGAGACCTGGGTCGGACCCGGTACCCCACCGGTGACATCACCAGGGGCGCGACCACGGGACCCTCGGGCCCAGCGGCGGAGCAGCAACGGCGCCCCGGCGAGAAGGAGGAGAACGATCAGCAGGCCGACCAGCATCGGCAGCCGCAACCCCCCGGACGTGGTGGCGGCGTCAGCGGCCGCCCGGGGGCTGCCGGCGGCGAAGCAACCGAGGCGGTCGGTGGAGGTGGTGACCGTGTAGGGGCTGGAGCCACCCTCCACCGGGAAACGTCGCCAGTGGCCATCCGGTCCGTACCCGTAGATGGCGGCCGGCGGGAGCGCGTAGGCCGAGTAGGCGAGGCCCACCTGCACCGTGTGCCCGGGGGCGACCGGCGAGCTGGCGCGGAAGCAATAGACGTTGGTCACCAGCGAGAGCGGCCCGGGGTCGGGGAACCGGCGCTCGGGGGTGATCGCGATCCGCACCGTCCCGCCTCGGCGGGGCGGGACGAAGGCCCCCGCCCCGAAGCTCAGCGCGGCCTGGGTGTCGGCGGTGATGATCGAGCCCGGCGGCACCCTGCCGTCGGGACCAACGCTCACCACCCCGACCCCGGTGAGCGGCGGCTGGTTGCCGGCCGCAAAGCGGGCGGGCGGGCTCACCCAGCGGTAGGGCCCCGGGGGCGTGAGGCCGTCGAAGAAGCCGGGCGGGACCGGGACGGCGACGGCCAGGTAGGCGACGGTCGCGGCGACCAGGAGGACCAGGGCACGGCGAGACGGCCATCTCCCTTCCGCCATCACAGCGCCAGGTCGGCGAGAACGTGACCCAGGATGGGTCCGACCAGGTCGCGGGTCGCCCATCGCCAGAGCCCGAGGAGGAGGCCAGCGGCGGCGACCGGGAGCAGGAACGCAAGCGGGTGGGAGAGGGCGTGGGCCGCGGTCCACAGGACGGTGGTCCCGCCCACGGCCGCGGGCCCGCCGGCCACCTCGTCGAGGGCGGCGAAGAGGTGGCCCCGGAAGGCCAGCTCCTCCCCGATCGAGACCACGATCGCGGCCAGGAGCCAGGGCGGACCCAGCGCAGGCGCGCTCGACCAGCGAACCGCGGCGGGGAGGAGCAGGACCACCGCCAGCGCAAGGCCGCACAGGAGGCGTTGGGCCATCCGCTCCAGGCCTAGCCCCAGCCGGCCCGGGGAGGCGGCGAGGCCGAGCCCGCACAGCGCCGCCCCACCTCCCAGGAGGGCCACCAGGGCCCATCCCGGCCGGCGCTCGGCCAGGGCCCGCCCCCACTCTAGGGCCAGGACCAGGCCGGCCAGCCCTCCGATCCGGAGGGCCGGCGGCCACCAGGCCGGGTGGAGGCGGCACCGGACCGGGAGGCCGGGGCCTGTGGCAGGCTCAGGGCGGCGCGACGTCGAGCACGATCTGGTCACTGATCAGGGGCACCTCCGGCTGGTCCGCGCCGTTGACCAGGTAGGCGATGAACAGGTGCCGGCCCGGGCTCAGCCCCTCGGTCGAGAGCTGGACCTGGTCCGTGCAGGCGACCGCGGCCATGGTCGCCATGCCGTTCATCGCTCCGTAGATGGAGTCGACGTTCACGTTCCACCCCCCGTAGCCGGGGACCGGGGCCTTCCCCTGCAGGGGACAGCTGAGGTGGAAGTTGGTCACCCGCACCGCGAGCGTGAACTGCCCCGAGACCCGAGCCCCGGAGGGAGGCGCCACGATCTGGATAGACGGCCGGGCGGTGGCGCGGGAGCCGGTGATCCAGGGCAGGGGATGGGTCGGCTCGTAGTCGATGTGGAGCGCGACCGCGTTCTGGTCCACCTGCTGGTGGTTGTTGAGGGCGGGCACCACCGTGATCGTGTGGTGCCCGGGGCGCACGTTCTGCATCGAGAGATCGACCTCGGGGGTACAGAACGGGCCTACCAGTACGCCGTCGAGCAGCACATGGAAGTGCCCGGTATGGGGCCGCACCGGTGTCCCGGCCAGGAAGCACGAGGGCTGGTAGCCGGAGAAAGCGAGTTGCATCCGCACCAGGTTGTCGGTGACCACCGATCCGTCCGGGGGATCGAGGACGGCGACGTGCAGATCGCCGGCCCAGCTCGGCAGCGGGGGCATGCCGGCCATGGCCGCCATGCCCCCGTTCCCGGCGACCGCGGGGGAGGCGCCGGTCCCCTGGCCGGTCGGCCGGGCCAGGCCGAAGGCCAGGTAGCC
>CADDZO010000114.1 GCA_902812395.1 bacterium | reverse complement strand
CACGGCCGTGATCCCCGGAACGGCACTGACCGGTGGCTGGTCCACCAGGATCAGCCGGCCGGCGCGGCGCGCGGGAACTGGGAGTTTGCCTTCCCGGAACCAGCGGTAGGCAGTCATGGGATGAACGCCTTGTTGCCGGGCCCAGTTCTTCAAGTTCACCCCTACATACTATCATACGTTCAAACGCCAACAGTTACCAGCCCCCAAATCGGGTGGCAGCTGCCTCGAAGCCGGTCCAGGAGCCGCCCGGTCCGGCCCCACCGGAGCGGCCGTCTATGATCGGGGACGTGTTGCGCTGGCTGACCGCAGGCGAGTCACACGGTCCACAGCTCACGGTGGTGATTGAGGGGGTGCCGGCAGGCCTTGAGATCGCCGGCGAAGACCTCGAGGGGGATCTCCGCCGCCGCCAGGGCGGCCACGGCCGTGGCGGCCGACAGCAGATCGAGCGGGACCGGGCACGCATCGTCGGCGGGGTCCGCGGCGGCCTGACCATGGGCAGCCCGATCGCGCTGGTGCTGGAGAACCGGGACCACGCCAACTGGAGTGCCGAGATGACGCCGGGGCGGCACGGCTTCGAGCCCAGGCCCGTAACCCGGCTGCGGCCCGGCCACGCTGACCTGGCCGGCGCGCTCAAGTACGGCCACACCGACGTCCGCAACGTGCTGGAGCGGTCCAGCGCCCGCGAGACCGCCTCGCGCGTGGCCGCCGGGGCCGTCGCCCGCAAGCTCCTGGCACGCTTCGGGGTGCGGATCTTCAGCTTCGTGCAGTCGATCGGAGGCATCGACATCGGCTATGGCGCGGTGGACCCGGTGCGGTTGACCGAGGCCGAGATCGAGGCCTCGCCGGTGCGTTGCCCGGTGCCCGACGCCAGCACCCGCATGGTGGCCGAGATCGACGCGGCCGGCGAGCGGGGTGACACGCTGGGTGGTACCTTCCGGGTGATTGCGGCCGGGCTGCCGCCGGGGCTGGGCAGCTACGTTCACTGGGACCGCAAACTCGACGCCCGACTGGCGATGGCCATCCTGAGCATCAACGCGGTCAAGGGGGTGGAGTTCGGGGCTGGCTTCGAGGGCTCGGCTCGCCCCGGATCCGCCTTCCACGATGAGATCGACTTCTCGGAGGGCCGGTTTCGCCATCTGACCAACCGGGCCGGGGGCCTCACCGGCGGGGTGACCAACGGGGAGCCGATCGATCTGCGAGCGGCGATGAAGCCGATCTCGACCATGAAGAAGCCGATGCGGTCGGTTGACCTGCGTACCCGAGAACGGGTGGAGGCCCACTACGAGCGGAGCGACGTCTGCGTCGTTCCTGCCGCCGGCGTCATCGGCGAGGCAATGGTGGCGTTGACGCTGGCCGATGCCTTCCTGGAGAAGTTCGGGGGCGACTCGGTGGCCGAGATCGAGCGCAACCTTCACGGCTACCTGGCCTCGCTCGCCGGCTGATGACTGGGGGGAAGGTCATGACCATGGCCGAGGCGATCTCGCGCCTCGTCCCAGATGGGGCCAGCGTGGCCATGGGTACCTGCCTGGAGCCGGCGATCCCCTTCGCCGCCGGTCACGAGCTGATCCGTCAGAGGCGGCGTGACCTTACCCTGATCGGGCCCATCTCCGACGGACTGTTCGACCAGCTGATCGGGGCCGGCTGCGTTGCCCGGATCCGGGCCGCCTGGGTGGGGAACGTCTCCGAGGGCCTCGGCCACTGCTACCGGCGGGCAACCGAGCGGGGGGAGCCGCGCCAGATCGAGGTCTGCGACTACTCCAACTTCGCCGTCTCGCTGGCCCTGTGGGCGGCGGCCTGGAACGCGCCCTACCTGCCCACCCGCACCCTGCTCGGGAGCGACATCCTCAAGACCAACCCGGACCTGGAGGTGGTCGACGGCGCCGTTCGGGTTCGACCGCTGCGGCCGGACGTCGCCATCGTGCACGTGCAGCGCTCCGACCCCGAGGGCCGCGCCCACCTCTGGGGACCGCTCGGAGTGACCGAGGAGGCCGGCCTTGCCGCGAGGCGCATCATCGTCTGCTGCGAGGAACTGGTCGAACCCGAGGTGGTGCTCTCCGATCCCAATCGGATCCTCTTCCCCGATACCAAGGTGGCGGCCGTGGTGCACGAGCCGGGCGGCACCCACCCCTCGCCGCTCCAGGGCCACTGGCGCCGTGACCACGGCGCCTACCGCGAGTACGCACGGCGGTCGCGCACCGCCGAGGGGTACCGGGAGTGGCTGGAAGAATGGGTGCTCGGGGTTCCCGACCGGCGGGCTTACCTGGAGAGGGTCGATCGGGAGCGGCTGCGCGTGCGGGAGCGGCGGCTGGCCGCCCCGGTGGACTACGGCGATGAGTGAGCGCTACACAGCCCAGGAGCTGATGGTGGCGGCCGCCGCCCGTGAGATCAAGGACGGGGAGCTGGTCTTCGTTGGCATGCGCCTCCCGATCCTCGCCTACGGGGTCGCCCACCACACCCATGCCCCCCGGGCCCGCGCGCTCTACGAGTTGGGCCTGATGCGCGAGCAGGCGCCGGATGCATTCCTGGGCACGATGGGCGACCCACCCAACGTGGTTGGGGCGCTCTGGGCCACCCGGATGTCGAACGTGATGGCGCTCATGGCGCAGGGCGAGGTCGATCTGGGCTTCATCGGCGGCGCCGAGGTCGATCGCTTTGGCAATCTCAACACCAGCTACATCGGGGATCCCAGCCGGCCGCGCACCAAGCTGCCAGGAAGCGGGGGAGGTGCGGATATCGCCATCCTGTCCCGGCGCTGGGTGACGCTGATGCGGCACGAACCCCGGCGGCTGGTCGAACGCGTCTCCTACGTCACCTCGCCGGGGTACGGCGACGGCCCCGACTGGCGGCGCCGCCATGGTCTGCCCGGCGGCGGGCCGGCGGCGATCGTCACCACGCTGGGCGTCCTCCGCTTCCCCGAGGGTGGGGGAGAGGCCTACCTGGCCACCATCCACCCCGGCCACAGCCTGGAGGAGGTGCGGGGAGCCACGGGTTGGGATCTGACGGTGGCCGACGATCTGGGGCCGACGCCGGAGCCCACGGACGAAGAGCTGGCCTGGATCCGGCGCCTGGATCCGGATGGGTTCTGGACCCGTGCCGACCGCTGACTAACCGACGGCCCGTTCCTCCGCCTGGGTGTGGCTCTCCTTGGATAGGTGGAGGTGGACTGGTCTGGCACGCCCCCCTGTCCATCACGAACGAAGGACACTACGCAACCATCAGCCCACCCTCAAGCGGCAGAACGGCCGCGAAGCTGCGGGGGCGCTCCGGTGTCACCGACTGTGGCGGCTGAGGGCCCCACCCCGGGCCCAGGTGCGCCGACCGGTCCCAGTCGGGGGTCAGGCGCTCCTTCGGTTCAGCCGGTCCCAGCGGCCCTGGCAGGCAACGCAGCGGGTGGCTTCGGGCCGGAAGCGGAGGCGCTCGGTCGGGATCAGCTCCCCGCAGTCCTCGCAGACACCGTACTTGCCCTCTGCCAGCCGCTGTAACGCTCGCTCCACCTGCTCCCGGTTCTCCGTGAGCAGCTGCAGCAGCCGATCGTTGACGTCCCGGTCGCTCATGACCTGGGCGAAGTCGGTGTCCTCGTAGTCGTGGGCGACCACGCCGTCGAGGCTGTCGGCGATCGAGCGATCCAGCCCCGCTTCGTTCTCGAACTGGCTCGCCAGCCGGGCCAGGGCCGCCCGATTGGCCTCGAGCCGGATGATCCGATCCTGGTCCTTCTCTTCTGTCATCGAGGGGCTCCTCCTGTCGTGGAACCGACCACGGGGGGACCTCAGACTATCACATTTCCACCCCCTCGTACGAGAGGTTTCATTGGACCATCGACGCCACTCCCGAACGCGTGGAGCACCAACAAGATAGCCCATGACGGCAAGGACAATCTCGCTTGGCAACGCTTCAAGAGCGAACAAAAAGCCCGCGGGCCACGCCCCGCGGGCTTCTCGGCGGCGAGGCTCAGGGCCGCCGGAACATCGACTGCATGCGGATGGCCAGGCCCATGTCGCCCTTGATCTTGAGCTTGCCGCTCATGAATGCGGCGGTCGGGTCGAGCTGGCCGGTGAAGATCCGCACGAAGTCGCGGGAGTCTGCCGTCAGCGTGAGGTTCGGGTTCTCGATCTCCCCCTGGCCGGCCTCCGCCTTGCCGTCCGCGATCTTGATGTAGCGCTTGCCGGGGTGCTCGCCGCTCAGGTCGAACTGAATGGAGGCGTTGGTATTGCCGGCCTTCTCGGGAAGGAAGTAGTTGGGCATCTCCTCGACGACTTGGTCGGGGGTCGGCTCAGCTGTCTGCTCGGTCATCGGCTCCTCCACGTGATGACGCCATGCGGCATCCTCGAGGTCCCATCTTATACGCGGGTCCGGTCGTCAGGGCGGGCGCCGGCCCCGCTCTCGGAGCCCGCCCGAGGAGGACTGTAGTGCAGGACCCGGAAGCAGCTCCTCAGCTCCAGGAGGTCGGCCCCGCCACCTTCCGGCTGCGTCTGCCGATTCCCTTCGAGGAAGGCCACGTCAACTGCTTCTTGCTCCCGGCCGAGGACGGGGCGGTGGACATGATCGACTGCGGGATGAACGCCGATCCCTCGCTCGAGCTGGTCCGAGAGGCGGTGCGGGAGCTGGGCGGGCCGTCCGGCCGGATCCGCCATCTGGTCGTCACCCACATCCACCCCGACCACTACGGAGCCGCGGGCCAGTTGACCGAGGAGTGGAAGGCCCAGCTCTTCCTGCACCGGCTCGAGGTTCCTCTGGTCCATCCCCGCTACCTGGAGATCGAACAGCTGGTCGAGGAGGTGGGCCACCACCTTCGCCTCCACGGCGTCCCCGAGGCGGAGGCCGAGTTCTTGAAGAACGCCTCCCGCACCTTCCGTCAGTACGTCCGCCCCGGCCTCCCCTCGCTCCAGCTGGACGGGAGCGAGATCTTGGAGCTGGGCCAGCGGCGGCTCCGGGTGGAGTGGACCCCGGGACACTCCCCCGGACACGTGTGTCTTTGGGATCTCAAGGCGGGCCTGCTCTTCGCCGGTGACCAGCTCCTGCCCAACGCCACCCCCAACATCGGGCTGCATCCCCAGAGCACCCCCGACCCGTTGGACGATTACCTGGCCGGCCTGCGACGCCTGGTGCGCCTGCGACCCCGGCTGGTTCTGCCCGCCCACGGCGATCCCTTCGCGGAGGCCGCGGCCCGAGTGGGGGTGATGGCGCAGCACCACCGGCGTCGCAAGCACCAGATCCTGCGTGCCCTGGGGAACGACGAGCTCAGTGCCTGGGAGGTGGCGATCGCGATCTGGGGGGTGCGCGACAACCTGTGGGAGATGCGGATGGCGCTCCAGGAAGGGCTGGCCCATCTGCAGTCGCTGAGCCTGGAGGGCAGGGTGGAGAAGCGCGCCCGTCCGGAAGCAGTCAGCTGGCGACGGGCCCGCCGGCGCGACCCAGTCCGAGCGGGAACAGCTCCGCCGCGTAGCAGCTGACCCCGACCGTGCCCGGTCCTGCGTGTGCGCCCACCACCGGCGCCACCGGCCCAACCAGCAGGGTCTCGCAGAGCGGCTCCAGGGCGGCTACGATCCGGGCTGCCACTGCCGGCGCCTGGGCGTGGCCGACCAGGGCGCACATCGGTGCGGGGGTCTGCCGGGCCAGCTCGATCAGGCGGGCCAGAGCCTTCTCATGGGTCCGCACCCGCTCCAGGGGCGCTACCTCGCCCTCCTCGATGGTCAACACCGGCTTGATCTGAAGCATCGACCCGACCAGGGCCTGGGCACGTCCGATTCGGCCCCCCCGGCGCAGGTACTCGAGCGTGGCGACCAGGAAGAAGACCCGGATCCCGCTCCGGATCACTTGCAGCCGCCGCTCGACCTCCTCCACGCTCGCCCCGCCGGCCAGCATCGCACTGGCGGCCAGGACGAGCTGGGCTAGCGGCATCGAGACCATGCCGGTGTCCACCACCCGGATGCGGTCCGGCGCGACCAGCTCCGCGGCCTGGACGGCCGAGGCGTAGGTGCCGGAGAGGCGGCTGGAGAGATGGAGGGAGAGCACGCGATCGTGGTCCTGGAGCAGCCGCCGGTAGACCTCGGCGAACTCACCAGCCGAGGGCTGGGAGGTGCTGGTCGCTCCCCCCGAGGCCGCCTGCAGCTCGTAGAAGTCCATCGGGGTGATGTCGACCCCGTCCCGGTAGCTCCGCCCGGCGACGGTCAGGATGAGCGGGACCACGGTGACGCGGCGCTCGGCCAGGAGCTCGGGCGGCGCGTCACAGGTCGAATCGGTGACCAGGGCGACCCCGGACATGGGCGGCACGAACCATACCGCACCCCACCCCGACTCGGCGCAGCCCTCAGCTGCGGCTGCTCTTGCCCCCGGGCTCGTCGGGCAAATCGGGCAGGTTCAGGCTGTTGACCAGGTCCCGGAAGACGGCCAGCCGGTCTTCGTCGAGCTGCTCCCGCTCCGCTGCCGGCGGCTCCTCCTTCTCGGGCACGACCCCGGCCCGGTCCAGAACCTCGGCGGCGACGTAGATCGGGCACTCGAACCGGACCGCGAGCGCGATCGCGTCGCTGGGGCGCGAGTCGACATCGATCTCGCGGCCGTTCTGGCGCAGATGGAGACGGGCGAAGAAGACCTCGTCGCTGAGCGAGGTGACGACGATGCGGCTGACCGAGATGCCGAGCTCGCCGAAGGTTGCCGACATCAGGTCGTGGGTGATCGGACGGTCCGGCGCCACCCCCTGGATCTTGATCGCGATTGCGTTGGCCTCGAAGGGCCCGATCCAGATCGGGAGATAGCGCTCCGCCCGCTTCTCCTTCAGGATCACCACGTGCTGGCCGGTCGGCAGGTGGACCCGGATGCTGTCCACGCTGACCTCGATCAGGTCGTCCGTAGCAACGCCTCCTGGCCTAAGCATAACCATGGCCCTGCCGGGCCGGACACCGGCGAGCCGGCTGGCGGAGAATTGGCCGGTGAGCGGCGGAGCGGCAGCCACCCGGAGGACGCCGTGATGGCGCCGGCCAAGAAGCGGCTGGTGCTGATCGACACCTACAGCCTGCTCTACCGCGCTTTCCACGCCCTGCCCCCGATGAGCACCTCGGGCGGGCTGGTCACCAACGCCGTCTACGGCTTCACCTCCATGCTCGCCATCGTGCTCGCCGACCGCCCCGAGTACGCGGTGGCGGCCGTGGACGTGGCCGGCCCTACCTTCCGCAGCCAGGAGTACCGCGACTACAAGCAGGGACGGCCGGCCATGGGCGACGACCTGCGACCCCAGGTACCCCTCACGATCCGGGTCCTGGAGGCGCTGACCATCCCGGTTGTGGGGGCGGAGGGCTTCGAGGCCGACGACGTGATCGGGACGCTAGCCGCGCAAGCAGCCGCCCAGGGCCTCTTCGTCACCATCGTCAGCGGGGATCTGGACTGCCTCCAACTGGTGGACGAGCGGGTGGAGGTGCTGGTGCCCCGGCGGGGCATCACCGACACCATGGTCTACGGCCCCGAGCAGGTGCGCCAGCGCTACGGCCTGGAGCCTCCCCAGCTGGTCGACTTCAAGGCACTACGGGGGGACACCTCGGACAACATCCCAGGCGTCTCCGGCGTGGGAGAGAAGACCGCTGCCCAGCTGGTCCAGCGCTTCGGCTCGATCGAGGCCCTGTTGGAGCGGCTGGAGGAGCTGCCCGAGGGCCGGATCCGACGCAATCTGGAGGCCGCCCGCGACCAGTTGCCGCTGGCCAAGCGCATGGTCACCATCCGTCGGGACGTCCCGGTCGAGCTCGACCTGGCCCGGGCCCGCTGGCTGCGCTACGACCCCATCCGGGTGCGCGCCCTCTTCGACGAGCTCGAGTTCCGCCAGCTCCAGGGCCGGCTGCCGGCTCCCGAGGCCGCGCCCCTGCAGCCGACCCTGGAGCTGGAGCTGGGGCCGACCGAGGGAGGACCGGTGGAGCTGGTGGGCCCAGACGGGTTGCCCGGCCTCCGCCGGGCGCTGGAGGGGGCCCCCGAGGTGGCCCTCTTCGGGCTCTGGGACGCCTCCCCCCGGACCGGGGCGGTCGGCTTCGGGCTGGCCACCCAAGACGGTGCCTGGTACGTGGCCGGGGAGCTGGTGGGCGAGATCGCGGATCTGCTCCGGGAGCGCCCTCTGGTCGCGCACGACGTGAAGGAGACGCAGCTCGGCCTCCAGGCCCTGGCCCCGGCCGAGTACCGCTGGCGCTTCAGCACCCACCTCGCTGCCTACCTGCTCGGGCAGGGGGCCCGCGACCCCCGGCTGGAGGACTTGGCCCGGGAGTTCCTGGGCTTGCAGCTGACGCCCACCGACCAGTTGCTGGGCAGCGGTCGGTCGGCCCGGCCTCCCTCTTCCTGCCCGCCCGAGCAGTGCGCCGAGTACGCGGGGACACGAGCGCGGGCGGTACTGGGGCTGGAGCCGCGCCTGGGGCCGGAGATGAGGCAGCTGGGGGTCGACTACCTCTTCCACGAGGTCGAGCTGCCCCTGGCCACGGTCCTGGCCGAGATGGAGACGATCGGGGTCGCGATCGATATCGAGTACCTGATGGCGATGGAGCGGGAGCTGGCTGAGCAGCTGGCGGCGCTGGAGGCAGAGGTGGCCCAGATCGCCGGTCACCCGCTGAACCTGAACGCGCCCCAGCAGCTGGCCAAGCTGCTCTTCGACGAGCTGCGTCTGCCGGTGGGGAAGCGGACCAAGACCGGGTACTCCACCGATGCCGAGACCCTAGAGGGGCTGCGCGACAAGCACCCGGTGGTGCCCCTGATCCTCGACCACCGCCAGCTGAGCAAGCTCAAGTCGACCTATGTGGACGCGCTTCCGGCACTGGTCGATCCCGTCACTGGCCGGCTCCACACCTCCTTCGGCCAGGCCACGACCGCGACCGGGCGCCTGTCCTCCTTCAACCCCAACCTGATGAACATCCCCATCCGCACCGAGCTGGGGCAGCGGATCCGACGCGCTTTTCGAGCCCAGCCCGGCTGGGAACTGTTCACCGCCGACTACTCGCAGATCGACCTGCGGGTGGCGGCACACCTGAGCGAGGATCCCCAGCTGCTGGCCGCGTTCGCTGCTGGCCAGGACATCCACGCCGCCACCGCCGCCCTGATCTTCAAGGTTCCCATCGACCAGGTCACCCCGGCCCAGCGCCGGCTGGCCAAGGTGGCCAACTTCGGCTCCATCTACGGCCAGGGCGAGTACGGGCTCTCCCAGCAAGTCGGGATCAGCGGAGAGGAGGCGCGCGGCTTCTTGCGCGAGTACTGGGCCACCTACAGCCGGCTCAAGGAGTGGTTGGACGACGTCCGCCGCCAGGCTCGGGAGAGCGGTGTGGTGGTCAGCGAGACCGGCCGCCGCCGGGCCATCCCGGATTTGGCCTCGCCCAACTACCAGCTGCGTCAGGCCGCGGAACGGATGGCGGTCAACTTCCCCGTCCAGTCGCTCTCGGCCGACATCATCAAGATCGCCATGGTCAGGCTCCGGGAGCGGATCCGGGAGGCCGGGTTTGGCGGCCGGATGCTGCTCCAGGTCCACGACGAGCTGGTCTTCGAGGTGCCTCCGGCCGAGCTGGGCGCCTTCGCCGAGTTGGTCCCGGAGGTGATGACCGGCGCCTACCAGCTGGCCACCGGCCTCGAGGTCGAGGCCAAGGCCGGGCCCAACTGGGCCGACCTGCGTCCCCTGGCCCGCGTCACCGGCTGAGGCGTGCCCGAGCTGCCCGAGGTCGAGACCCTGGCCCGCGACCTCGCCCCCCGGCTGGTTGGACGCTCCATGGCCGCCGTCCAGCTGCGGCGGTCGTCGGTCCTCCGCTACCCCGACCCCGAGGCCTTCGCCGCCCGCCTCCTCGGCCGCCGGATCGAGGGGGTCGGGCGACGGGGCAAGTACCTCCTCCACCGCCTGGAGGGAGGAGAGCTGCTGGTGCTGCACCTGGGCATGAGCGGACAGTGGCGCTGGGGACTGCCGTCAGAGCCCGAGCCCACCCACCTCCATCTGGTCCTGGATCTGGACGACGGCGGGCAGCTCCGATACCGGGACCCCCGCCGCTTCGGCCGCGTCCTGCTCGGGACCGAGGCCGAGCTGGTGGCCGCCCGATGCCTGCCCCGGCTGGGTCCGGAGCCGCTCGATCCCACCTTCACCCCAGCCCTGCTCCAGCGGCGGCTGGCCGGTCGGAGGGCGCCGCTCAAGGCGGTGCTGCTCGACCAGCGGGTGGTGGCGGGCATCGGCAACATCTACGCCGACGAGGCCTGCTTCGTGGCCCGGCTGCGCCCAGACCGGGCCGCCGGCAGCCTGGGACGCGCCGCCATCGCCCGGCTCCACGCCGGCCTGCGGCAGGTGCTCGAGGCCGGGATCCGAAGCCGGGGGACCTCGATCGCCGACTACCGGGACGCGTGGGGCGAGATCGGCCATGGCCAGGAGCGGCTGCTGGTCTACGGGCGCGCAGGCGAGCCTTGCCCCCGCTGCGGGCGGCCTCTCGCCAGCCAGCGCCTGGCCGGGCGGACCACGGTCTTCTGCCGGTTCTGCCAGCGCTGACCCCTATCTCGATAACGGTAGCGGCGGCCGTTGCGTTGAGCCCTGTGGGAGACCAGCGGTTCCATGTTGCACGCGATCCTGTTCCATGGTGTAGGCTCGGTCGGTCCGTCCCGCACCGCCGGGATGGGCAAGCGGCATGGGATACGGTCGGCGGTGGTGTAGGTCGCACGGATGGCGTTGGATCGTCTCGCTCTCGCTCTGCACAGACAGTCGGACCTAGTGGGCACGCATGGCGGCGCCATCCTGGGGCGGTGCCCGACCGGCCCGGGCGGGGGTTGGAGCTGAACACCCCTGAGGTCTCCCCGGAGGAGACCGGGCGGGAGAGGGCCGAGCGCGAGGCGCCGCCGGCCGAGGGAACCCGGCCCCTCGCCCCCGAGCAGCGCCGGCCGGATCCGGTCCCGCCTGAGGGGACGCCTTCGCCGGACGGGACCCGACCCCTGCGCCGGGAACCACTGCCGGGCGGCTCGGAGTTGCCACCTCCGGCACCCCCGCCGCGGGCGGTGCCGCCACCGGTCTCAGCACCCAGGATGCCATCGGCTCCTCCCCCGCCGCTGGGGACGGCCCGTCC
>CADDZO010000113.1 GCA_902812395.1 bacterium | reverse complement strand
GTTGTGGCCCGGTCCGGCCAGCACGCCGGGCCCCTCCGAGGGCAGGCGCCGGAGCAGCCGGCGGGAGGTCTTGTAGGAGCAGTGCTCGGACCACAGCGCCTCCAGCATCCCCAGCTCCAGGGCGTTGGGCTGGCGCCCCAGGCGGCGCCTGACCTCCCCCATTTCCCCCGGCTCGAGCACGACCCCAGGCGTAGCGACGGTCATCCCACCAACTCCCCCAGCAGCGACCGGAACAGCGCCAGCCCGTCGGTCCCACCCAGCTCCGGCTCGCAGCAGCGCTCCGGGTGGGGCATCATGCCGAGCACGTTGCCGCGCTCGTTGACGATCCCGGCGATGCCCTCGACCGAGCCGTTGGGGTTGGCCTCCTGGGTCACCTGACCGCTCGCATCACAGTATCGGAAGACGACCTGGCGCCGCTCCCCGAGCCGCTCCAGCAGCTCCGGCTCGGCCCAGTACGCCCCCTCGCCGTGGGAGATCGGGATCCGCAGCACCGGAGCGATGAGGGCCCGGGTGAAGGGAATGTCGGTCCGCTCACAGCGGAGATGGGTCCACTGGCAGCGGAACTCGCAGCTGGCGTTGCGGACCAGGGCTCCGGGCAGCAGCCCGGCCTCGCACAGGATCTGGAAGCCGTTGCAGATGCCGAGCACGAGCCCGCCCCGCTCGGCGAACTCGGCCACCGCTCCCATCACCGGGGAGAAGCGGGCGATCGCACCCGGCCGCAGGTGGTCCCCGTAGCTGAAGCCGCCGGGCAGAACCACGCAGTCGCAGCCGCGTAGGTCCGGCTCGGCGTGCCAGAGGTAGCGGACCTCGGCTCCCACGGCCCGCTCCAGCGCCCAGCCGCAGTCGCGGTCCGACCAGGTGCCGGGGAAGCGGACCACGCCGAACCTCACCGCTGCGTCGTCGCTTCCTCCAAGCTGAAGTGGTAGTCCTCGATCACCGGGTTGGCCAGCAACTTCCGGCACATCTCCTCGATGCGCCTATCGGCATCCTGGGGAGGGCCGTCCAGCTCCAGCTCCAGGTACTTGCCCACCCGCACCGAGCGCACCTCGGCGAAGCCGAGCTGGGCCAGTGCCCTGGCCACCGTGATCCCCTGGGGGTCGGCCACCTGAGGCCGGGGCACCACCACCACCCGGGCGATCACGTCAGCTCCTCGCCGGTCAGCAGCCGGTAGGCGTCGAGGTAGCGGCGGCGGGTCTGGGCCACCACCTCCGGCGGCAGGGCCGGGGGCGTGGAGGAGCGATCCCAGCCACTGGCCACCAGCCAGTCGCGCACGAACTGCTTGTCGTAGGACTCGGGCGACCTCCCCACCTGGTAGGCGGAGGCGTCCCAGTAGCGGGAACTGTCCGGGGTGAGTGCCTCGTCGATCAGGACCAGCTGGTCGTTGGCCAGGCCGAACTCGAACTTGGTGTCGGCCAGGATCAGGCCCCGGTCCTCGGCGTAGGCGGCCGCCTCTCGGTAGAGGGCGAGGCTGCGCTCGCGCAGCCGGTCGGCGAGCTCGGCTCCGACCCGGTCCCGCAGCTCTTCGAAGCTGATGTTTTGGTCGTGCCCGGACTCGGCCTTGGTGGCGGGCGTGAACAGGGGCTCGGGCAGGCGCTGGCTCTCGCGCAACCCGCCCGGCAGCCGTTCTCCGGCCACCGTCCCCGAGGCCCGGTACTCGGCCCAGGCGCTCCCGGCCAGGTAGCCTCGGACTACGCACTCGAAGTCGATGCGCCGGCAGCGGCGGACCACCATCGTTCGCCCGGCCAGGTAGGCGGGCAGGTCGGGATGGTCGAGGCCGAGGAGGTGGTTCTCCTGAAGGGGGGCGGTGCGCCGGAACCAGAAGGCGGAGAGCCGGGTCAGCACCCGGCCCCGGTCGGGGATGCCGGTCGGGAGGACGACGTCGAAGGCGGACAAGCGGTCGGTGGCGACCATCAACAGACGGTCGCCGTCCAGCTCGTAGGTGTCGCGGACCTTGCCGCGCGCGAACAGGGGCAGGTTGAGGTGGGTCTCCATCACGGCGTCCATCTGGGTGCTCAAGTGACCGCCTCCGTCTCCAGCTCCAGGCGTCGGAATGCCTCCTGCACGTGCCGCAGCCCCGGGGTCGCATCGAAGATGGCGTCCAGCTGCCCCCGGATCGGGGCTGCGGCCGGGTCCGCCTCCAGATTCTGCCGGAAGCCGCCGTCCCCGGCCAGGGCGCGAAGCGCCGCACGCTGCACCACCCGGTAAGCCTCCTCGCGGGACATCCCCGCCTCGACCAGGGCCAGCAGAGCGGATTGCGAGAAGACCACGCCGCCAGCGGCCTCCAGGTTGCGTGCCATCCGCTCGGGGTGGACCTCCAACCCGGCCAGCACTCGATCAAGCTCCTCAGCCATGAAGGCCACCAGGCAGCAGGCATCCGGGAGTACGACCCGCTCGGTCGAGCTGTGGCTGATGTCCCGCTCGTGCCACAGGGCCTGGTCCTGGAGGGCGGCGGCGGCGTGGCCACGGACCACCCGGGCCAGGCCGCAGATCCGCTCACTGAGCACCGGGTTGCGCTTGTGGGGCATGGCGCTGGAGCCCTTCTGGCCGGGGCCGAACGGCTCCAGGGCCTCCAGCACCTCGCTCCGCTGGAGGTGGCGGATCTCCAGTGCGATACGCTCCAGCGACCCGGCGGTGACTGCCAGGGCGTTCACATAGGCGGCGTGGCGGTCACGGGAGATGACCTGGGTGCTGACCGGGTCGGGCCGCAGTCCCAGCCGGGAGCAGACATACACCTCGACCGCGGGGTCGACGCTGGAGTGGGTCCCGACCGGCCCGCTGAGCATGCCGACCGAGATCTCCTCCCTTGCCGCCTCGACCCGGGCCGCGGCCCGGTCCAGCTCGGCCACCCACCCTGCCACCTTGAAACCGAACGTGATCGGCTCCGCCGCCACCCCGTGGGTGCGCCCGGCCATGACCGTGTCTCGATGGTGGAAGGCCAGCTCGGCCGCGGTCCGGCGGAGGCGGCGCAGACGAGCCAGGATGGCGTCGGCGCTCTCCCGCAGCTGCAGGGCGAGGGCGGTGTCGGTCACGTCGGAGCTGGTCAGGCCCAGGTGCAGGAAGCGGGCCTCGGGCTGGCCGATCGACTCCCCGACCACGGTCAGGAAGGCGACCACGTCGTGTCCGACCTCGGCCTCGACCTGGCGGATCCGCTCCTCGTCGAAGCGGGCCTGCCGAATCCGAGGCAGGGCCGCCTCCGGCACCCGGCCCAGGGCCGCCCAACCCTCACAGGCCAGGACCTCGATCTGGAGCCAGAGCTCGAAGCGGCGCCGGTCGGACCAGATCTCCCGGATGTCCGGCGGTGCGTAGCGCTCGATCACCTGGGGCGCGGAGCCGGGGACGACGGTGCGGCCACGGGCAAGAAAAGTATAGCTGTCTCCTCGACCATCAACATGTTGTGTCCTGGTAGGCTTGTGGCCCTATATCTAGGAATTGAGAGGTGGACGGTCCGGTGAGGTCGAGGCGCTACGCTAGTGGCCTGCATGGACGAGCCTCGTAACCGTGGGTGGTTGGCGGCCGTTTGAGCCGGCGAAGGAGCGGGACATGAGTTCCCTGCCGTCCCGCTGGGACGAGCAGGCGGTCGTGGAGCGCGCCAAGCGCGACCCGGCCGCGTTCGGGGAACTGTACGACCGCTACTTCCTGCAGATCTATCGGTTCGTGTATTCGAAGATGCGGGACCAGACGGCCGCGGAGGACGTGACGTCCGAGGTCTTCATGAAGGCGCTGAAGAACATCGGCCGCTACCAGGACACCGGCAAGCCCTTCTCGGCCTGGCTGTACCAGATCGCGATGAATTCGGTCTTCGACCGCTACCGGTCGGCACGGCCGGTGGAGGACATCGATGATCGGCGGGACCTGGCCGTCGACGGGCCTGGCCTGGAAGAGATGGCGGCTCAGCGCGATGAGCTGCGGCGGATCTGGGCGGTGGTGGAGACCCTGCCCAAGCCGCAGCAGGTGGCGATGGTCCTGAAGTTCCAGGAGGACATGAAGATCGAGGACATCGCGGCGGTGATGGGCAAGAGCGCCGGGGCGGTCAAGCTCCTGATCCACCGCGGGGTCACACGGGTCCGCCAGACCGTGGGGAGCACGGTCTAGGCCGTGCCCGGGGGAAGACGGGGATGATGAGCGCCAGGCCCGATCCCGAGCTCGATGCGATCTTCGAGGAGGTGGGGGACCTGGAAGGCCGGGAGTTCGCGCGCTGGCTTCACGCCGCTCCCCACCCGGCGGCCGGGGTCGAGCCCGATCCCCGCTTCCGCTACGAGCTGCGCCGCAAGCTGCTGCAGGAGGCGTCGAGACGGAGCTCAGCAGGGCCCTGGTACCGGCGCCTACTCCCCTCGCCCATGCGGCTGGCCGCCTCGGCGGCGCTGGTGGGCCTGCTCCTGCTGGCGCTGGCCGGGATTGCGGTCTTCAGCAACCGGGAGGGCAGCAACCAGCAGGTGCTGGTGCAGAGTCCGCTGGCCAACTCCAAGCTGGTGGCTCTGGCCCAGCCGATCACGCTCACCTTCAGTCAGCCCATGGACACTGCCTCGGTCGAGGAGGCGGTCTCGATCGAGCCCGCGACTAAGGTCACCTACCGCTGGCAGGGGGACACCCAGCTGCAGATCGTGCCCGAGAACCAGCTCGCCCCCAACGTTCGCTACCAGGTCACGGTCAAACCCGGGGCCAAGACCACGAATGGCGTTCCGCTCCAAAAGCCGGCGGTGATCGCCTTCTGGACGGCGCCTACGCCACCCCCGACTGCGGCCCCGCCGACTGTTGCGCCTACCCAGACGCCGGCCGGTGCCCTGAGCGGCCTGCAGCGGGTGGGTCCGGCCGGTCAGGTACCCCCGGTTTGGTCGCCGGACGGGGGCACGGTGTACGTGGTCGGACCCGGGGGGCAGCTCACCGCCTACACCCTCTCCGGCGGCAGCCAGGTCATCGTCAGCTCGGGGGTGTCGGCGGTCGCAGTCGGGCCCCAGGGGCCCGCGTACGCCGCCAACGGCGAGGTGGTCTACGGCGAAGAGAAGCTCCAGGTCGCCCAGCCGTTGGCGATCGGCTTCCAGGGTGGGAGCCTGGAGGTTGCCACCACGCAGGGGGTCGAGGCGGCGGACGGCAGCCAGCTGGCCAGCTTCAGCGAGACCGCTCAAGACGCCCAGCTCTCGCCCGACGGAGAGTGGGTCGCCTACCTGGGCGCCTCCGGCAACCTCCATCTGGTCGACCTTCGGAGCGGGCAGGACAGCCAGCTCGGGCCGGCCAGCGCGCTCGGGGCCTGGTCCCCCGACTCCTCTCGGTACGCATATCCGGATGGCTCGGCGGTGGAGGTGGTCAGCCAGGGCACCGCGGCCCAGGTGGCGACCGTGCCCCAGCTCACCGGGATCACCTGGACCAGCCAGGGCCAGCTGCTCCTGGCCACGCAGACCGGGTTGGACCTGATGGAGGCGGACGGCAGCGGGCTCATGGTCGTGGCCCAGGGCAGCTTCCAGACCCCGATCTGGGCGCCGTCGGGCCAGCAATTCGCCTTCGGACGCTCGGGCGCGATCTGGGTCGCCACCCTGAAGGCCCCGGCCAGCCCCTCTCCGTCGCCGGCGGCCGCGCAGAACCAGTTCGTCTCCCAGTTCTTCTCCGACCTCGAGAACGGGCAGGTCTCCGAGGCCAGGGCGCTGCTCGGCAGCCAGGCTCAGCAGGCGCTCAGCGGCCTCGGCCAGCTGCTGTCGGGGGCGATGCTGCGCTACTACGTGGTGCTCTCCCAGCCGGGGACCGAGGTGGTCCGGGTCGTCTCCGGCCAGGGCAGCTCCGAGACCGCCACCGACTACACCCTCAACCTGGTCCACTCGTCCGGCGGCTGGTTGATCGGCGGGATCTCCGCCCACCAGCTCACGGACTTCGGCAGCGGTCCCGAGGTGCTGCACGTGGCGGTCTCCCAGAGCCAGGTCCGGGTCAGCTATGACTCCGACCTGAACCCCACTACCGTCTCCGGCGTGACCGTGCAGGGGATCCAGGCCCAGGCCAGCTACGACGCTGCTACCCGGACCGTGATCCTGACCATTCCCGGCGGGCTGACCCCGGGCCAGACCTACACCCTGGCGGTGACGGGCGCGCTCCAGGACATCAGCGGCCGCTCCGCGGAGCCCTACCAGCTCGCCTTCGTGGGACCGTCCTCCGGGGCCGGGTCGCCGACGCCCTCACCCAGCCCGACCGGCTGAGCCGGCAGCCCGGCCCGAAGCGCGTCCAGGTTCCGAATGCTGTCCAGGGTGTCGGGATGGTCGGGACCAAGCACCCGCTCCCGCACCACCACCGCTCGATCCAGGTAGGCCAGAGCGCTTTCGGGGTCGCCCAGCTGCCACAGCAGCGTGCCCAGCAGGTGACGGGTGGCGGCCAGGTCGGGGTGGTCGGGGGCGAGGGCCTGCTCCCGGATCTCCAGCGCCCGCTCCAGGTAGGTGCGGGCGGCGATCAGGTCTCCTTGCCGGACCAGCAGCGCGCCCAGGTCGTGGAGGCCGGCGCCGGTCTCGGGATGGTCGGGGCCGAGGGCCTGCTCCCGGATCGCGACCGCCCGCTCCAGGTAGGGTTGGGCCTCGACCAGCTCGCCCTGCGCCTGGAGCAGCGTGCCCAGCTGGTTCAGGCTGGTGGCGGTCTGAGGATCGTATGGGCCGAGCACGCGCTGGGAGATCACCAGCGCCCGCTCCAGCAGTTGGCGTGCACCCTCGAGGTCACCGCTCGCCCGCAGCACCTGACCTAGGCTGGCGAGGCTCTGGGCGGTGACCGGGTGGTCGGCTCCGAACGCCTGCTCCCGGATCTCCAGAGCCCGCTCCAGGTGGGGTCGGGCGCCCTCCAGGTCACCGCGCGCCTGCAGCGCGGTTCCCAGGTGATCGTGGAGGGCGGCGACGTCGGGGTGCTGGGGCCCGAGGGTCCGCTCGGCCAGGTCCAGCGCTCGGACCAGGCCGGCGGCCGCAGCGGCGAGATCGCCCTGAGCCTGCCGAACCAGGCCCAGGTCGGTGAGGCAGGCCAGCGTACGGGGGTCGTCCGCGCCGGCGCCGGCCTCGAGGCCGGCCAGGGCCAGCTCCAGGGTGGAGCGAGCGGCGGCCAGGTTGCCTTGCTCGCGCAGCAACAGGCCCAGCCGATGGCGTGCCTGGGCGCCGGCGGTGCCAGCCGATGCCTGCGCCTCGGCCACCCGTTCCAGACAGTCCCGGGCGGCCTCCGTCTCCCCCAGCCCCTGTAGGGTCCAGCCCAGCTCCTCGATGGCTCGCAGCAGCTCGCCCGTCCGGGTCCGGCCATCTCCGCGCCGGATCGCCTCCTCCAGGTAGCGACGGGCGCCCACGAGCTCGCCCTGCGACCGGAGCAGCGCCCCCAGCTCGACCAGGCAGGCGATGCTGGCTGGCGCCTCCGGACCCAGCGCCCGCTCCCGGGCCTTGAGCGCCCGTTCCAGGTGGGGGCGCGCGGAGGCACCGTCGCCGAGCTGCCACAGGCATGTCCCCAGCGCGGCCTCCAGGTCGGCGGAGCCGGCCACGCCGGCGACCAGGAGGTGGGGGAGCAGGCGCAGTCGCTCATCGGCGTCGGCCCGGGCCGCCCACGCGGCCAGCGCCGTCTCGACCTCGCCCGGCAGCCCGCGGGCGAGCTGGGCCAGCCGGGGGTGGAGTCGCCACCAACCCCCTTCCTCCTCGAGCAGGCCGGCGCGGATCAGCTCCAGACCGGCATCGCCGACCAGCTCCGGAGGAAATGGCTGAGGGGCCAGACGGGCGGCCGCGGCCAGCGCCGCGCGGGCATCGGCCCCGAGCTCGGCCAGGGCGACCGCGTATGCGGCCGCCACCGGCTGGGGCAATCCCGGCGCCGGCTGGGAACGGCGGCGGAGGAGAGGGAAGCGGCGCTGGTCAGGCTCGGACGCCGTCTGCGGTCCCAGCCGGCCCCGGTAGGTCAGCGGCTCCAGGCCGCCGGCCAGCGCGGCCGCCGCCAGGCGCAGGGCTAGGGGAAGGTCGCCCAGGTCGTGGGCGATCTGGCCTAGGGCGGCGGGATCGCCCTGGCCCAGCACGGCCAGGGCGTGCTCGCGCGGGAGAGGCCCTAGCCGGAGCTGCGCGAATCCGTCTGGCGGCTGCCCGGTGGCGACCACCGCCGCCCCGCCCCGCGCTGGCAGCCACTCCCGAAGTGGGCCCTCGACCCCGTCGAAGACCAGGAGTCGGGGGGTGTCGCCTTGCCAGGCGCCCAGTACCTCTCGGAGCTGTTCGTCCAGGGTGAGATCGGTGAAGTCGGAGCGGAGCCGCATCAAGCGGCCGCAGGCGGCCACCTGGAAGGGGATGGCCTCCGGCACCGAGCACTCCAGCCAAAACACGCCTCCCGGGAAGTACCGGCCGTAGCGATGGGCGAACTCGGCCGCCAGGGCCGAAGCACCCACCCCAGGCTGCCCGACCACGGCCACCGTCCGGCTCTCGACCAGGGCCGACGCCAGCCGCTGCATGTCGGAGACCCGTCCCACGAAGGGACGGGGACGGGGACGGGTCAGCCGGGAGCCCGGCGGCGGTGGCCCCGGCTCGGGCAGCACGTCGAGCGGCAGCTGGAGGAGGGGGGAAGCGGCCGACACGGCAGAGTTCACACACTATACGTGCACCGAAGCGCAGGTGATGGCGAGGCCGGACGTTGGTGATACGGGCGCGGGCCAAGGCCGGTACGGGTCCGAGGTGATGGGGTGGCGTTCTCGCCACCGCTGGGGCCGGCACGCGGCGGGCGGCGCGGGGAAGCTCGATGCGCCTCGCCGATGGAGGTGGGGAGGTCGATGCCGGCTGGGATCGGCCACGGCCGGGGAGGGACCGTGCAGGCTCCCGTCCGGCCGTTCCTGCCTTCGCCGACGCCCCGGCGGTTGCGCGGTGCCGAGGGCGGAGCCCGCCGATGAGCGTTGATCCAGGGCCCCGACCGGACCTCCTGGAGCTGCGCGACGGGCGTCGAATCCAGATCCGGCCGCTGGGGCCTGGGGACGAGCCGCTCCTCCACGAGGCCTTCTCCCGGATGTCGGAGCGCAGCGTCTACTTCCGTTTCTTCTCCCCGCTGAAGCGGCTGCCCGAGGACATGGCCCGGCGGCTGGCCCGTGTCGACTCCCGGGAGCGTTGCGCGCTGGCCGCCGTCACCCGGCGGCCGGACGGTTCCGAGCACATCCTCGGGGTGGCCCGCTACGACCGCATCCCGGGCACGAACGTGGCCGAGGTGGCGGTGGCGGTGATCGACGAGTACCAGCGCCTGGGCCTGGGCTCAAGCCTGCTCCGGCGCCTTGCCGAGGTGGCACGGAAGCAGGGTTTGGAGCGCTTCGTCCTGATCGTGTTGCCGGAGAACGTGAGCATGCTGGGCCTGCTGCGGCGCATGGGCTGGATGCACGAGGCACGCCTGCTGGGCGGCGTCTACGAGATCACCTTCCCGCTCGGCCAGTAGCCTCGGCGCAACTGCACCTCGAACACCTCGTACTCGAACGCGACCCGGAAGCCGAGCCGCCCGTAGACGTCGTAGGCGCGGTCGGGGTTGAGGCCATCGACGTAGAGCGACACCGACCGAGCGCCGCGGCGCAGGAGCCGACGCACCCCCTCGGCGGTGAGGGCATAGGCCAGCCCCCGACGACGATGCTCGGGCACGGTGCCGACGGCCTCCACCAGCCCCACCGGCTGGGGACGCAGATCGGGCTGGTGGCGCTCGACCTGGCACCACACCACCGCCGCGGCGGACCCGTCCCGGGCCACCGCCAGCAGGTCGAGGTCGGCGGGCCGCATCGGGGGCGACCCCGGGTCCAGGGGTTGGAAGCGCCAGTGCCCGCTGAAGGCGCGGTTGAAGGCCAGCACCGCCACCCGCCGATCGGGATTCGGGGCCAGCCGGTAGCCGGGCGGCAGCGCCACCTCCGGCACCCGGGCCGGATCCGGATGGTCCATCCGCCAGAAGGGCCGGGCGATCGCCGGCCCGAGGTCCTCCATGCCGCCCGTACCCCGCGGCTGCCACACCTGGGCCACGGCAGCGCCGGCCGCCCGGCTCAGTGCCACCCCCCAGCGGAGCAGGTCGAGGCGGGCGGCCTGGTCTCGGGCTGCGGTCTCCACCCGCGCCACCGTCCCCTCGGGCGAGGGGTGCTCCATCACCAGGACCGCCGCCCGCAACCCGTCCCGATCCTCGATCACCCTGGAGCGGGCCTCCCAGTCGAATCCCTCCGCCAGCCGCTGCACCACCGGCTCGGGGGGCGTCGCGTCGCGCAGGCCACGCACCACCTCCTCGCCCCAGAGCCCCAGCACTGCCTCCAGATCGGCAGCCCGGCCGGGCCGCTGCCCCTGCCGCTGCGGGCTCATGGGGCCACTCGGGCCACCACCTCCGAGAGCTCGGGCAACGCTCGCCGCAGCTGCTCCTCGAGCTCGGTCTCGACCTGATGGGCGTGCTCCAGACTGACCTCCGCCGGCAGTACCGCCACCACGTGGGCGACCAGACCGTCGCCTCGGGCGCTCAGCTCCACGTCCCGGCAGCCGGTGACCTCGGGGTGGGACGCGACCACCTCGCGCACCGCTCCGGCCAGTCCACGGCGGCGCTGGGTGACGTCGGCCCCGGCCACCAGGTCGGGCTCCAGCGGCTCCAGGTGGATGTCCACCCGGGAGACGCCGGCCAGCTCCTGCCGAAGCCACCGCTCCAGCTCGCCCGTGGCCTCGCAGGCGGCCCGCAAGGACATGTCCCCGGGCAGTTTGGCATGCATGGTCAGGTGGAAGCTGCCATCCTCTTCTCGCTCCACGGTCACGTTGTGGAGGTCGCGCAGCTGGGGCAGCCTGGCGGCCACGGCATGGACCCGCTCGACCAGATTGGCGGGTTCCGGTCGGGGCTCGACCACGATCGCCAGCTCCAGCTCGGGATGGCCGGCCTGGATTGCGGTCCAGACCTGGCGGCTGAGCTGCCGCGCCCCTTCCACCGACAGCGTCGGCGACGCTACCACCCGGGCGTCGCCCAGGGTCCGGTCCCCGGAGCGCCGGAGCCGGACCGTGCCCACGTCGCGGACCCCGGGCACGGCAGCGATGGTCCGGCGGACGATGGCCTCCAGGTCCGCCGGGGCGCGGTCGATCAGGATGTCGCCGGCCCGATAGAGGAGCACCGCAGCCGAGCGGGCAACCAGGAATGCCACCAACAGGGCGGCGGCCGCGTCCGCCCAGGCCAGGCCCAGCCGGACCCCGAGCAGACCCGCCAGCACACCGGCCGCGGACAGGATGTCGGCGCGCCGGTTCTGGGCGCTGGCGGCCAGGGCGGGGC